>NZ_JBHRUG010000031.1:153014-543240 GCF_042646605.1 Litchfieldella rifensis | reverse complement strand
CCAATCACGATGTTGAAACCATCGACTGGAGAGCCGTGTGCGGGAGAACCGCATGCACGGTTCGGAGGGCGGGGAGGCTATGCCTTCCCGACCCCTATCAGGAAGAGGGCGACCGCTTGCCGCGTAGGCGCGCCCGTGGTCGCGATGGGAGATGTCAGCCAAGCCGGCCCCGTGGCACAAACGCCAGGGTAGGAGCGACCGTGGTCGCGATCCGGCCGTCAGGCCGGCTGAGTGTCCAACGGCACCACCACATGATGATGCCCTGGAATGTCGGGTTACACTACCATTGCCATTGATGGCGGAAAGGAAATCACGACATGGATACATCGCTGCCTCCCCATGCCCATACCCTGAGAAAAGGGCGCTTCTCCCAATCGTTTCGTTCTTATCTCGTCACGACTTGCACACGTGATCGCTTGCCGATCTTCCACGATTGGCTACTTGGCAGGTTGATCGTCAATGAAATGCGTGCCTTACATGAGTTGGGATGGCTCGATTCCCAGTCGTTTGTCGTCATGCCCGACCATATTCACTGGCTATTCAGTCTGGGGGATCTGGCTTCCCTGAGTATGGTGATGCGACGGTTCAAGGGGCGATCATCCATGATGGTGAATCGCGTCCTGGGGGGCGAAGGAAGTATCTGGCAACGGGGCTACCATGATCGGGCCATCAGGCACGAAGAGGACATTCGCGCGGTGGCGCGTTATATCGTTGCCAATCCCTTGCGGGCTGGGTTGGTGGACGATATCGGTGATTATCCGTTGTGGGATGCCAAGTGGTTGTGATAGCCAAGAGGGTAAGATCGCCAGCAGCATCGCTCCCGCGGGCATAACTATGTGCTAGCTTGCCATATCATTCTGAACCCAACCGGCCTCGCGGCCGGTTCGCGCCCACGGGCGCTCCTACACTTGTCTGGCCACCTTGCGACCTTTTCCCGAGCTTTGCCGGCCGGTGGCATCTGTCTCAGGTGTCGTACCAGTTGTTACCCAGTTCAGTGAATGAAACAAAGCTAATGTAGGAGCGCTCCAATACGAACTCGTAGTTGCTGCCGGCCGGGCCAAGCGTGGCGAAGATCATGGCGGTGTCCTGTGAGGGGATGGCGTTATCCTACCAACGCTCTGCCCGCCGACATTGCTTATGAATATGCCGGCGCTGCTGCTGCAGGCGCACCCAGCCATTATCTCTTAGGCCTGCTTGTTGCAGGACTTCCCTCAAGGAGAACGAGTCGCCAAGCTCGGCGAGCGTGGCGGCCATTTCCTGGATCTGGCGCTTGACGAACGGGTAGCTGAAGCGGCATTCCCGGGCGAAGGCTTGCCAGTCCCGCGGTAATAGTTGCCTCGAGTTGAACTGCTCACCCACCGAGAAGGCCAGTTCGGGGTTGTAGCCGAGCACGATGGTGCCGACCAGGTCGTACGCCGGGGCGATCTGCCACCGGCCACGGGCATCCTGCAGCAGCGAGACGTTCTTGGCATGGCCGTCGCTGTTGCCGACCAGGACGTTGAAGATCTGCCAGCGAAGCAGGTGCTGGATAGAGGCCGCCGAGGGCCTGCAGGCCTCGCGTACCGTTTGCACGGCTTGTCCAAAGCGCGGTCCATTGAAGGCCTGGTACTTCTGGGTGCGCGACAGCCCCATCGCCTGGCACAGGTCTTCCTGATGCAAGCGCTCGATATGGTGTGTGCCGATGCCATGACGATCGTAACGTTCGACGACCAGGTAGGGATGACGGCCGGCATAATGCATCTCGGTAGGTGGGCAGGCCAGCCCGGCCAATCGTGCCAGGGTATTCAGGTACAGTTCATTGAGGATGACCTGTTCGCGCCCCTCGACGGCGAACTTCAGGATATGCGAGGAAGGCGCGACCCCTGAGGGCAGGTAGAGTGTGCCATCCCACACGAGTACGGGGATCTTGTCCTGGGCACCGGCCAAGGATAGGCGAGGGCGCTTGGCAGGGTCGTCGTCGGTCATCAGGGCATAGCGCTCGCGGAAGGCGGCCCACTGACCGAGCCGGTCGAGCTCGAGGGCTCGATAGTCGCCCTGGCCGTGCGATGACCGCCCCTCGGATGGTTGCCCGCGTGGCAACGGGGCCTGCCCAGGGGGCAGGATCGTCAGGGCACCGGCGCAGTCGCCGCCGATGGCGGCCAGCAACGAGAAGTCGTCGTCGGGGATGCCTAGCCGCTTGATCAGGGCCTCACGTGCCTGTTCTTCCGGCAGCAGGTTGCCAAACCAGCGATGGGCACGTTGGTCTTCCGGCAGCCAGGTCTTCCGGCTCAATGGCAGGCTATGCGAAATGGCCAGCCCCGTCGCTTGCCAGGCGTCGTCGTACTCGAACCCCATCAGTCGTTCATCGTCACCGCGCCATAGGGTGCCGACGCGCTGCGCGTCGCGCCAGACATGCAGCTCTTGCTGTCGCGTCACGACGGGGTCTCCTCGGTGGGATAGGCGACGAGGTCGATACCCAGTGCCTCGAGCACCATCATGATGCGCCCGAAGCCGCAGGATTCGCGGCCATTCTCCAGTTCGCTCAGGAAGCGAATGCTCAGCCCACACAGGCCGGCCAGGGTTTCCAGGTTCAACCCCTGGTGCTTGCGCGTGCGACGAATCAGTTGGCCGAGCGTCTCGGCATCGCGGATAGGGACCGCGTTGGGTGCTGTCATATCGCTTCCCGACTAGTTTTTTTCCTGATCGGGATAATAATGCATGATGGGTTGGAGGATATACAAGAAATTTCCCGATCGGGATAGTTTGGGGTGTGAGGTAGTTATGCTGGCAGAATTATCCCTATAGGGATAATTGCTCACCTCTGCCTTGGTGGCGATAACCGCCATGTGCATGGATGGAGATTTTCGTAGGAGTGGCTCAGCCCGGGCGGCGTTCCGACGATCCGGGCTGAGCCACTCCTACTCGGGCGATAGTGCCAACATCCGCTGAAGGCGGCCATGGCCACTCCTACCACTGCTGCAGTGGCTTCTATCAGGGCGCTTGTTTCCTTAACCAAGTACCTTGTGGCGGTTGAGCAGGTGCTTGGGGTCGAGCGCCTGCTTGAGGGTGCGCATCAGGGCGATTTCCTGGGGCGTGCGGGAGAGTCCGAGGTAGTCGCGCTTCTCCAGGCCGATGCCATGCTCGGCCGAGACCGATCCGCCCAGCGGGGCCAGCGGCGCGTAGACCAGTTGTTCGACCGCCTGGCGCATATCGGTATCGTTGCTGCCGATGCCGATGGAAATATGCAGGTTGCCGTCGCCCAGATGGCCGAAGACCACCATCCGTCCATGCGGCCATCTTTCGGCGAGACCGGCTTGCAGGGTGTCGACGTAGTCCTGCATGTCGGGTATCGGCAGGCTGACATCGAAGGTAAACAGCGGCGAGAGGCTTTCGATCAGCCCGTCGACGTCTTCGCGAATCGCCCAGATGGCCTGGCGTTGGGCGCTCGACTGGGCCAGCACGGCGTCGCTGATCAGTCCCTGCTCGGAGGCGGCTTCCAATGCCTGATTGAACCGGCTTGCGTCCTGTTCCGCATCGGTTCCCTGGGATTCGACGATCACGTAGTAGGGATGCTCGGCGGGCAGTGGCGGCGAGTGTCGGCCGCTGTCCACGGTCAGCAGGCGGTAGTGGGATTGCCACATGACCTCGAAGGCGCTGAGCTGGCCGCCGAGCCGTTGCCGCATCAGGCCCAGCAGATGGGTGAGGGCCGCGAAGGAGGGAGTGGCGACCAGTGCCGTCTGTTCGCTGGTCATGCGCGGCTGCAGTTTGAGGACGGCGCGAGTGACGATGCCCAGTGTGCCCTCGCTGCCGATGAACAGTTGCTTGAGGTCGTAGCCGGCATTGTTCTTGAGCATGTGGTTGAGCGAGCTGATGACGCTGCCGTCGGCGAGGACGGCTTCCAGCCCGAGCACTTGCTGGCGCATCATGCCGTAGCGAATCACGCGGTTGCCGCCGGCATTGGTGGCGATATTGCCGCCGATGGTGCAGGAGCCGCGGGCCCCCAGGTCCAGCGGGAATTGCAGATCTGCGGCTGCGGCCGCTTCCTGGACCCGCTGCAGCGGCACGCCGGCCTGTACCGTCATGGTGGCTCCCACGTGGTCGATATCTTCGATGGCGGTCATGCGTTCCAGGGAAATGACCAGTTCGTCGGGAGCGGCCCGGCCACCATGGACCAGGCCGGTCAGGCCGCCATGGGTCACTACCGGCTGTGCGGCGTCATGGCAGAGCGTCATGATGGCGGCGAGCTGCTCGGTATCGGCCGGGCGCACGATGGCCCCGGCCCGGCAGCGTTCACCGCTGAGCCAGTCGACGCTGCGTTGGGTGACGTCGTCACCGGTGAGCAGCCCGGAGGGGCCGACTACCTGCTTGATGTCGTTCAACAACGTTTGCATGCATGTTCCTTTACTCAAAAACATCTATGCCATGGCCGCTTCGTCGGCGTTTTATCTATTGGATCGCTGGGCCCGGGATGTCGAAAGGCAATGGTTTTGAACATAGCAGTGGTCCTTCAAGCTGTCGACAGTCGATAGTCGACAGAAAAAAGGATTGCGCCATACTGTGGGTATCAGGAGCTTCGCGACGATCAGGACAACCACCATGCATGCCAAGCACGCCGACGGCTTCCCGAGTCTCAAACAGATGAACCTTGTCGACCAGGTGGCCGATTTCCTGACCGAAGCGATCATCGCCAGGCGCTTCCAGCCCGGGGAGCGGCTTTCCGAGGTGCAGTTGTCGCGCAACCTGGACATCAGCCGCGCCCCGGTCAGGGAGGCGGCCCGCTTGCTCGAGAGCCGGGGATTGCTGGTGTCGCGGCCGCGCAAGGGGTTCTTCGTGCGCGAACTGGACAGCGACGATCTGGCGGATGTATTCGATCTACGGCTGTGCTACGAACGCCACGCCTTTCAACTGCTGGTGGCGCGGTTTACGCCCGAGATGCATGACATCCTGTACCGGCAGGTGGAAGTCATGTGCGATGTGGCAAAAGAGGGCGACGAGGGGCGCAAGATCGAGGAGGACCTGCGCTTTCATCGCTTGGTTTTCGAGTTGGCCGGCAATCGTCGCCTACTCAAGGCCTTCAATGACTTGTCCCATGAACTGCGGTTGTGCATGGCGTTGATCGAGCGCACCCACGCCGATCCCGGCAGTATCGCCACCAACCACTGGGCATTGGTGGAGGCCCTGGAAAGCGGTGATGCCGCCCGCTGCCGGGATGCCGTCGACTATCACATCGGTGTGGCCCGGGACTATGTGATTCAAGGAGTGAGCCCGTCGCCTGGGGAGAGGTGAGTGTTTCAAGGAGAATCCGGATGTTGAGCGATAGCGAAAAACGTGTCCTCGAACGGTGCGATAGCTTGTTCGACAAGACCCTGGAGATGACGCGGGATCTGGTCGGACAATACAGCGTGCTCGGCAACGAGCATGGCGCGCTGGAGACCATGGCGTCCTGGCTTCGGCGGCTGGGGCTTCCGGTGGAGCAGGTGCCGATGGACGATCCGGACCTGTCTCGCAACCCTCATCATGTCGCGGTCGAGTGGTCCAATCAGGGCCGCTACAATCTGGTTTCTCGTCTGAATCCCGACGCCCGGCGTCCGCATCTGGTATTGAACGGGCATCTCGATGTCGTCCCTGCCGAGCCGACCGACATGTGGACACGCCCTCCCTGGGAGCCGTGGGAGCGGGATGGTTGGCTATATGGCCGAGGGGTCGGGGATATGAAGGCGGGAATCGCCGCGACGGTGATGGCCGTTCATGCGGTTCGAGAGGCGGGCCCATCCATCGATTTTCCGCTGACCCTGCAGACGGTGATCGAAGAGGAGTGTACGGGTAATGGCGCTTTGGCCTGCGTCAATCGCGGCCATGCCGGCGACTTCGTATTGATTCCGGAGCCCTTCGGGGCGCAGATTTATGCGGGACAGATCGGCGTGCTGCGCTTTCGAGTCCGTGTCTATGGCGAGCCGGCCCATGTGCTGGATACCACGGCCGGGAGCAATGCGATCGAATACCTCCAGCAGCTGATTCCCGGGCTCAAGGCACTGGAAGCGGAACTCAATGAGTCACCTCGAACGCCGCCCTACGATGCGCTGGAGCATCCCTTCAACCTGAATATCGGGCGTATCGAAGGCGGCAACTGGGCCTCCAGCGTGCCCGCCCATGCCATTCTCGAGGGGCGAATCGGTTTTCCGTTCGACATGCCGCCGGAGACGGCGATGGAGAAGATGCGCGAGTGCGTGGCGAATTCCCATGCCGAGTTGGGAGGGCAGGTCGAGCCGCCCCAGGTCGATTTCCACGGTTTCCGCTCACGGGGGCATCTGGTCGACCTCGACAGCCGAGGCGTGCGCCTGTTGACGCAGTGTCACCGGTCGCTTACCGGTGAAGAGCCCGAGCACTACCTCTCGACCTGCACCACCGACCTGCATGCCTTCCATGTCGGCGCCGGTGTCGCCGGCACTTGCTATGGCCCGGTCGCGGAGCGCATCCACGGCGTGGACGAGTGCGTCGATATCGAGTCGATCCGCCACGTGCTGAAGGCCTACGCGCTGTTCCTCTGCCGTTGGGGGAGCCAGTAAGCCGGCCGTAGGCCGGATCGCGGCTAAAGCCACTCCTACCTTTGCCGCGGCGCCAATATCCGCCACTGCATATAAGGCGGGTTTCGCAGGAGCGGAGGTATCCGTGATTCCTGCTGGCCATGTGCCATCGCGGCTTCAGCCCGGGCGGCGTTCCGACGATGGAAGGCACCACGAAGACTTGGCGCCCATAAGTTACGCCCACTCCTGGCGCCTTTTCGCCGCTTTGACCGGCTTGCCCGCCGTTATCATGAAGACTCCCGATATTGCCATTTCTTCATGCAGGCGCGATTCATGAATCCTTCCACTTTGATCGGTATTGCCGCCAGCGTCATGATGCTGGCCAGTGTGTTGTTGTTGAGCGCCGAGTCGGCGGCCAGTTTCATCAACCTGCCTGGCCTCGCCATCGTGCTGACCGGCACCCTGGCGGCGACCTTCATCAGCTATCCGCTGCAGGAGGTGGTACGGGTGGTACGCCTGGTGGGGCTGGTGTTTCGTCGTGAAAACAGTTACGTGCATGACGATATCCAGGAACTGGTGAGCATGGCCCGGTTGTGGTTCAAGGGCAATGTACGGGCCGTGGAGACTGCCTTGACGCGCACCCGCAACCCCTTCCTGCGCACCGGCATCCAATTGGTGATCGACAATACCCGCGAGGAGGAAATCCTCGATCTGTTGCGCTGGCGCATCGCCCGCATGAAAGCCCGTGAGCGCGCCGAGGCACAGATCTTCCGCACCATGGCGCTGTATGCGCCGGCGTTCGGCATGATCGGTACCCTGGTGGGGTTGGTGAATATGCTGGAAGTGATGGCTAGCTCGGAGGTCGGCATCATCGGCGAGCGCATGGCGGTGGCGCTGCTGACGACATTCTATGGCATCGTGCTGGCCAACCTGGTGTTCAAGCCGATCGCCGTAAAGCTGGAGCGGCGAACCGAGGAACGCCTGATCGCCATGAACATGGTGATGGAGGGGGTGTCGTTGATGTCGCGACGGCGCTTGCCATCGTTCATCGAGGAGACCCTGAAGTCGTTCATGGCCAATCACCACGACGAAATCCGTGACGTAGCCATGGCAGATGGCGCAGCGCCCGCGCCAGCAAGCTGGCGCACCAAGCTGAACCGGCGGGTGAGATCGGGAACCGCCGATGCGTGACGATTATCGCCTCGATGCCCGCAGCGGCGCTCAGCATGAGGAGCTCCTGACCCCAGGGATGCAGGAAGAGACCGGCACGGTGTGGATGGTCAGCTATATCGATGTCATGACCCTGCTGGTGGCCACCTTCGTGTTGCTGCTGTCGCTTTCCAGCCGGGTCGGAGGGAGCAGCGACATGAGCGAGCCGGTGGAGGCAGCGCCGGCACTGGCCTTGATGCAGCAATCGCCTGCGCGCTTGGGGGTGCCATTGCCGGAAGCGGCCCTGACCACCCCTGTCGCAACGCCGAGCTCGCCGACGGTCAACGATGCCCGTCACATCGATCCGCAAGCGGTGGTCGTGGCGTTGGGCGAGGCACGTCGTCAGCCGGAAGCTCCGGTCACCGAGACACCCGAGGTGGTTGCCCCAATGGACCTGAAGCTCGATACGCCACTGGAGAACCTCGTGGTGGTGGTGACGGCGAGCGAGCCGTCGGGCATGCAGCAACTCGATCCGCGGGCTATCGAAGTGGCGTCGACCTTGGCCGACTCGCTCGAGCAGCGCCTGGCCGCAGCCCCGCGCCTGCCGAGTCTGGAAGGCGTAACCGTCTCGCACGTGGCCGAAGGCATCAGCCTGCGTGTCGAGGATCACCTGTTGTTCGAATCGGCCGCCGCGGAACTGATCGGCTCAGGCCGTGACGTGATCGACAGCCTGCTGGCTATCATCCAGCGCTACGAGGGCGAGGTGTCGGTGGAAGGACATTCCGACAGCCAATCGATCAACACCGAACGTTTCCCTTCCAACTGGGAGCTGTCGAGTGCCCGCGCTATTGCCGTATTGCGGCACTTGCAGGCGGCCGGTATCGATGGCTCGCGCTTGAGGGCGGTGGGCTTGGGTGACACGCGTCCCATTGCCAGCAACGATACCGCGGAAGGGCGGGGAAGGAATCGGCGGGTCGAGGTGATCGTACACCTGGATTAGGACAGGCTGAAAATCGCTCGACGGCTTTTCATCTCAATCCTGTGTCCTGCGATTCGGTTTCTTCTTCTTGTTCTTGCTGCTGACCGTGAACATGGCGCCCTTGATGAGCAGGGTAATGGCGAACACCATCCAACCGGCGCTGGCCAGCACGTTGAACAGCAGCATCTTCTGTGCGCCGTTCAGTGGCGACACCAACGCCTCGATCAATACCGCCAGCAATAGTGCCAGCAGCAGTGGCAAAGCGAGAACGTGCATCCACATTTCCGTACGCCGGCGGCGAATCCGGAAGCGGCCCAGTATCAGGCGCATGGGGCGATGACCCCAGGTAACCAGGATGATGGTGCCGACCAGGCTCAAGGCGCCCATGGTGGGCATGGTGGTACCTTGATGGATCGAGAACGACACCGACCAGGACAGTAACAACCACATCAAGCCTTCGAGCATGGCGATGGCATCTGCTGAAGTGCGGGCTACACGCATTGAAAACCCTCTTGATGGCGTCATGCCGATGGTACGGGATATTGCGCTTGTTGTCGGCAGCCTATTGGCTCGAACCATGAATGTGCTCCTCCTCTGATGGCAAGCCGTGCTGCGATCTCCAAGCCTGGCTGTGTGACTCCTCCCTTTGATATTTCCGCTATTTTTTGCCCCGCAAGCCTCTAGATGACGGCCCATGAAGGCTATGCGCTAGCATTAAAAAATGCCGAGGTCAAGGCCATTTTCATAATACTAATTCCGAAGCCTGTTCTCAGTCTGACTTATCACTAGTTATTAGTGTTCCTCATTGAGGCAGGAATAAAAAAATCAGCATGTAAAAATTCCAATGACATGTAAACTTGTGTATCGAGGGGTGTCTTCTTGTAATCAATGATACCTAAATAACGAATATTGGCACTCGAATTACACAATAAGATACTTACATGGCCTTGGGGATAGCCAAGTAACAACCCCGGGGCGGTAGCGTGGGGAAAAGAATGACTGTTGATGAAACCTGGTCTCCCTTGGAGAGGCGGTTACTCGTAGTGCCATTGGCAGGTACCATATCTGGATATGCGGCGCCTGGTGGGTACATCGACGATGACACTGACGCCTGGGGTATCGACCACTTGGTGAATATCGAGTTGTTGACTACTGAGTTGACGATGGCAGCAGGAGCCGAGCGCCGTGAGGCAGAGATTGATAATGCCGAGCGTCGTGATGGCTCCTTTTTTTGTCTCTACCTTTTTTATCCCTACATCGGTTGTGCGCGGATCGCTGGCAGAACCGTTAATGAAATCTGCAGCATTCTGATGCCACACCGGCTCAAATGGCTTAGTGGCTCTCTCCTGTATCGAATTTTTACTTGGAGGAGCGGTTTCTGTGAATAACTTTTCTCCGCATGATGGTATGCCTCCAAAGCCTGGCACTCCTGCCATAATTTATAATCCTGTGATACCCAGCGATAGCATTGATGTGGCCCGCTTGTTGGGTATGCTTCTTGACTATAAATGGTGGATCGCCTGTGTCGTTTTGGTGTTCACACTAGGAGGCATCGTCTATGCATCACTGCAGACACCGATTTATCGAAGCGATGCTCTAGTGCAGGTGGAGAGTCGAAGGTCGGTGAGTCCCATAGGAGGGCCTGAAAATAACGGCGATGAGACGATTCAAGGAGCAAGCATCGCGGCAGAAGTAGAGATTCTCCGTTCACGCATGGTGTTGGGTAAGGTCGTTGATAGGCTAGGCCTTGATACTATCGTTTTCCCACAAAAATTACCAGTGATCGGGGACTATGTGTTGCGAAATAATATTACCCGACCTGACTTTAGTGGACTGCCGCTGATCGGTGAGTGGTTGAATAATGCCAATCATCCTGCATTATGGGCTGACGAGAACATTGAGATCATGCATTTTGATGTAATCGATGATCTCCGTGGGCAACCTTTGATACTCAAGGTATTGGGAGGGGAAAAATATCGTCTTTATATGAATGAAGAGATTCTGGGCGAGGGTAGTCCGGGTACGGAAGCGCATTTCCTTAATGATGCTGTTCAAGTGCGAGTAAAAGCACTGAATGCACACGCAGGTGCTGAATTCACACTGATAAAGTTATCTCGACTCGGTGCTATCAATGCATTGGCCTCTCGACTGTCAATATCCGAAGTGGGGGGGACTAACCGGGGGCCCAGCACTGGTATGCTTCGAGTAACATTGACAGGGGCCGATCGTAATGAAATCCGCCAAACTCTGGATGCAATCGTCGATACTTTCCTGATACAGAATGTCGAGAGAAAGGCGGAGGCGACTCAGCGGAGCCTGGCCTTCCTTGAACAGCAGGCACCTGAGCTTCGCACTAGATTGGCAAGTGCCGAGGACCGACTGAGTGAATACCGTGCAAGTGTAGACAGTGTTGATGTCGATGCCGAAGGGCAATCCATTATCAAGCAATTCATTGATATCGAGCGCCAAGTCAACGAAATTAGCATCCAGGAAGCCGATGTGGCGCAACGTTTTACTCGCAATCACCCGACTTATCAGTCGTTGTCTCGACAAAAATCTTACCTGGTTACAGAACGTGATCGTCTCAATCAACGTGTCAATGCAATGCCCGCTGCTCAACAAGAAGTCATTCGCCGTACTCGAGATGTGGAAGTGACGCAGGCCATCTATGTCAATGTGCTCAATAAACTTCAGGAACTGGAGTTGGTCAAGGCTGGTACCGTTGGCACGCTTCGCGTTATCGATACCGCTGCCGTTGGCGGTGTTCCTATCTACCCGAAAAAAGCCAGTATGGTCGGAATATCATTCGTATTGGGTCTGCTAGTTGCAATTATTGCTGTTGTGGTTCGTGGTTTATTCAATCGTGGGGTAGAAAGCCCGGAGCAACTCGAGAGCTTGGGTTTCCCCGTCTACGCTACTGTTCCCTTGTCGGGCGATCAAGCACGATTGGACCGTGTATTTCGGCAGCGACGCCACAAAGCTGGAAATCCCGGCATTCTGTCCAATAGCCATCCTACCGATACCGCTGTCGAAGCGCTTCGAGGGCTTCGCACTGCCCTGCATTTTGCCATGCTGGATGCTTCGAATAACTGTCTCATGATCTGTGGGCCGAGCCCCGGTATTGGCAAGAGCTTCGTGGCTTTAAATCTAAGCGCAGTGTGTGTGCAAGGGGGGCAACGTGTTCTTGTCATCGACGCGGATTTGCGAAAAGGTAACTTGCATTATGCTTTCGGTCATGCATCTGCAAAAGGTCTCTCAGAAGTGCTGAGTGGCCGGTTAGATCTCTCAGCTGCGATCAGATCCAGCGGTGTCGACAGGTTTGATTATCTCTCTCGTGGTATAGCTGCACCTAATCCCTCGGAGCTATTGATGAACGTTCGTTTCGCCGAATTGATGGAGAAGGTTAGTGAAGAATATGATCTCGTGATTCTGGATACCCCACCGGTATTGGCTGTTACCGATGCGGCGATTATTGGCAAGTTGGCGGGAACCACGCTTATGGTAGCACGTTTCCAGATGAACCCTCCCAAGGAAATAAAGCTTGCCTTCAGTCGGTTGGAAAATGCTGGTGTTGAAGTTAGAGGCTGCATCATTAATGGAATGCAGCGCAAGGCGGCGGTTGCCTACGGCTATGGTTATTACCAATATTCATATACTTCCGGTCGGCAAAGGAAAGGTCTGGCTGAGCATGTATAATTTCTATGCTGTGAAAATTTAATAGATGAGTGAGAGGTATCATCAAGTGCATCGCAGTAGTTGAATTATCAGCGACGATATTTAGGGCGCATATTAATGGAGAGGTCGCATGAAGGGGATCATTCTCGCCGGTGGTTCCGGTACACGTCTTTATCCTATAACCATGGGAATATCTAAGCAGTTGCTGCCCATCTACGACAAGCCGATGATTTACTATCCTCTCTCGGTTCTGATGCTGGCAGGAATCCGAGATATTCTAGTCATCACCACTCCCGATGAACAGTACTGCTTCAAGCGCCTCTTGGGTGATGGCAGTCAGTTTGGCTTAAACCTTGTATATGCTGTGCAATCCAGTCCTGACGGTCTCGCCCAGGCATTTATCATTGGTGAATCGTTTGTTGGACATGATTCCGTATGCCTCGTGTTGGGAGACAATCTCTTCTATGGTCAGGGGTTTTCCCCCATGCTTCAGAAAGCAGCTAGGCAGGACAAAGGGGCAACAGTCTTCGGTTATTTGGTCAAGGATCCGGAGCGTTTCGGCGTAGTGGAATTCAATGAAGAAAAGCGAGTTATCTCTATTGAAGAAAAGCCTGAATATCCCAAGTCGCGTTTTGCTGTGACCGGGTTGTATTTTTATGATAATGATGTGGTTAATCTGGCCAAGAAGGTTGTTCCCTCCGGTCGTGGTGAGTTGGAAATCACCAGTATCAACCAAGCTTATCTTGCACGTGGAGATTTGAGAGTGGAGGTGCTGGGGCGTGGTTTTGCATGGCTGGATACAGGGACTCATGAAAGTTTGTTGGAAGCTTCGCAATTTGTAGAGACAATTGAAAAACGCCAAGGCTTCAAGGTTGCCTGCCTGGAAGAAATAGCTTTCAATAATGGATGGCTGACAGCCAATGAACTCTCCAAAGCAGGAAACGACCTTTCCAAGAATGGATACGGAAAGTACCTTCTGGAGCTGGTGAGAGAACTATGATCCCGGTTACCAAGTCTTACTTGCCAGATCGTGAAAAATATTTTCGCTATATCGACAGCATCTATGCTCGCCATTGGTTGACCAATCATGGCCCTCTTGTACAGGAATTGACTCGGCGACTTGAAGTGTATCTAGAGATAGAGAACTTGCTGTTGGTGGCCAACGGTACCCTTGCTCTGCAGATTGCCTATCGAGCCTTGGGGCTGTGTGATGGAAAGAGTAGAGCCGCAGCCATTACCACTCCATTCAGTTTCGTTGCCACCACCAGTTCGTTGAAATGGGAAGGCATTGAGCCAATCTTTTCTGATATTGATCCTTACAGTTGGTGCCTCGACCCCAAGCAAGTGGAAGCGGACTTGAGTGAAGATATTCGGGCATTGGTACCGGTACATGTGTTTGGAAATTCTTGTGCCGTTGAGGCATTGGAGCTCATTGCCGCCACCCATGGGCTCAGCTTGATCTTTGACGGGGCACATGCTTTCGGCGTCAGGTATCGGGGAGAGAGCCTACTCCAGCATGGCGACGCCACCACCCTCAGTTTCCATGCCACCAAGCTGTTCCACACTATCGAAGGCGGAGGCATTATCTTCCGCCGCAAGGAGCACCTTGAGAGGGCTCGCCGGATGATTAACTTCGGGATGTCGGTCACCGGCGAGATAGGTGACTTAGGCATTAATGCAAAGATGAGCGAGTTCCAAGCTGCCATGGGACTGTGTATCCTGGACGATATTGATGAAATCATGGAGAAGCGTGCTGAGCTCTGGTGCCATTACCACTCAAAATTGAATGAAATAGTTAAATTTCAGTTAACCAGTGAAAATTGCACTAGAAACTACTCGTATTTTCCGGTTGTATTTGAAAGCGAAACCATGTTAATGAAAGTTAAATCCTCTCTTGAGGAACGAGACATTCATGCTAGGCGTTATTTCTATCCCTCTTTAGATGATCTATTGTATACTACGCCTTGTGTAAGAAAAGAAAATTCCAAGTCTATTTCCGAGAGAATTTTGTGCCTACCGCTTTATCCTGAAATGAGCCTAGAAGATTCTCAGAAAGTCATCGATGTCATCTATCGGGCGGTGAAATGAAAGTGGCAATCATGCAGCCATATATTTTTCCTTATATCGGCTATTACCAGCTTGTTGCCTGTGCGGATAAATTTGTCATCTATGATGATGTGAATTATATAAAAAGAGGCTATATTAACAGAAACTATATATTGGATCATGGAAAAAAGAGACGGTTTACTATTCCGGTCCCTGGTGCCTCAATTCACAAGAAAATATCAGAGTTAAAATTTTCCAGTGATGTTGAGGCCCAGTTGAAAGGCATACAGCACGCCTATTCAAAAGCTCCTTGTTACGATGATGTTTTTCCAATTATAAAAAAGGTTTTTGAAGGTAGGGATAGAGATATATCTGAGGTTTGTTGCGACGGAATAAAAAGTGTTTTTGACTATCTCGGCGTCAATGTTTCTATGTGTAGTTCTAGTCAGATTGATTATGATAGAGAGCTTTGTGGGTCTGAGAAGTTGATGAATATTTGTGATTCTTTAGGTGCTCGCGATTATGTGAATAGTGTTGGTGGGGAGAAATTGTATGATAAACATTATTTTTCATCCAGAGGATATAATCTCTCGTTTTTAAGAACCAATGATTTTGGCTATTCACAGGCTGGTGTGAGTTGCTTTATTTCTAACTTGTCCATGATCGATACGCTAATGCGATGTTCCAAGGACGAAGTTGGGGAAATTCTCCACAAATACGACTTGGTGTAACTGTTCTACCTCATGAATTGAAAATCTAAGTTTCTATGCTGTGGCCGCATGATAAGAGAAGATATAAAAAACATGATTGTTAATGAGCAACAAAGTCAGCAGACTGATTTTTTTTCTATTACTGATATAAATGCTTACATTGACAAGATCATGAGTGCGGCTGATGTAGTAGCGCACTACAAGAACGGAAGCCTGATTGGCTTTGTTGCGTTTTATTGCAATGATGAAACAATGAAACAAGCTTTTGTCAGCATGATTGTTGTTTCTCCCGAAATGAGAAGTACTGGTGTTTCCTGCAGTCTGTTAGAGACTGTGGTGTTCATGGCAAAGAGAAACGAAATGAAAAAGGTCTGCCTTGAAGTGAAAAAAAGCAATCATCGGGCTTTTAGGTTTTATGAAAAGAAAGGATTTAAGGTCAAGAGTCAAGATGAAGTAAGTTATATTATGGAATTGCTAATCTGAGTTTCTCAGCTTTCTTATAGAATCTTGTCGATATGTAATACTGAGGGATGAGAAATGTATGAATTAATGGATGTTGGATCATTTGATAGGGAAATGGACGGAAAGGGATGGGTGGTTTTCAGAAACGCGATTCCCGATAATTTGGTTAATAATTTGAGAGAAGATTGTCTAAAATGGATTGGTATTTGCGCTGAATATCAGATCAAGAATAATATTAACGAGGCTGGGGACGGTACCGCTCATCAAGCTGTGGGCAAAGGAGACAGCATAGATGATTTTCTCGACATGCATCTTTTTCATGACTATCTTTCACGATTCTTCGATGGCAAGCCGTACGCCTTAAATGCATGTACCCCGGTTGGTGGTTTTCCCAGCGCTGATATCTATATCCATAAGGTGCACCGGGATGTTGGTAGCTACATACCTGGTTACAAGTTGAGAATTAATATGTTGGTTATGCTTGATGATTTTACATTGGAAAATGGGGCCACTAAAGTATTATCCGGTGCACATCTGAGAGAAGACAAACCGAGTGATTACGACTTTGATAAGGAATGTGACACGATCCTTGGTCCGGCTGGTTCTGTAGCCTTGTTTAACTCTTACCTATGGCACAAGGGAGGTGCTAATACCACTAAAAAGAATAGGGTTGCACTCACTCTAAGCTTTGGGAGGCCTTTTATAAAACCCCAACTCGACTATGCAAGAATGCTAGGAGAAGAGTACGGCAAAGACCTGTCAGAGTTCACAAGGCAGGTGTTGGGATATAATTGCAGAGTGCCGACTAATCATGATGAGTGGTATAAACCTGTTGCAGAAAGGCTGTATCAAGCTAATCAAGGTTGAGAAACCTGGCATTTCTTCAAGTGATGATCACCCCTAATGATTGATCAAATAATACTGGCAAGCGCTTTAAATTCTTATTTTTTTGTTTGTTCTGAGTCAGTATTTGGGATTCTACAATCCAGGCTAAAACGTGATTTTCGATCATTTAGTTTTATTAATAAAGGTAATGCTTGACTTATGTATAAATCCATTAAGTCTCTTTACTTTCTTTTGACGAAAGAGCAGCGTAAGAAATTGCTCTGGCTTCAGGTGTTGGTCGTCATCATGTCCTTTGCGCAGATAGCCAGTGTAATATCCATCGGACCCTTCATGGCTATCGTCGGCGACATGAGCCGATTGGAAGGACAGGGAGTGCTAGCCAGGCTTTATCAAGGCAGCGGGTTGAGCTCACCTTTCGAGTTTTTATTCTGGCTAGGCATCGTCGTGTTGGTGGTTTTGATTATGGCGGCAATAGTCTCTATGTATACCACTTGGCGAATGTGCATGTATGGTGCCAAGGTTGGTGCCGACATAAGTAACCGTTTATTTAATTATTACATGCAACAGCCGTGGTTATTCCATGTTGGTGGAAGCAGTAGCACCTTGACCAAGCAGATAGCTCAAGAATGTCAGAGAGTCAGCACGGGAATTATAAAGCCCTTGATGGAAATGAACGCAAAATTGGTTCTGTCTGTCATGATGGCTTTAGCCATATTTCTTTATAATCCTGTGGTTGCAATTGCCGGGTTGCTGATATTTTCATTTTCATATTTCATTCTCTATATCAGTGTACGGCGCAGGCTGATTAAAAATGGTAGATTGATGTCGAAAATTCAGACATTTCGTTTCAATATAATGGCGGAGGGTTTTGGAGGTATCAAAGACACTTTGGTATTAGGTAGACAAAAGAGCTTTATTTATCGTTTTAGTAGAACAAGTGATGAATATGCGAATGCTTATGGAATAACTCAAGCATTAGGGCAGGTCCCTAGTTACGCAATGGAATTAATCGCATTTGGCTCTATTATTTTCCTGGTGCTTTATCTTTTATCAGTGCATGAAGGCAGCCTTGGCCATATTCTGCCCATTCTTTCTGTATATGCACTGGCAGGTTTCAAGATGCTGCCAGCATTTCAACAAGTCTATCGTAGCATCTCTAGTATCCGAAGTAATATAGCCGCTTTCGAAGCTATCCATGAAGATTTGAAAGCGTCTTATGGCCAGCGGCTGGTAGCGCGTGATAGCGACGGTGAACCTGAGAGCACTCCGCCTCTGACTCTTAATCACAGCATTGCGCTAAGAAATATCATATTTCAGTATCCTGGTAAGGACTCACCAGCGCTGAATGGCTTGACTATCGATATATCAGCCAACAAGGTCGTGGGTTTGGTGGGATCTTCCGGGTCGGGAAAATCTACTGCTGTCGATATCCTTCTAGGATTGTTCAATCCGGACTCAGGGCAGGTTCTTATTGACGGAAAACCACTTTATTCTCTTGATGATCGAGTATGGAAGAACACGGTTGGGTATGTTCCTCAAAGTATCTTTCTAGCCGATGCTACTATTCGTGAAAATATTGCTTTTGGATTGCCACCGGAAAAGATAAATGAGGATAGAGTGAAGAAGGCAGCTAGCTTGGCGCATCTAGATGAGCTTCTAGAAAGTCTTTCACGTGGTCTAAACACAAGAGTGGGTGAGCGAGGGGTTCAGCTTTCAGGAGGGCAACGTCAACGCATCGGGATAGCTCGGGCCTTATACTGTGATGCCAGTGTTTTGATTCTTGATGAGGCTACTAGTGCACTTGATGGCATCACGGAAAAGATGATTATGGATGCTATCCATGATCTCTCCGGAAGCAAGACAATTGTCATGATTGCTCACCGACTGGCAACAGTGAGTCAGTGTGACTGCATTTATCTGATGGTTGACGGGAGAGTTGTTGACAAGGGGAGTTATGAGGAGTTGGTAGGCAGAAACGAGATTTTCCAACGAATGGCCCAGCATGTTTGATAAAAGACGCTATATCCTGCCGCAGCGAGCGACTTGATAATTATGAAACTCTCACATTTGTAAATGGTGATTCGTCTTTAAAAAAATATTTCCAATTGATTTCTTTATATTGTGAAATTTAAGTTGTCTAGCTGTTGTCTTGTCGGGGAGTACTAACAATGGATTTGAGCAGTGCCAGGATTCTCGTCACTGGAGCGGACGGCTTCATTGGCTCACATCTCACGGAAGCGCTTGTCGAGCGTGGTCACGAGGTGAAAGCCTTGGTGATGTACAACGCCTTCAATAGCAGGGGGTGGCTGGACCAGGCGGCACCAGCGGTGCAGCGCAACCTGGAGGTTGCCGCCGGTGATATCCGCGATCCTTACTGGGTACGTCATGCCATGCACGGTTGCGATATTGTCTTTCACCTCGCAGCCCTGATCGCCATACCCTACTCGTATTATTCCCCAGATACCTATATTGATACCAACATTAAGGGCACACTGAATATCCTGCAGGCAGCACGCGACCTGGAAGTCTTGAGGGTGGTGCATACATCGACCAGTGAAGTCTATGGTACAGCTCGCTACGTTCCCATCACGGAGGACCACCCTCTGCAGGGCCAATCGCCTTATTCTGCGTCCAAAATCGGTGCCGACCAGCTTGCGCTTTCCTTTCATCGTTCATTCGCCACACCAGTCGCACTGATTCGACCATTCAACACCTATGGACCTCGACAATCCGCTCGTGCGGTCATTCCCACTATCATCACTCAGATAGCCTCCGGATCACGCCGCTTGCAGTTGGGCGCGCAGCATCCCACTCGTGACTTCAGTTTCGTATCCGATACAGTCGATGGCTTTATTCGTATAGCCGAGTGTGATGACGCAGTGGGTGAGGTCATCAACGTCGGTAGCGGATTCGAGATCAGTATCGGAGATACGGCGCGCTTGATCGCCGAGCTGATGGAAAGTGAGATCGAAATCGAGACCGATCCGCAGCGCCTGCGCCCTGGGGCGAGCGAGGTCGAACGGTTGTGGGCGAGTACCGAGAAGGCTGAAAGATTGCTGGCACACAGACCAGTCCTTGGTGGAATTACTGGACTGCGTTATGGGCTAGGGAAAACTATCAAGTGGTTTTGCGAACCTGCTAACTTGGCTCGTTACAAGTCTCACTCTTATAATCTCTAGCATTTCTCGACCAAGACTCGCATGACGTACCTAAAGATAAATTTTACATTGACTGTTGAAGGCCCAATCAGAATATTGATTGCGTTCTGAATTTATATATAAAGTCTAATAGGTAAACTTGTCTAGTATTGGGGGCTTTTAATGTTTAAAGAAGGTGATCCGGCTCCTTATTCGCTTGAGCCTCTGTGCGAAGAAGAAATTACTAAAAATTGGAATGATAAGGAAGTTATGGTAAGCATTCTTTGTCCAACGTTTCAACATGCTGGCTACATTGAGGATGCGATAAAGGGTTTTCTTGGCCAAAAGACTGGATTCAGATATGAAGTGATAATACGAGATGATTGTTCTACAGATGGAACGAGAGAGATAGTGGATAGATATCAAAAAGCATATCCCAAAATCATACGGACGATTTTTGAAGCCATGAATCGTTGGCCAACTGTAAAAGCTTTGCCAATACTTTTATCCGCTGCGCAAGGAAAATATATAGCTATTTGTGAAGGCGATGATTACTGGATTGATGAATATAAGATTCAAAAACAAGTAAGATTTTTAGAGAAAAACGATAATATTTCATTATTAAAAACAAAAGACTTGTCAGTGGAGGATGGGGTTATTATATCACCTTTGAGAGCCGGTGGGACGAGAACATTTATGTATCCATCAAGAATTAAAATCCCGGAAAAATTTGCATGCCGCTGTTATTTTGGCGATATATTCTTACAAGCAGTTCTGAGAACACAAGGTGATTTTTATACTCTAAATGATGTTACTGCTGTATGGAGAAAACATTCGGGTGGTGTCTTTGGTGGTTTGATTGATAAAGATTCAGAGTTCATTAATTTGCAACGCTCGCAAACTAATTTTTGGGTCGCACAGTACCTTTATGAGCAGGGGAACCCGCGTTCTGCTCGTCGGCACGTAGTTCGCAGTTTAAATAATATTATGGATGCTAGTCCAAATGATAAAAAGTTAATAATGGCCACCCTTTATTTTAACTGCCTTTTATCTTCTGCAAAGGATTTCATGAAGAATATGATCCTCAGAAGTGCTGAATGAAGAAGTCAGGAATATTAACTTTGTATTGTCTTGTTGCTGTGAATATTTAATAGAGGTTGGTATTCATCAGAAGGTGTTTTTATTTAAAATCAATGAATACCGGAGAATAAAATATGACTCATGAAGAAGTTCTCCAAACGACTGGCTCTGATCTTTTTAAAATAATGGATGAATGCCAAATAAATTATGTAAAACACTCTTCGCTTCTTCCAGTCTCGGTGCTTCCTTGGGGGAATGACATAGATATTATAGTTGACCCCGGAGATAAGGGGATATTTTTGGAAGTATTGAAAAAATTCGACAGCGATAAAAGTAATAAAGACTATCCAGGATATATGGATGTCTATGCGATCCGCAGCTCAGGAATGGTTGTTGCGATTGATGTCCTATGGGGAATGGTGGTAGAGATGGCCGGAAAAGAGGTTTGGAGCTTACCAATGATAGCGCGCCATGAGCGTGTCAAATTGGAATGCGGAGGCTATCGACCTGATTCGGCAAACACTCTTATATTTCTGGCTTCTCGTTATTCTTCAATTCATAAAGGTGTTTATAGTTTAGAAGATGGATGGTCCAACAAGAGTCGTGAGAAGTGGCGGCACTACTATGATGCATTTTCAGAAGAGATCGAAGATGTGAATATTGTCGATGTTATTGAGAATATTGATGAATATGTCAGGTCATGTCGTGTAAGCATAGGTGATGAGGCATGGCTTAAAAAGTTGAGAAATTTTTTTCGCATTAAAAACATATCCACTTCAAATTATGGGATTTAATGTTCTGTAAAGTAGGTGATCGGTCCAATTGATAAATCTGCTAAAATTAATTGTGCCATGTTTCAAAGTTTAAAACTAATATTTGTCTCTTGGAGAACCCAATGGTTAAACAGTTAGTTGTTTCTGTTGGCGCTGGATCTGCTCAGAGAGTTTTTATTGAGAAGCTTAAAGCGAGAGAATACAAGGTTGCAGCATTTGGCTATGGGAAAAATGACCCTGATACAGTAGCCTTGTGCGATTATTTCAAGGATATTGATACAGCAAATGCTGAAGAAGCTATCCGTTGGCTTAAAACACTAGAAGGAAAAATTTCAGGAGCCGGCTCCTTTTCGGGTGGAAAGGCGATCGATACACTCCAGCACATTGATCGAGAATTCTCCTTGTGCACAAAAATCCCAAAGAAGCTTTCAGTAGGAATGAATAAATTTATGCAGCAAGTTTTGTATAAAGATCTGGGTGCAGGCCATATTGAGACTTTTCCTGTGGGTAAGCTTATGAAACACATTGCTCACATTAAGTTTGAAAAAGACTATATCGTCAAACCATCTGTAGGGCGAGGAAGTTCTGGTGTTTATAAAATACCAGGTTTGGATTTGATTAAAAAATATTTTAGAAAAGAGTTAAAGGGTGATGAGGTTATCCAAGAATGTATTTCTGGAAAGGAATATCGTGTTTTGGTTCTGGTTCATGAAAAAGCTATTAAAATATTGTCTCCAATAAAAAGAGAGTCCAAGGAGGGTGGATATCTGTTAGGGCGTCTATCGGTTGATTTGGATGTGTTGGATTTGTTGAGAAGCTACTTTGACAGTCTATTGCTTAAGATGGAGGTAAATAACACGATATTAAAAGCTGATGTGTTGATAGATAAAGGTAGAATCAAATTGATTGAAGTGGATATTGGTGTTGGCGGCGGGGAATACTTTGGAAATTATGTATCAGTGATTGAAGGCATTGATTTGATTGATGTGTACATTGATTTGATAACTGGGGGGAATATTGAAGACAATATGCGTTTTAGAAAGAAGGATCAGTATGTAATGGACTATTTTTATTTAGATAAGGGGGGATGTTTAATTGATAGCGAAAGTCTGCAAAAAAAGATGGAGTTTCTTTTTGGTGATTGTATAATTCAGTTCAATTCGTCCCGCAATAAGGAAACAATTGGTCGAATTGAAGTGAATTCTGATTTTGTTCTTAATGTTATTCATCAGAGAAAGGAGCTCTCAAGTGATGACGTTAATGGGTTGTTGACGGATTGTATAGTGCAGTATGATCTGAAAGCACAACCTTTTAGTTTCTCATGATTGTAGTGTGTGATTTTGTTATGTCTTTGGGTTTCCTTTTTGGCCAAAAATATTTTCATGAAATATCGTTGGCCGCACCCGGCCTCCTGACTCCACTTTATGGAAAATAATTTTTCGTTTATTTGTGAATCCGGGGGCTAGGGAATGATCAGTAAAGCTGTAATTGTTTTTTCAGGGTTTAATCAAAGAGCTGTGATATCTTTTTTGAGAACTCTTGAGGAAGTCAATGTTCCATATGGAATAATCGCACATTCTAACCATGACTCGATTTATCAGACAAGCTACAAGGAAAAAATTTTAGCAGTTAGAGATTGTAAATATCTTGATTTTTTCGACATGATGGGAAAGATCAAGATATTACAGAGTAGGATGCAGGCGGAGAAATATGTGATTGCTCCTTCAACTGAAGCACTTAATCGAGTTTTATTGGATAATCAAGACGCTCTTTTAGAAGCTGGTTGCGAAGTCCCTTTGGTTGATGTTGATACATATAAGAAAATATCAGATAAGCATCCTTTTGGAAAGATATGCAGGAGTAATGGTATTGCCGTGCCAAATGAATATGAAGAGATAGCTCAAGCAAGCTATCCGTTTGTGGCGAAACCAAAGACATATTTTTCACGAGAGCGCCATGTTTATTCTCCGATGCTGATTTTTAACGCTTACGACAAGGCAGCTTTTTTGTCAACTTGCGATGAACAAGATTTTTATTATCAGGAGTTCGTGGACGGTGAAAGTTACTATTTGCTTTATTACTTTAAAAAAAGTGGTGGGGTGATCAAGTTCTCACAGAAAAATTTTGTGCAGCAGCCAGGGGGGAAGTCAATTATTGCAGCTGAAAGTTCTGATTTCCATCAATCTGATGAATCTTTGAAATACGAGGCGTTATTTAATTTTCTGGGTTTTTATGGGTTAGTCATGGTTGAAGTGAAAAAGCATAAACAAAAGCCATACATGATAGAGGCAAATCCTCGTTTTTGGGGGCCCTCTCAGCTCTTTGTCGATGCTGGCATTAATTTGTTTAAGTACTTTATACATGATTGTGAATTAACGAAATATGAACCAGATACTTTAGATACAATCAAGAAGGTGAAATATTTCTGGTTTGGTGGGCTTTTGGAATCCTCAGGTAAAGGTCGCCTCGTGTTCCATGAGGATGATGAAGGCGATTTTTTAAACAACTTGCCTGAATGGTTGAAGTATGACGTGCATAATAGAAAAGACACTTGCGAAATTTTCAAGAAAGAGCTGGGTGTGGCCTCAATGAGCAACCACGTAAAACAATAGATTTCAAGACTGCTGTCGAAGTCCTGGCCAGGACTTTGCTGATCAACGATTTGTTCAGCAATAGAGGATAATGTGAGCGATTTCTTCGTGTTGGGTGGGGGCGGACATGCTCGCGTGTTGATTCATGCTCTCAAGCGACTCGGCCATGACGTGCATGGATATACGGCGCTGAGCGATGAAGGGGAATTCATGCAGACGCCTTATCTGGGCACCGATGACGCTTTCGAGCAACTTCAAGGGTCTCTATCTTCCTGTGCCGCCTTGGGGATCGGCAAGACCGGTGTTCAGACTCGACGCCTCGACTTTCTCGACAAACTTCAAGCGTTGGGATTTCGTGTGCCCGTCATTCATGCCCCGGGAGCGATCTGCCACGCAGGGGTCCAGGCCGGTGAAGGCACTGTTGTACTGGACGGTGCAGTCGTCGTGATCGGCAGCCGCTTGGGTCGTGCCTGTATCGTGAATACCAATGCCACCGTCGACCACGACTGTGTGCTGGGGGATGACGTACACATCGCACCGGGCGCGACGCTCAGCGGTGGTGTCGAAGTCGGAGACCACTGCATGATCGGGACCGGTGCCAACCTCATTCAGGCCATTCGCGTTTGTGCCGACTGCATGATAGGTGCCGGAGCCACCGTGGTTCGTGACATCAGCATACCCGGAGTTTATGTGGGGACTCCCGCCAGGAGAATCGCATGATCGATACTGCTGCTTGTTTCGTGATCGCTGAAGCTGGCGTTAATCACAACGGCTCGCTGGATCTCGCCCTTGAATTGGTCTCACGTGCCCGTGAATGTGGCGCCGATGCCGTCAAGTTTCAGACCTTCAAGACCGAACGTCTCGTTACCCAGTACGCTGCTAGCGCGGCCTACCAACGACGGGCGGTACCGCAAGCACCTTCACAGCATGCCATGTTGAAAGCGCTGGAATTGTCGGAAGACGATTTTGTAAGGATTCAAGCGCATTGTCGAGCCAGTGATATCGAATTCCTCTCGAGCCCCTTCGATGAAGACAGCGCAGAGTTTCTCGATAGGCTTGGCATGCGCCTCTTCAAGATCCCATCGGGGGAAATCACCAATGGCCCTCTGCTGGAGACCGTCGGACGTTTTGGCAAACCGGTCATCCTGTCGACAGGAATGAGTTGGCTGGCAGAAATAGAAGCTGCCATAAAGACCTTGGTGGCCGCGGGTGCCGGTGAAATTACGCTTCTGCATTGCGTTACCGAGTACCCCGCACCCTATGCCGAGATCAATCTGTCGGCCATGCATACCTTGGCCAGCGCCTTCGGCGTGAAGGTAGGGTACTCCGATCATACCGCGGGCATCGAGATTCCCATCGCGGCGGTGGCCATGGGGGCGGTGCTGATCGAAAAGCACTTCACTTTGGATACCGGCATGCCTGGCCCCGATCACTCCGCCTCTCTATCGCCGGCAGACTTTCGAAGCATGGTACAAGCTATCCGGCACGTGGAGAGTGCCAGGGGGGACGGACGAAAACGGCCTGCGCCCTGCGAATTGGCCAACCTCGAGGTGGTGCGCAAGAGTATCGCTGCCGAACGGGACATCGCTGCCGGGGAAATCATCTCTCGTGAGGATCTGACGCTCAAGCGACCGGGTTCGGGGCTCTCGCCGCTATGGCTTGACGCTGTGGTGGGGCGCCGTGCCGGGCGCGCCATTGGCACCGATGAACTCATTGACTGGCGGGATCTGGCATGACCCGGCGACGGTTGTGCGTGGTGACCACCACGCGGGCCGACTATGGCCTGCTGTATTGGTTGTTGCGCGAGATCGACGACGACCTTGAACTGGAATTGATGCTGGTGGTCACTGGCACGCATCTCTCCACGGAGTTTGGTCTGACCGTTCGCGAAATCGAACGCGACGGTTTTCGCGTCCACCGTCGAATAGAGGTCTTGCTGGCCTCGGACAGCCGAAGTGCCATGACCCGCGCCATGGGACTGGCCATGCTCTCCTTTGGTGACGCCCTGTCCGAGGATCATCCCGACCTGGTGGTGCTCCTGGGGGACCGCTTCGAGATCGTACCGGTGGCGTTGGCCGCTGTGGTCGAGGGGATCCCGGTGGCGCACCTGCATGGGGGCGAAACCAGTTGTGGTGCCTTGGACGAGTACTTTCGGCATGCCGTGACCAAGCTGGCCAGTATCCACTTTCCGGCCACTGAGCCGTATCGTCGGCGGATTCTGCAGATGGGAGAGAATCCGGACCGGGTCTTCAACTTCGGCGCCCCCGGGCTGGATCACCTGCAGCGTACCGAACTGCTGAGCCGAGAGGCGCTGGGCGAAGCCTTGGGGCTGCCTCGAGAGCGACCAGCGGCCATTGTGACCTACCACCCGGTCACCGGCGAGGCGGATGATACCGCCGAGGACCAGGTCAAGGCCCTACTGGAAGCACTGGAATCCTTTCCTGACTTGTTCGTGGTCTTTTCCAAGGCCAATGCCGATGCCCAGGGTCGCACCATCAATGCTCTATTGGCTCGTTGGTGCGAGCAGCACCCAGAGCGAGGCCGGTTGTTCGATAACCTGGGGCACCGTCTGTATCTGAGCTGCCTTCACCATCTGGACCTGATGGTCGGTAATTCTTCCAGTGGTCTGATCGAGGCTCCCTCTTTTCGTCTACCGGTAGTCAATGTGGGCAATCGCCAGGAAGGGCGGATACAGGCCCGAAACGTCATCCAGGTAGATAACGATACCAGCGCCATTCGTCAGGGCATTGTCCGGGCCTTGAGTCCAGCATTTCGCGCTGAGCTGGTCGATATGCATAACCCCTATGATGGCTTCGGCGATGGCGGCGTCTCGCTAAGAATCAAGGAAATTCTGAAGTACATTCCGCTCGATGCGGACTTGTTGAAGAAGCGATTTCACGTTCCCGAGCCCTGATGGATAGGGTCGGAAAGGGAGGCAATGATGCTCGACTCATTATTGATCGGTGAAGAGCGCAAGGTCCTTGAGGCGCTGTACCAGTTGGAAGAAACCCAACGCAAGATTCTGTTCGTCACTGATGAAGGTCGTCGCCTGCTAGGAACCTTGACCGACGGTGATGTCCGCAGGTGGATCCTTGGCGGTGGAAACCTGGATGGTGTGGTAGGGGATGTGTGCAATCGCTCGCCTCATGTCGTTCATGAGTGCCACGATGCGGCCGAGTTGAAAAACACGATGCTCGATCAGCATATCTCATCGGTACCGGTGCTGGATGCCGAAGGGCGTATCGTAGATGTCTTGTTCTGGGAAGAGATCTTCCAACCGAGCGTGCCTCGCACGCGCGCTGCCCCCTTGGAATTGCCCGTGGTGGTCATGGCTGGGGGAAAAGGATCGCGGCTTGCCCCCTTCACCAATGTACTGCCCAAGCCACTGATTCCTGTGGGGGATAGGACAGCCATAGAAGTGATCATCGATTCCTTTGTCGAATCTGGTGTCGGTGAATTCTATCTTTCTGTCAACTACAAGTCGAAGCTGATCAAGGCCTTCTTCGACGAACTCGCACCGTCCTACCGTCTTCACTATGTCTACGAGGATCAACCGCTGGGGACAGGCGGCGGCCTGCATGCCCTTGCCGGGAAGCTGGAAGGCGATTTGATCGTCACCAATTGCGACGTGATCATCAAGGCAGACTATCACGCCCTTGTAGATCATCATCGTCAGGAAAACAACGATATCACCATGGTCGTGTCGTTACGCAACTACGATATTCCCTATGGTATCTGCGATATCGTCGACAATGGGCAGCTTTGCGCAATGCGGGAGAAGCCGCATTACAACTTCCTGGTCAATACCGGTCTCTACGTTCTTCGTACGGCAGTACTGGACTTGATTCCCGAGAATAAATTCTATCACCTGACCGAGCTGATCGAGGATGTCAGACAACGCGGGGGCCGAGTTGGTGTCTTTCCCATTAGTGACAAGGCCTGGCTGGATACCGGCGAGTGGCAGCAATATTGCGAGAGTATTGCTCAGTTGAGGGCGGCATCGGTCTGAATTTTCGCTATATCAAACTGACTTCGCCGAATCTTCCAAGGACTTGATAGATGATCGATAATCAAAGGGTCATTGCCATCGTTCCAGCCAGAGGAGGGAGCAAGAGTGTTCCGGAGAAGAACATTCGTCCCATTCTGGGAAAACCATTGATTGCCTGGACACTGGATTTGGCCAAGCGCATTGATGTCATCGACCGGGTCATTGTCTCGACAGATTGTACCGATATTGCTCGGGTCGCACGAGAAAACGGTGCCGAAGTGTATGAGCGATGCGCCGAGCTGGCCACCGATACGGCACTGGTAATCGATACCATCCACGACCTTTCCCAACGCCTGGACCGAGAAGGCGAGCGAGGCATATACGGCTTGCTGCTCGAGCCGACCGCTCCCCTGCGTCGGGAGGAGGATGTGCTCTCTTGTGTGCAGCAGCTGCATTTCCAAGGACTCGACTCGGTAGCGACCTTCAAGCCTGCCGATCTGAATCCCCATCGTGCCTGGCGCATTGACGGCGATGCACCACGGGCCTTCGTCGAAGGCAGCGTCCCCTGGTTACCCCGCCAGCAACTGCCCGAAGCCTTCCAGCTCAGTGGTGATGTTTATGCTTTCCGCCGCGATCGGCTTGCGCTGGCCACTCACGGCATGTTGTTCGGTCGAGTGGGTGCCGTGATCGTTAACGGTGACTACTCCCTCGACATCGATAGCGAACGAGATTTCCTTATGGCAGAACTCATTGCGCGGGAGCTTCAGGATGAACAAGTCACTGCATGAGTTGCTGGATCTCAGCGGTCGCATCGCGCTGGTCAGTGGCGGGGGCGGCTACCTCGGCAGCAGCATCTGCGAGGCGCTCGCAGAGCTGGGGGCCAGCGTGGTGGTCGCCAGCCGTGACAGGCAGCGTTGCGAGTCCCAGGCCGAAGCGCTGTATGGCGCAGGGCCGCAAGGACATCACCGGGGTATCGAGCTGGATGTTACCAGCAGAGCTTCGGTGGAACGTGGAGTGGAAGCGCTTCGGGAACAATATGGTGGCCTGGATATCCTGATCAACAATGCCTGGTCCGGGCGCAAGAACAGTTGGGATAGCATCGATGAGGATGACTGGTACTACGATGTCGACATCAGCTTGAATTCGGTCTTCCGCATGGTCAAGCGCTGTTATCCGTTACTCAAGGAGCGTTCGGGTTGCATCGTCAACATCGCCTCCATGTATGGACATGTGGCGCCGGACTACCGCCTCTATGCGGGTACCGACCATGCCAACCCCCCCAGCTACGGCGCGGCCAAGGCCGGTGTGCTGCAATTTACGCGTTATCTGGCAAGCTTCCTGTCACCTGATGCCATTCGCGTCAATGCCATCAGTCCCGGTGCATTTCCGCATGCCATTACTCAGGATAATCAGGCATTCATGCAGCGCCTGAAGGACAAGGTCCCGCTGGGGCGTCTGGGAGAGCCTCATGAACTGAAAGGGGCGATTGCACTGCTGTGTAGTGATGCCGGGTCCTACATGACGGGCCAGAACATCTGCGTGGATGGGGGCTGGGCTACATGGTGACTCGCGTCGGGATGATTGGACACAGTGAAGGTAACGGACATCCCTTTTCCTTCTCCGCTATCATCAATGGCTATTCCGAAGCAGGGCTGAGGGAAGCCGGATGGCCGGTTATTCATACCTATGTAAGCCGACGGCATCCAGCCGACTTCGGTGTCGGCGACTTGAGAGTGACCCACGCCTGGACCCAGGACCCTGAAATTACGCGCGCCCTTTGCCGAGCGGCCAATATCGCTTATGCCGTAACCCACCCCGACGACATGCTGGGGGAAGTGCACGCGCTGATCATCGCTCGAGACGATGCCGAAAGTCACTGGTCCCTTGCACGCCCATTTCTTGAGGCGGGGATTCCTGTCTTCATCGACAAGCCGCTGACGCTAGACAGGATAGTGCTCGAATATTTCGTTCCTTATCTGGAACAAGGACTACTGATGTCCTGCTCGGCGATGCGCTACGCCATGGAGCTGGATGAGCTGCGTAAGGGGCTTGCCAGTTATGGTGAGCTGAAACTTATCCGCGGCATTATCCTCAATGATTGGCCGAAATACGGCATTCACCTGCTCGAGGCGATTCTGTCGTTGGCACCCTCTCGCCCCATCAGCGTGCGTGCCTTACCTGCGAGGCATGAGTCTCTACTGATCATGCTCGAGGATGGCACCCCGGTGATCATCGATGCGCTGGGAAAGGCACCTGGTATCTTCAACGTGGAATTGTTCGGCAGCGAACATATCAGCTGTCATAGCATCCGCGATAATTTCACCATGTTTCGACGCGCCCTCTGGTCATTCGCGACCATGATCCGTGACGCTCGGCCACCCATCAGACCGCTATCCACCCTGGATGTCATCAGGACCTTGATTGCGGGACAAGACGCCATACGACTGCGCCGGGAGGTCGTCGTTCATGCAGCATGAACGAGCTTCCACGCAGCCCATCCATGATGCTTCTTCACCACGCACTCAAGTGCCAAGTGTGAAGGTCTGTCTAGTGAATGACAACGCGAATACCCGCAACTGGGGAGCACAAGCGACATCGATAGCGCTGTGCAAGCTACTTCACAACGCGGGTGGTAACGTGGAGCGGACATTACCAGCCTCACGACTGGATGAAAAGCAGAGCAAAGACTACCCAGCTATCGCTTATCTCGGGGGCCATTGCGACCGGTGGCTCTCTACATGGCCGATGTCCAGGCGTTTGAATAGTGCCTTTTTCAACCGTCTGGCGCAGCAATTGCCGGACGTGGTGCCCGCCTCCTGGGAGGATTTCGATCGTCAAGCCCTTCGTGTCATGCAGCATAAGGCGTTGGGAGACATTCGTGAGGCCCTCGGGAGCAGTGACTTGGTCGTTATCAATGGGGAGGGCTGCATCTACGGCAACATACGTCACAGTCGCATGTTGTTCTTCATTGCGTATCTGGCCAAGCACTATCTGGGCAGGGGAACGGTGATGGTCAACCACAGTGCCGATCTTCGCCACCCGAACCTCAATCGTATCGCCCGCCACGTATACCCCCTGTTGGATGAGGTGGTCTTTCGCGAAACCGACTCGGCTCTGGCTTGCTCCGAGTTCTGTTCCTCGACGACCGGAGCCGATGCCGCCTACCTCTATGTACCCGCATCTGTCGAGAGCTGGTCATCGCGTGTGGAGGAATTCGAGCCCAGTCGACCCTATGTCTGTGTCGGTGGCAGTTCGAGTTACCTGCGCCGCGGCGAGACGCAAGTCAAGCCCGTGGCAGGATACGTGGAGCTATGCCGGCGCTTGTTGGCCGAGTGTGACCAGGTCGTTCTGGTTGCCGCTTCCTGGCAGGACGAACATATCTTTCAGGCCGTGAAAAACGAGCTCGGGCTTCCCCTGATCGGTATGTCTTCCCCGTTTCAGCAGGCCATCGATGTCATCGGTAATGCCGGGGTATATATAGGTGGGCGTTGGCACTCCGCCATCTTTGCCCACGCGGGGGGCACCCCCGTCGTCGCACTGGGCGCCTACACGCCAAAGATGCAGGCCTTCCTGCATGACAGCGGTCAGCCTGGCACGCCCTTCGATCCTTTCGAGCTGGCGACACAGGCACCACAGATAGCCGCCCGGGTGAGGGACTGTCTCGAACAGGGAGATCGACTGCGCGCTGTTCTGAGTGACGGGGCGCGCGAATGTGCCCGGCGCGCGTGGCTCAATGTCAACTGCGTCGAGAAAATGGCTATTTCCCGATCAACGCCAGGCCCGGAGTTCCCATGAGCCGTGACTATCGCAATCTCTTCGATCTCACCGGTCGCACCGCCATCGTCACCGGTGGGCTCGGCATTCTGGGACGTGCCTTCTGCGAGGCGCTGGCAGCGTTCGGTGCCCATGTCGTCGTGGCCGATCTGGATGGCGAGGGCGCCCGGCATTATGCCAGGGAGATCACCGAGATTTCAGGCATACCCTGTGAAGGGTGGGAGTGTGATGTCACCAGTGAGGCCTCCGTGGAGGCACTCGTCGACAGGGCCATGGAGCGCTTCGGATCCATCGATGTGCTGCATAACAATGCCGCCAGCAAATCCGATAACCTGGCGGCGTTCTTTGCGCCGGCCGAGGACTATTCGCTCGCCGAATGGCGCAAGATCATGGCCGTCAATCTCGATGGTGTGTTCCTCGTCTCGCGTGCGGTCGGGCGTCGAATGATCGAGCAGGGCAGGGGAGGCAGTATCATTCATACCGGCTCGATCTATGGCCATTTGGGTGCGGATGCGCGCATTTACCAGGGTTCAGAATACTTGGGGCTGGCGATCAATACCCCTCCGGTCTATGCCGCCTCCAAGGCTGGCGTGGCAGGCCTGGCGCGCTACCTGGCCACCCTGTGGGCGGAGCATGGCATTCGCGTCAATACGCTGGTGCCGGGAGGGGTGCAGAGCGGTCAGAACCGTGAGTTCGTGGACCGTTATTCGCAGCGGGTTCCCTTGGGGCGCATGGGCAATGCCGATGACCTGGTTGGCGCCTTGATCTATCTGGCATCGGATGCCTCGCGCTATGTCACGGGACAGAACCTGTATGTCGACGGCGGCCTGAGTGCCTGGTAACGAACACCTGAGTGAAAGGATTCTGTGATGCCCAATCGTCTTACCATTGTCATGTACCACTATGTGCGGCCGCTCGAGGCGTCCCGGTATCCTCGCCTGAAAGCATTGGAGCTAGAGCATTTTCGTGGGCAGCTCGATTATATTCAACGCCACTACCGGGTCGTCAGCATGGAGCAGGTGATCGCTGCCTCGCGGGACGCAAGGGACGCCTTGCCTGCACATCCCTTGCTGCTGACGTTCGATGATGGCTACCGGGATCATCATGACCATGTGCTGCCATTGCTGACGCAGCGTGGCCTGCAGGGCAGCTTTTTCCCCCCGGCCTGTGCGGTGCTCGAGCGACGGGTCCTGGACGTCAACAAGATTCACTTCATATTGGCGAGCGTCGAGGATCCTGGCGTCCTGGTGGATTTCATCTTCTCCGCCATGGATGAAGCCAGGGTTCATTATGGTCTTGAGCCCAACCACGTCTATTTTTCGGGGCTTTCCAGCGATAGCCGTTATGACGATCCGCCCACCACATTCGTCAAGCGGGCACTGCAACGAGAACTGCCCGAGGATTTCCGTCAGCAGCTGACCGAGCGTCTGTTCAGCCAATATGTCACCAGTGATGAGAAGGCCTTTGCCGAAGAGCTGTACATGAGTGAGGGACAGTTGCGCCATCTGCTGGAGGCCGGCATGTTCATTGGCAGCCATGGCGATCAGCACTACTGGCTGAACAGCCTGAGTCCCGCACATCAGATCGAGGAAGTCGAGCGAGGACTGCGTTTTCTCGAAGTGCTCGGGGCATGCCGGGATGACTGGGTCATGTGTTACCCCTACGGCGGCTATGATGACTCGCTGCTGAGTATCCTGCGGGCGCGAGGGTGCGCGCTTGGCCTGACGACCGAAGTGGCACTGGCAGACCTGACGGCGAATGATCCCCTGATCCTGCCTCGTATCGACACCAATGACCTGCCGACAGATGTGGAGGCGCCGCCGCCGATGGACTTCGGGGGACAGGGCCGTGAACCCTTATTCGATGCGGTGTCCCGGGAGACGTCATGACACGAGATACTGTCACCAACGACATGATGGAGATCCTGGCGGATCTGACTCCGCTTAACCGGGTAGTCTGCTCGAGCGACTATGACCATACCGTTGAGTACATGATGTCGCGGCTACCGTTCAGGGCGCTGAGCTATTCATCGGAGGATCATTACAACGGATGGTTGATCCCGCCGAAATGGGACGTCAAGGTGGCCGCCATCTATCACGGCGGACGCAGGATTTACGACGGTCGACGGCACCCCTTGGCGGTCATGGCGCTTTCCTCCCCCTTCCGGGGCACTGTGAACCGGGAAGAGCTACGCCGTCATCTGCACTACGATCACCGCGATCCCGATATCATTCCCTTCCACTTTCGTCAGATGTTTCGTAGCTGGCGGCGCGACTGGGGATTTTGTGTGCCGCAAACCTTTTACGACTCTCTTGACGAAGGTGACTACGAGGTGGTGATCGAAACCACAGAAGCACCGGGTATGCTGCGCGTGCTCGACTACTCTCTTCAAGGGCGCTCGACTGATACCATCGTTTTCGGTGCCAACCTGGACCATCCGGGCGTGGCGAATGACGGCCTCTCGGGAGTGGCGGTGGGAGTCGCCCTGTTCAAGGCGTTGCAGAACCGGCCACAGACCCACTTCAGTTATCGGCTTGTGTTGGCGCCGGGGATCATCGGCAACGAATATTATCTCGGCCACCTCCCGCAGCAGGAAAGGGAATGCTTGCTGGAAGGTGTCATGTTGGAAATGCTGGGTTCACCCACCGAACTGGCTCTCCAGTTCTCGCGCCAGCAGCAGTCGAATATCGAGCTGGCCCTGGCCGGCGCCTTGCAACAAGGCGGTTGCCAACATCACACCGGCGAGTTTGCCAGTGCCCTGATCAATGACGAATATATCTGGGAGGCTTACGGTATTCCAATGGCTTCGCTGTCACGCTATCCCTATCCGGAATACCACAGCGATCGCGACAACTTGGCCCTGATGCGCCCCGAACGCCTCGACGGGGCGCTGCAGGTCTTGTTGCAGGCCATCGAGACACTCGAGTCGAGTGCCATTGTCAGCAAGCGTTTTATCGGCAACATCTGTCTATCGCATCCGGACTACGACCTCTACATCGACCCAGGGCAGGTGGCCTTTGGCGATATCCCCGACGACCAACGCCGTCGCATGCGGCAGCTGATGGAGCTCATTCCTACGCTTTCCAGACCAACGAGTGTCGCCCTGCTGGCGGAACGTGTCGGCCTGCCGATCTCCGTGGTCGAGGATTACCTGGGGAAATGGGCCGCCAGGGGCTTGGTGGCACTGTCATGAAGCGTGAGACGCGGCTTGCTGTCGGCGACCATGCCCGCCAGCAGACGACCGCTGACCTTCATGGACGGCGTTGCCATGTCATGGTGTCGACACCCCTGCAATATCTCAACGCCAAGGAACTGGTTGAGCTGCTGGGCAGCCGGGAACGTTATTTGGTGATCCTCGAACAGCATTATAGGCTCCGGGACTTCGTTGATCTGCCTGGCTTCGCGAACTGGACCCGTATCGATACCGTAAAGGCCGGTAGATTGCTGCCCCATGTGCGACTGAGCCTGTTGCTACGTTGCTTGGCCGATGTGCTGGCAGATGTCGCGACTCATCGTCGAATAGCGCAGATGTTGGTGCGGTGGCCTACGTCAGAACTCTTGGTCATCGGCAACCCCAACGAGGTCTTGCACCTGGACTTTGCCTCACAGGGAGGTGGGCAGGAGCTGCTGATCTGTGACGATGGTACGTCCACGCTTTCGGGATTTGCAGATCGCTCACGAAGCAAGTGGCTACGCCGACGTTTGCTGGGCATTCGTCGACCCCTTCTCGATAACGCCTGGCAGTTCACGGCTTATGCTGATGTGCGACCAGGAACAAGAACTCTGCACAATACTTATGATTATCTGCGCTCGTATGTGATGAAGCGCTCACCGGGGGGAGGTGCCGCACGAGATATCTGGTTTCTTGGCCAGCCCCTGGTCGAGTTTGGCGTGACATCGTTATCCGCCTACCTGGAACTCGTGCAAAGCATACGGAGCGGCACTTATGCCGAGCAGCGCGTACTGTACTGGCCCCATCCTCGTGAGTGCCGGGATAACCTTGCCAGGCTGGCCAGTGCTACGGGAATGGAGGTCGTCAGTCGTTCGGGGCCGATCGAGTTGGAACTGGTCCGCCAACCGCTACCTCCGGCCAGGGTGGCGACGCTATATTCCAGTGCCTATCAGAGTTGCTATGCCATCTTTGGGGACGCGGTAGCGTTCGATGTCTTTGAGCCCCATCAAGATTACTGGCAATCGGGTCATAGCGAAGTACGCATCATGCGCGACTGCTATGCCTATTTTCGCTCCCATGTCCGGCCGCCGCATCGGTTCTTTCGCCAGGAGAATGCGCATGACTGGCAGTGCTGCGCGCCCTTCCTGGGGATGTCAGGAGAGTCCGATGCGACTCCTGTACTTGACAATGCGGGATATCCTCCTGCGCGAGGTGAGACATGAAAGTCGGGCTGCTGATCGGCGGGCTTTGCCAGGGAGGTGCGGAGCGTCAACTCATGCGCCTGGCCGGAGGACTGGTGCAGGGGGGACACCAGGTGGAGGTGTTCTGCTACGACGGTGGGTCACCCCATGACACGGCCCTCGAGGCTCAGGGAGTGGTCGTACGCCATCATGCGTCACGTGGCAGGCTGGCCAAGATCGGCGTGGTTCGTCGCTGGCTCAGGGACTTCGAGCCGGACATCGCCCATGGTTTCATGAAGCGTGCGTCCGGTGTCGCCGTACTGGCCCGGCTGGTTGGTCCGGCTTGCAGAGTACTGGCCAGTGACTTCTCGACGGCGACCTATGGCCGTCACAAGCCTTCTCTGTGGGCTGCTCTATGCCTGTTTGCTCTGGCCGACCGAGTCGTCACCCAAACTGACCTCAACCGCCGCAGTCTGGAGGCGCTGGCCCCATGGCTGCGTGGTCGGGTGGCGGTGGTGCGCAATGGTCTCGACGTCACTCAGTTCCGCCCGGCCCTTTCATCTCCCTGCGAATCTCCGTTTCGCTTCTGTGTCGTCGGTAGCGTATATGGCGTGAAGAATCCCGAACGCGTCGTACGGGCCGTGGCTGAGTTATACCGGCGTCAGGGGGCAGGATTCCATCTCGACTGGTTTGGGCGTCGTGGCCTGGGCGGTGATCATGCCCCATCGGCTGACTACCGCCGTGCGGTGGCCCTGGCCGATCAGTTGGGAGTGCAGGAGCTGATTAGCTTCCACGGTGAGACGCGGGATATCGAGCGCGTTTACCAGCAGGCCCATGCGCTGGTCCATGTTTCTCTACAGGAAGGTTTTCCCAATGCGGTGGTAGAGGGCATGGCCTGTGGCTTGCCCATCGTGGTCAGCCGCGTCTCCGACCTACCTTTGGTAGTCAAGGAAGCACGTAATGGTTTTCTTTGCGATGAAACCGACTCCATGTCGATTGCCGGTGCCATGGAATGGATGCTGCTGACATCGGCAGAGCAGCGTCTGCAAATGGGAGAGCGGTCGCGTCGACTCGCCATGGAGTGGTTCCATCAGGAACGCTTCATCGATGATTACCTGAACCTGTATGCCGAGATGTTGAGGGATGACAATGTCCACCGACTGGGTTGACTTGGCGCGTCGCTGGGTACCACGCGACCTTAGATACGCGATACAGCGCCATGTGTCATTTTCTGAAGTCAAGCGCCGCTATTTTGCCCGTTGTGATCCCTTGTCCGAGGTGACTGAAAGCGACATCAACCGCTATGGCAGTCCCGTAAAAGTCGGCATTCTCAAGAGCCGGGTCCAGCGTCATACCCACTACGTGCGCGCTTGCCAGGAAATGGGGGTGCCGTTCAAAGTAATCGATATTGCGCACCCGAATTGGCTGGAATATGTTATCGACAGCGGCTGCCAGCTGTTCCTGGTCTGGCCTGATGCCAGCTTGGGGCCCTATGCCAGGCTCTTCAAGGATCGTTGCAAGTTGCTGGAGCACGACCTTGGTCTAGCCGTGTTCCCCAGCTTCGTCGAGAGCTGGATGTATGAAGACAAGATTCGCACCTGCGATTGGCTCAGGGCGCACCATATTCCCCATCCCCGTACCTGGGTGTTCTTCGAGGTACATCAGGCCAAAGACTTTGCTCGTCAGTGCGCATTGCCCATCGTCTTCAAGACTCGCTTCGGTGCCGCTGCTACCGGTGTGCAGATCATACGCACTCGCTGGGCTCTGCAGCGCATCGTCGAGCGGGCCTTTGGTAGTGGTCATGTGCCGTCGGGGCATGATAAGCGCGATCGCGAGTGGGGCAGTCTGCTGCTCCAGGAATATCTCCCGGAGATTCGCGAATGGCGCATGGTGCGTATCGGTGACTCCTATTTCGGTCATCGCAAGGGCCGTGCCGGTGACTTCCACAGCGGCTCTGGCCAGGTGGACTGGGAGCCGCCACGCCGTCGACAACTGGAAATGTTGCATCACATTACCGAGGCGGCGGGGTTTCGCAGTATGGATGTCGACATTTTCGAGACCGCCGACGGAACTCTACTGGTCAACGAATTGCAGACTGTCTTTGGTGCCAGTGTTTCCATCGACCAACTGCGCTTGGATGGAACGCCCGGGCGTATGGCACGTGATCCAGAAGGTGAATGGCACTTTGATCCGGGTGATTTCGCACGCAACGCCTGTGCCAATGAGCGTCTTCGCTATGCCTTGGAGCATTTCTCCCATGAAAGAATTTGTTAGGGACCTGGCTAGTCGTGCGGTAGTGAGTTGTGGACTCAGCTCCATGGGGCGAGGCTTGAGGCGACACGAAGGGGCATTCATCCTCTATGGGCACCGATTCAGCGATGATGACGATGGCTACCTGCAAGGGCTTCGCCCGGCGTGGTTCGCTGACCAAGTCGCTTACCTGACTCGCCATTACGAGGTCATCCCGCTCAAGACATTGATTGATTGCCTGGAACAGAGAAGGGCAGTGCCGGCACGATCGGTCGTACTGACCTTCGATGACGGTTTTCGTGACAATCTTGAAAATGCCGTTCCGATACTGGAACGTTACCGCGTGCCGGCGACCATCTTCATGGTGACGCGTTCTCTGACCAACGGTGAGCTGCCTTGGTCACAGCGTCTCGGTGTCATTTTTCAGCGCACATATGTCCTGGAGATGTCTCATCCACTACTGGGCGAGCAGCCAGCGCCACTGAACGATTCCCACCAGCGCCGGGCTGCCTACCAGCGCATCAAGCTCGGGATTGCTCCTCTTCAACGAGGCGAGCGTGACACCCTCATCAGCGGCCTGGCAAACCAGCTAGGGGTCGAACCACCACTAGACCAAATGCTGAGCTGGCAGGACGCCCGCCTGCTGCAGGCAAGTGGGGTCGAGATCGGTGGCCATAGTTATTCCCATGCTCTGCTGGGTCAAGTACCCATTGCAGAGGCCTGCCACGAGATTAGACGCTGCCGGGAAGAACTACGTGATCATCTGGGACTGGAGGCTGCGCCGTTCTGTCTGCCTGGGGGGAGTTATAGCGACGACGTGATTCGTTGCATAAAGCAAACTGGCTTCCGTTCCTGTTTCATCCCCAACCAACAGAAGCGCTATAACACTGTGGTCAATACCACCCCCTTCACACTATCCCGGCTAGGCTTGCCCAATGCACCTAGCCATCACTTGGAAGCCGAACTCGATGGCCCCTTCCACCCACTGCGTGAGTGTTATCACTGGTTACAAGGTGGCTATCGTTCCTTATCACCAAGTCCGTGAGAGATTACCATGCCATGGGTTTCCTACCTCGGGTATGAGCGCAAGCCGCTGATATTGTTGGTGTTTGCTGGTCTTTTTTTGTTCTTGTCGATGTTTGACTACCTGACATTGACCAGCTTGCCATTGTTGCGCACACCTTCCGCGGCCATGGGGATGATCCTGGCGCTGGCCTTTGCGATGCATGGGGTTTCCCACTATCGAATTTACAAAGGGCCAACGGTATGGCTGTTACTACTTTTCGTTGCCACTATGGTCGTGGAGCTGTTGCGCTGGATTGCTGGCGACACCACGCAACTCATATTCTATCTGCAGTGGTTTCAGGTCTTTATTCTCGCCATTATTCTCCTTGACTTGTCCCGTGATCCCAGAGCATTGCCTATTCTTTTGGGCAGTGTAGTGGCTGCAGTGTTACTAATCGCCATGATGGGCTTGTTACTAGGGAGTGCTGAATTTTCAAAAGGCCGCAGTGGTTTTGAAGAGATCAATCTCAACCAGCAAGCATACTTCTATACCCTAGGGCTGATCACTTTATTGTGGTTGCTAATAGAAAGGGTTCGAACCATGCAACTGTGGCAAGTCATGGCACTCTTATTGGGATGCGCAATCTTGATGCTGGCTATCCTTAAATCAGGCAGCCGTGGGGGCTTCCTCTCCATGATGGTTGGCATCACCATGTTGCTGATACTGGAAGCGAGAAGTCGAAACACTTCAGCCTATATATATGTTCTCCCCCCTGTGCTATTTGCCGGCCTCGGGTTTGTCCTCAGCACTGATCTGGTCATTGAAAGGCTGCAAAATACCGTGGCAGGTCAAGAGGATATGAGTCGCTTCAAAATCTGGTATTGGTCATGGCAACTTATCGCTGAGAAACCCTTGATGGGACAAGGTCCCGACTTCATGGAATTGCTGGGTGGCTACTTGAGTGGTGTAGCACTCACCACTCACAATGCTTATCTGCATGTAGCTATCTCTTTCGGCATACCAGCACTCATACTGTGGTTGGGCTTTCTGGGCTCGGTACTTCGCCGCTGTTGGCAAGTTCGACATACGCCGAGTGGTGCATTGTTGATCAGTTTAGTGGTCACTGGGCTGTGGTTTGGTCTAACTGGAACTATGGCGTTCAATCGCTACTTCTGGGTGACGCTAGCCCTGGCCGCTAATGTGGGTGCCTATCAGTTGATCCCTTTATCGTATCCCACTGCACTCGTTTCAACACAGGCCAATCTAGGACACTGATCATCATTGATAGCGACAAACTTCAGGGTACTTGCCGTCGGAGTTTGACTGCTGGTGGCTCGAGTCTTTCATGGATCCGAAAGAAATCAGCGATCAGTTCTTGGCTTTGTCTGAAATTCGAGGAAGGAGAAATATGTGGAGATCATCTACCTGCATCAGTACTTCAATACTCCTGGCATGAACGGTAGTACTCGATCTTATGAACTCGCCAGGCGCCTGGTGAGTCGTGGGCATCGGGTTCGCATGCTGACTTCCTGGCGTGAGGAGGACGGGCGGCGTGATTGGTTCGTCACCAACGAAGAGGGAATCGAAGTGCACTGGTTACCAGTGCCCTATGACAATGCCATGAGCTATGCGCAACGCCTACGAGCCTTCTTCCGTTTTGCCATCGGCGCTTCACGCAGAGCCGCGAGTCTGTCCGGCGATCTGGTGTTTGCTACCAGCACTCCGCTTACCATTGCCCTTCCTGCGGTGTTCGTGTCCCGGCGGCAGCGGTGTCCGATGGTGTTTGAAGTGCGTGATCTCTGGCCTGAGATGCCGATCGCCGTGGGTGCTCTGCGTCATCCCATCTTGATCCGCATGGCCCGTGCACTTGAGCGCTTCGCCTACCGTAATGCTGCTAGAGTGGTGGCATTGTCGCCAGGGATGCGTGATGGGGTGGTGGCAGCAGGCTATGAACCCAGTCGCATCCGTGTCATTCCCAATAGTTGTGATCTTGAGCTGTTCACTTCAGATTCATCTGCAACCGAGCAATTTCGGCGAATTCACCCTGAACTCGAAGGCGGCAAGATCCTGCTATATGCCGGCACCTTGGGCAGGATCAACGGTGTTGAATATCTGGCGCATCTGGCGGCGGCGTGCCGTGAAGTGGTTCCCTCACTGAGAATCGTCATCATCGGTGGCGGTGCCGAGGTCGAAAAGGTGCGGCAATTGTCCAGCAAGCTAGGGGTTCTGGACCAGAATCTGTTCATGTATCTACAGATGACCAAGCAGCGCATTGTCGAGGCCTTTGCCGCGGCAGATCTTGCAGCTTCGTGCTTCATCGAGTTGCCGGAAATGGAGAAAAATTCCGCCAACAAGTTCTTCGATGCACTGGCTTCGGGGACTCCCGTTGCCATCAATTACGGGGGATGGCAGGCGGAGCTGATCGAACAGAGCGGTACCGGGCTGGTGCTCAGTCGCGATCCATTGCAGGCGGCCTTGCAGTTGCGCGAGTGGTTTGCCGACTCGGCAGGCCAGAAACATGCCGCCGCCAAAGCCTTGGAGCTGGCCAGTACGCACTTTTCTCGCGACCGGCTGACCGATGAGTTGGAGGCACTGTTGAAGGAGACGCTGGATGAAGGCGATATCGGTGAAGAACGACAGCGCCAGGCGTGAGCTGGGCGCTGCTGTGAAGATATGCCTGATCGGAAATCTGGGCGGAGCGGGCCCCGGACAGAATGGCCAGATCCTGAGAACCCGTCTGGTGGCTGCAGAGCTTCAAAAGCGCTTGGGGTGTGATCGGGTGCACTGCATCGATACGCACGACTTTAGCACCCGCCCCCTGGCTAAGCTTCTCGACATCCAGCATGGTTTTCGGGACTCCGAACAGGTCATCATCATGCCCGCCGAGCGAGGGTTGACGTATTTACTGCCCTTTTACCTTTATTGGCGGAGGCGTTATTCGGTGTCTGTGCACTACCTGGTGGTTGGTGGTTGGCTTCCCGAATTCATCGATCGCCACCCTCGACTAGTACGCGGGCTACGCAAGCTTGATAGTCTGCATGTCCAGAGCTTCCGTATGGTCGAATCCCTGAAAAGCCTAGGTTTTGATAATCTGCGCTGGCTGCCCAATTTTCGTGATTTTCCAACCCAGCGACCGCTATCCAGCGGGGTAGGCGAGCCACTCAGGCTAGTCTTCCTGTCACGCATGATCCCCGAGAAGGGTGCCGACCTGGCCATTCAGGCCGTGGACTCGCTCAATGCCTCCTGCAAACAGATTCGTTGTTCGCTCGATCTCTATGGCCCGCTAACCGACGATGATAGTGACTGGCTTTCGGGGGTGTTGCGGGGCAGGGGGGAGGCGGTTGCTTACCGGGGAGCGCTGGCGCCGGAATCTGTCCTCGAAACATTGAGTCGTTACGATGCCCTGATCTTTCCGACCCGCTACGAGGGAGAGGGATTTCCGGGGGTTGTCGTGGAAGCCTACGCCGCCGGACTTCCTGTCATTGCCTCGGACTGGCAGGACAATGCGGAGGTCGTGATCGATGGCATCACGGGTCTGCTATTCCCGTGGGGTGATGCGCAGGCCCTCAAGGAGCGACTGGACTGGCTGATCCACAACAGTGAGACCCTGCTTGCCATGAAAGCAGCGGCCAGGGAGGCTGCCGCTAGCTATCACGTTGATGTCGTCATACCGTCGCTTCTGGCATCCATGGCGATGAACGTTACGTCTAGCGACAGCCGCGCCAGAGAGGTGCATCAGTGAGCGGCATCCTGGGAGGCGCGCACCTCAACGCCCCGCGCCATCGGCTCGATGTCGCAGCGGCGAGCTTGCTGCATGCACAAAGCGCCATGGCGCGATGGCTGCCGACTAGCAGAGGTATCGACCTTGGCGGCCTCTACACAGCGGCTTACCCAAATGAGCTTTCGTGGCATGACGGCGATGGGATGCTGTTGGTGCTGCACGGTAGCGTAGCGCTGGATGGCAGATATCTCGATGCACGAGCGTTGGCCCAGCGGTATCGTGAGCGAGGGGTGGACAGCCTGTTGAAAGGAGAAGGCAGTCATGCCGTTGCCCTGTGGGACTGGCGCCAAGGTAGCCTGTGGCTGTTTACCGACCCCATCGGCACCATTCCGCTGTGCTATGCCATGCAGCGAGGCGCGCTAGCGTTTGCCCCCGAAGCCAAGGCGGTACTGAGACTGCTGGCCGTTCCGGCTCAACTCGATCGAGGCAGTACCTTGCAGTTTCTGATGAGCCGCTATCTGGTCGGTAGTCGCACGATGTTCGAGGGCGTGGCTCTTCTCGGGCCGGGGGAGCTACTGCACTACCAGCCCGCAACGCAGCAGTTGCAGCGTAGGCGTTATTGGGATTTGCACTTCGAGTCCCGGATCCATTCACGGGCGGAGGCGGTGGATACCTTGTACCAGACCCTGTACCGCTCGCATCACTCCATGCTTGCCGAACTGGGCGAAACCGATCGCTATCAGCTGTTTCTTACCGGAGGACTCGACTCACGAGGCATCCTGGCTTACACCCACCGCCTCGGCCGACTGCCCGATAAGGCGCTGACCTGGGCGGCCAGGGATGACCTGGCACATTCGGACCCCGACCTCAGTCGTCGTCTGGCCGCTGTTCATGGGGTCAGTTTCGATGTCTGCCGGCTCGACGGCACCGACTGGGTCGAGCACGCCAAGCCTTGGTGCCGTATCAGTGAATTGCTGACCGACAATGCCAGCAGCTTTGCAAGTCCTCTGCAGACCTTCGATGCGTGGCAGACACATGAGGCGCGTTTCGTAGTACTGGGTGACCAGGCCTTTGGTGCCGGGCCATTACCCGCCGGTCGTGACGAGGCCGTCGCCAACATTCTGCACGATGCCTTGCGCACGGTCCGGGGGCCATTGGAACGCTTGTTGAACGACTCGGCGGTCTGCGAGACTCGGCAGTGTTTCGCCGACGAGCTCGACGCCTTGATCGATGCGGGCCCTAACGACTCGCCCAAGGATATCCAGGACTACCTCTACTTCCATACCTATATCGCCCGCTGGATCCTGGCGCCGGGTAATTTCAAGTCCCCCATGCTGGCAGTGCGCCGCCCACTGATGACGGCCGAAGTGATGGACGTGGTCACTCAGCTTTCACCATTGTTGCGAGTCGACAAGGCAGCCTATGTGGCGTTGTTGAAACAACGGTTTCCCGAACTCGGAGGGATTCCGGTTACCGCTGTGGAAGCGGGTATCGACTGGCCTTGTCTCATGCGGCAGCAGGAACGACTTAGGAATGCGCTGCTACCTCGTTTGGCACCTGAGCGCCTCGAAGCGCTACCGTTGGGCGATGATATTGATCCCGATGGCATGCGTGCCTTCGTGGCCGAGTTCTTCGCCAGCCAGTCGGGCAGTAGTGGCCGCGGGAGCCTGCTGCATCGGCGCTTGTACGATCTTCGCCGTCAGGTCAGTCGCTCGCAGTGGCTCGGGAGTGCTGTCAGGCGGGTGCAACCTTTCGTCATGCGGCTGACCGGCCTGCAGGCACGACAGATGGCGACTTCCCATCATCAGGTGCTGCTCCGACTGGCCTTGCTGACGTTGCTGCAGGAATGCCTAGACGCAGGGGACTTTGACGGTCGTCATGGTGACGATGAGCTGAAAAGCCTCGTACAGGGCGGACGCGTGCAGTATCTAGCACCTCAACACAGCGCTTGATGCGACTGCATGCAGCGCAGCGCGGGGAGAGATATGGCTCAGGAGAACGAGTATGCCGGTTTTCTCGAGGCAGCCGGCCATCAAGTGGTTCGCATGGATGGTGTTGAATGGTATGCCTATCAGGGATTCATGATGCCGGCGTATCTGCCGCATGTCGTGCCCGAGATCAACACCGAGCAGGCCCGGCGGCTACTGAAAGCTTCTCGTCGCCCCTTTGCTCGATGGACTTGCGGCTTCGACAGGGCCGAACCGAGTCCCTGGTGGTTCGTGATTCGGCGAGGACCCTATTCACTCCAGCAGTGCAGCGCCAACACCCGCAGCAAGATACGTCGCGGGCTGAAGCGTCTGACGGTGCGACAGGCTAGCCTTGACGAGATGCGTGAACAGGGACATGCCGTTTGCGTGCAGGCGGCGGCACGCTACGACCCCGCTGGGGTCGCCAGCCTACCGCGACATGATGACTTCGAAAGGCGCCTCGAGGCTGCAGCAGGCTATCCTGATGTTGTGGAATATTACGCGGCCTTTCAAGGCGAACGCATGGTCGCCTTTTCCGAAAATCATCTACAGTCGAAAGCTGTCTTCTGGGAGAATATCTGGTATGAGCCCGATTCACTGCGTGATTACTCCAGCTATGCGCTGACTCATGTAATGCTTGATGATTATCTCAATACCCGAGGTTTTTATTATGTAACTGATGGAAATCGCTCCATCTATCATCAAACACAGGTGCAGAATTTTTTTATAGGTAGTTTCGGATTTACATGTCAGTTCGCCAAGCTAGAAGTGACCTATACACCACTATTAGGTGGACTAATTTCTAGTGCCTATTTTTTTCGCCACTTCCTTGGATCTCGCGCCAGGGGGCGCTTCCCACTGCTCGATAAGGCCGAAGCTCTCCTGACGCAGGAATCAATTCGTCGAGGCTGTTGATTTTCTTCTCTTAGTCAAGGGATGTCATTTTACAAGTGATGCATTATGAAAACACTGAGTCGAATTCAGGGAATTCAGAAACGGGGGTTCGATATCACATTAGCGCTTCTGGGGATTTTTCTTACCGGATGGTTAATTGTTTTAGCCTATCTCATTGCTAGCGTGGATACACGGAGCCATGGTCTTTTCACTCAACAGCGGGTTGGGAAGGGGGGGCGAACTTTCACCCTTTATAAAATCAAGACCATGCGTCCCAGTCAGCATATACAGACCACGGTGACGACCGCAAACGACCCCCGTATTACTTGTATCGGTCGCTTCCTTCGCAAAAGTAAGATCGACGAACTTCCCCAGCTATGGAATGTATTTATTGGCGATATGAGTTTTGTTGGCCCTCGGCCGGATGTCCCTGGTTTTGCCGATAAACTGAATGGAGATGCTTTGGTAATCCTTAGCGTACGTCCCGGTATTACTGGGCCGGCAACACTGCATTTTCGCCGTGAAGAAGAGATCCTTGCCGCACAACCGGATCCGGATACCTACAATCGCCTTGTGCTTTACCCTGAGAAAGTTCGCCTCAATATCGAATATCTCCAGAACTGGTGCTTCAAGAAAGACCTTCGACTGATCTGGAAGACCCTGGTGGGTTAGATTGGTATCGGTTCTGGTAAAATGGAAGATAACATTCGGTGTAAGCACCAGTTATTCGTTAGATTTCCCGACGTTTGAAAACCAAGAACCGATGGAAATCGGCAGCAGTCGTACTTCCATTCTATGGATTCGATTGCCCTTGGCGGGCCACTTCCCGCCGCACTAGCTTTTGTTCTTTCCAACTAGCAGGGTGACTCTCATGTTAAATGGTCCCTTTTCTCCCTGGCCGTCCTACAGCAAAGCCGAGGCCGAGGCCGTCTCTCAGGTTCTGTTATCCAATCGGGTCAATTACTGGACCGGGGATGAAGGACGAAAATTCGAAAGTGAATTTTCCCGATTCACTGACACCGAATATGCCATTGCGGTCTGCAATGGCACCACAGCCCTCGATCTGGCACTTAGAGGACTAGGGATTGGACATGGCGATGAGGTCATCGTCACATCTCGCACTTTCCTGGCTTCGGTATCCTCGATCGTGACGGCGGGGGCGGTGCCTGTCTTTGCCGATGTGGACCGCGATTCGCAGAATATCACAGCCGACTCGGTACGCAGGGTGGTGTCGTCTCGCACCAAGGCGATCATCGCCGTGCATCTGGCCGGTTGGCCCTGTGAGATGGAGGAACTCATGGCGCTGGCCGAGGAACATGGCCTGTATGTCATCGAGGATTGCGCTCAGGCCCATGGTGCGGTCTACAAGGGGCGCTCGGTGGGATCGATCGGCCATGTCGGCGCCTGGTCGTTCTGTCAGGACAAGATCATTACCACCGGTGGGGAAGGGGGCATGGTCACCACCAATGACCGCGATCTATGGCAGCGCATGTGGGCGTACAAGGATCACGGCAAGAGTTGGAACGCTTTCTACGAGCACGAGCATCCGCCGGGATTTCGCTGGCTGCACGAGAGCTTTGGCACCAACTGGCGCCTTACCGCGATGCAGTCAGCCATCGGGCGGATTCAGCTTGCGCGGATGCCCGAGTGGAAGGCCATCCGCCGGGCCAACGCCGAACGTATCTGGCAGGCGGCCAGCGAGTGTCCGGGCCTGCGTGTACCGAGGCTTCCAGAGTATATCGAACACGCTGCCTACAAGTGCTATGTGTTCGTCGAACCCGAATATCTAGCTGCCGACTGGCATCGCGACCGCATACTGAGTGAGATCGTTGCCCGCGGTGTGCCGTGCTTCTCTGGTTCCTGCTCTGAGGTCTATCTCGAGAAGGCCTTCGATGGCACCGGCTGGCGTCCCAAGCGGCCCTTGCCGGTGGCCAAGGAGTTGGGCGAGACCAGCTTGATGTTTCTCTGTCACCCCACCCTTACCGAGGCTGAGATCGACAAGACCTGTCAGGTGCTGCGGGAGGTGACAGCGGAGGCATTCGCTTGGCACCAATCAATGCCCTGTTCGATCAGCGTCAGGTGCTGAAGGACGACGACTAAAAACGTCATACGGTGACTCCAGTGTCGATGATCACGGCTCTCATCGGCAATGGGGTCGCGCTTGTTGTCTTCTTCTTGCCCGGCACCCGGCTTGGGCAAATGGATCTGCTTCATCGTCGCAATACGTCATGTCGTAGTGGAAACCTGAATTTCATCCCGCGGGAAGGCTTACGCAAGTCAAACTGCGGGATTTTGCGTTTTAGTAGCCTAATAATCACCAAGGTCAAGATGATTTTCACAGTACTAATAACGGAGCACTCTCTCAGTATGGCCAAGCTCCAGTTAGTGGTATCCCTAATATAGGAAGAAATAAAAAAATCAGCATGTGAAAAACTCAATGGTATGTAAGCTTGTGTAATGGGGTGGGCGTATATCGCTCAAGGCACTTGGTTACATACGACGCAACGGCGAAATTATTTGTAACAATCGGTTAATTTCAACGGCTTCAGGGATGATCGCAACAACAACCCTGGGGCGGTAGCGTGGGGAAGAAAAATGGATACTACCGGAACCAGACGCCCTGCGGGGACATGGCTATTCTTCGTGCTGCTGGCCGGCACTTTGTCCGGTTGCGCCATGGCACCCGGTGGGCACATGGATTATGACACCGAGGGACCGGATATCAGCCACTTGGTGGATATTGAGCCAATTACGCCAGAGCTAGTAGCGGCTTATCGCCGTAAGATAAACGGTGATACCGCAAGCCTGATGCCGCCACAATTGCAACAAGAAATTGACAACTATCTGTATCTGGTTGAACCAGGCGATATCCTGAGTATTATCGTCTATGACCATCCCGAGCTGACGATTCCCGCTGGCGCCGAGCGTAGTGCGGCGGAAAGCGGTAATACCGTGCATCCTGATGGCACCATCTTTTATCCCTATATTGGTCGTGTGCAGGTGGCAGGCAGAACCGTTGATGATATCCGCGTCATTCTTACGCGACGCCTGGCCACCTATATTACCGATCCCCAGATCGAAGTAAGTGTCGCCGCCTATCGTTCCAAGAAAGTCTATATCAGTGGTGCCGTTAATGCCCCTGGCACCTTGCCGATCACCAACGAACCGCTGACCGTACTCGATGCCATCAGCGAGGTTGGTGGTCCCTCGGGCGAGGCGAATTGGCACAATGTGATTCTAAATCGTGATGGTCGGAAAGAGGAGCTGTCTCTGTTTGCACTACTGCGGCAAGGGGATCAGACCCAGAATCGTCTCTTGCGCGATGGGGATGCCCTGCATGTAACGACGCAGGAGACCCAGAACGTGGCAGTCCTCGGAGAGGTGCGTAGCCCAGGTAACCTGACCTTGGGCAACGAGCGCATCTCGCTGACCGACGCGCTGGCTAGAGCGGGTGGGGTGGTGCAGACACGGGCAGAACCTTCGGGCATCTTCGTGATCCGCGTCCAGCCGGAAGAGAGCGACAAGCTAGCCACCGTTTATCAACTCGATATCAGCGATGCCACGTCGCTGACCATGGGTACCCATTTCCCCCTGGAGCCGCAGGATGTGGTCTATGTCACCACTGCGCCGCTGGCCCGCTGGAACACTGTGATCAGCTTGTTGCTTCCGTCGGTGGTATTACCGGGCACATTCGCCGATACCTCGGCTGATCTTAACGAATTGTAAGTTTCGATGTTCGATTCAATTCTGGTCGTCTGTCGAGCCAATATCTGCCGTAGCCCAGTGGCGGCCGCCATGCTTCGGCAGCGACTGCCGGGCCACCGGATACAGTCTGCAGGGGTGACGGCGCTTGTCGGCCAGGGTGTCGACCCCACAGCCCGGCAGCTTGGCGAAGCCGATGGGCTTGATTTCAGTCAGCACCAGGCACGCCAGCTCGATGCTGCCTTGCTAGCCGGGGCCGATCTGGTGCTGGTCATGAGCGAAGGCCAGCGGTGTGAGATCGGCAAACATTGGCCAGCCGCCCTGGGAAAGACCATGCGCCTGGGACATTGGTTGGAAGACGGCCGAGGTCAGGACATCCCCGACCCTTATCGCAAGAGCCGCGAGGCCTATGTCCATGTCCACCGCCTGCTGGCAATAGCTGCTGCCGAATGGCAGCGCAGACTGGCTTAATTCATTAGGGCACCCCATGACTCAAATGCCTTCGATCCCGAGCGTTTCCAAGGAGAGCGATGACGTCGAGCTCGGTCGCATCTTCGGCGTGTTGATCGATCATAAGTGGTGGATCATCCTCATCACGGCTCTATCCGCCTTCATCGGCATCGTCTATGCCACACTGTCGACTCCTATCTATCAAGGTGATGCCCTGGTGCAGATCGAGCGCCGCTCCACCGTCAGCCCTCTAGGAGACCTGAGCAATGTGCTGGGTGTCGAGGACTTCAACACGTCGGCTGAGATCCAGATCCTCCAGTCAAGAATGGTGCTCGGCCAAGCCGTTGATCGGTTGGGACGGGATACGTTAATCATGCCCGTATCCCTTCCCTACATCGGTGACTACATCATGCGTCGTGGTATTCCGCGACCAAGTTTCATGGAAGGACAGCCACATATATGGGGAGGAGAGAGCATCGAGGTGGCGCGTTTCCAACTGGCTGCTGCGCGACGTGGGCAAGTCATTGTCGTGGAGCGCGCCAATGATGAGCGTTACCGTGTCTTGATCAACGACCAGCCCGTAGGGATCGGTGAGATTGGCCGAGTGGGCGTCTTCCTCGATGGCGAACTCGAGTTACGCATCGACGCGTTCAATGCCCCACCGGGTGCGCAATTCCAACTGTTCAAAATGCATCGTAGTTCGGCGATCAGTTCGCTAGGCAGTAGATTGCTGATATTGGAAGCTGGTGGGCGTGGAACGTCAACCGGTGTGCTGCAGCTTTCTATGACTGGCACTGACAGGCAGGAGATCGAGGACTCATTGAATGCCGTTGTCGAAACCTTCCTGACTCAGAACATCGAAAGGCAGTCGGCGCAAGCCGAACAGAGCCTGGCCTTCCTGGAAGAACAGGCGCCGGAGTTGCGCAACCAGCTTAAACTGGCGGAAGAGCGCCTCAATGAATATCGAGCCAAGTTGGACAGCATCGATGTCTCCAGTGAGGCACAGACCGCCATACAGCGATACATCGAGATCGAAGGGCGGCTCAGCGAGCTGGAAATCGAGGAGGCTGAACTGGCTCAGCTCTTTCAGCCCAGCCACCCTAACTATCAGGCCTTGATGCGTCAGAGACGTCATCTGGAGAAGGAAAAAGCCGAGCTCAATGCTCGGGTGAACGAACTGCCGGCTGCCCAGCAGGAAGTGTTGCGGTTGACGCGCGATGTCGAGGTCACCCAGGTTATTTACGTCAACGTGCTAAATAAAATCCAGGAGCTGCAGGTAGCCAAGGCAGGTTCTATCGGTAATGTTCGTATCATCGACCGGGCACAAGTCGGATACTGGCCCATCGCCCCCAACAAGACACGGATCGTGATATTGGCAACCCTGATCGGGTGCATGTTGGCGGTAGGTGGTGTGCTGTTGCGTGCCCTATTACGCCGCGGTGTGGAAACACCCGAACAAATCGAGGCAACGGGCGTGCCGGTTTATGCCACGATTCCCCTGTCCGATGGCCAATCGAAACTGGTCAAGCGAGTCAAGCATCGTCGGGATCGTGCCGGGAAACAGGTGATCAGTGGTATTCTGGCGAGCCTCAATCCTACCGACACGGCTGTCGAAGCCTTACGCAGCCTTCGTACCAGCTTGCATTTTGTCATGCTGGAAGCCAAGAACAACCTTATCATGGTCACCGGCTCAAGTCCTGGGGCTGGGAAAAGCTTTGTGACGATCAACTTGGGGGTCACTTGCGCCCAAGCAGGCCAAAAAGTACTGATCATCGATGCTGACATGCGCAAGGGACAAGTGCATAACGCCTTCGCTGAATCTTCAAAAGGTGGTCTTTCAGAGCTGTTAGCCGGAAAGGTGGAATGGCAAGAGGTCATTCGCCCAACCAAAGTACCTGGCCTGTTTTATATTTCGCGTGGAGAAGCACCTCCCAATCCATCCGAACTGCTGGTGCATGAGAGTTTCAATCGATTTCTGGATGGATTCAGTCCTGAGTATGATTTGGTCATTATCGATACTCCCCCGGCCCTGGCGGTGACCGATGCCGCCATCGTCGGCAAGCGGGTAGGTACTACGCTGATTGTTGCACGCTTTCGGATGAATACACCACGCGAAATCAGTGCCGCTCTGCGCCGTCTGGAGACAGCGGGTGTTACGGTCAAGGGCTGTATTCTCAATGCCATGGAGAATAAAGCGGCTGTGGGATATGGCTACCATCACTATGCATACAAATAAATAACGTCAAATAATCTATTGACGATTATTTGAACTCTTCGGTATTCACAATGCCGGAGTTTTTCTTGCGCTATTTTATCACTTTTAATAGTTGCTATTATGAAATTACTTATTACCGGTGGTGCAGGATTTATCGGCTCGGCCGTTATTCGATATATTATCGGCAACACCATTGACGAGGTTGTCAATGTCGATAAGCTCACCTACGCAGGCAACCTTGAATCGCTTGACGGAGTGACCAGCAGTCGCCGCTATGCCTTCGAGCTAGTAGACATCTGTGATCGTGCTGCGCTGGAGCATGTCTTCGAAAAACATCAGCCGGATGCTGTAATGCACTTGGCAGCGGAAAGCCATGTCGACCGTTCGATCGATGGCCCTTCCACCTTTATTACGACCAATATCGTCGGCACTTATACGATGCTGGAAGTGGCGCGAGGCTACTGGCAAAGGTTGAGCGGAATACGCAAGGCTGCATTTCGCTTCCATCATATTTCTACCGACGAGGTCTATGGCGATCTAGGAAAATCTGACAGGCGTTTCACCGAACAAACACATTATGCTCCCAGTTCACCCTATTCGGCCAGCAAGGCCAGTTCGGATCACTTGGTGCGTGCTTGGCAGCGCACCTACGGCATGCCGACGCTTATCACCAACTGTTCCAACAACTATGGTCCCTACCATTTCCCCGAAAAACTGATACCTCTAGTGATTCTCAATGCTCTGGAAGGCAAGCCTCTGCCGGTTTATGGCAAGGGGGAACAGGTTCGTGACTGGCTCTACGTGGAAGATCATGCTCGCGCACTGTATATGGTGGTGACCAAGGGAGAGGTCGGTGAAACGTACAATATCGGCGGCCGTAACGAAAGAAACAATATCGATGTGGTTAATATGCTTTGTACACTGCTCGATGAGCTTGCCCCGGTATCCAGGAACGCCAACTTGCTACATACCCGATCCTCATTACGACGCTACCGCGAACTGATCACCTTCGTGGAGGACCGACCGGGACATGACCGGCGCTATGCCATCGATGCTGGCAAAATCGAGCGTGAGCTGGGTTGGACACCTGCAGAAACTTTCGAAAGTGGCATCCGCAAGACGGTGCAGTGGTATCTCGATAATCAGACATGGTGCCGGCGTGTGCAGGACGGCAGTTATCAGCGTGAGCGGCTGGGCATGATACGAATGGAAGCAGTATGAAAGATATCGTTCCAGTTGGTGAAAAAGATACGTATCGATGTTTTCTTATCAAGTGACGATAAGTCGGTGTTTGATAAATCTTATAGGTAACGGTTATGAGGGGGTTTAATTTATTCAAATATCCCGAAGAGCTACACAAAGATGGAAATCTTATATTAAACACATATTCATTACAACGGTCTGGGCAACATTTAGTATTAGATTGGATTGGGCGTGGTCTGGATGGGAAGTCGGCGCATTTTAATCACTGTCGTTTTCATAGAAAAGGGGTGAGTTTTTCTTTTGTTCCTGTTGCCGGAAGAGTCATTATTTACAATAGTGGAATGAGAGAAGTAGATTCAGGAAAGCAAGGAAAAGAAAATGTATTTGGCTTTTCTCAGGAGTTCAGCTATCGCAAGGAAATATATTCAATGGAAGATGTTGACTTTAATAGATTGCCTTACAGAACTTTAAACTGTATTGCTGATAAGGTTGTAGTTATTTTGAGAGATCCATGCAATTGGCTGGCAAGCAGCATGAAACATGGAAGGTCAACTCAAGAAAAGCTAGTAAAGAAAAAGGAAATTTTGAAAAAATATTTGCGTAAATTTTACTCTCGCAGGGAAGATGAGAAATTCATTTTCATTGATTACAATAAATTTGTTTCGAGTTGCGAATACCGAAAAGATTTGTTTGTAAAGCTTTCACTGGACAATTTTATTGAAGCGGAACAAGCAATGAATGATATTCCAGAGTTTGGGGGAGGGAGTAGTTTTTCAGGAATCAATAGCACCATAACACAAGAAAATGTTTTTGAAAGGTGGCTAGTGTATAAAAATGATAAGACTTTTGCAGATATATTAGGGGATGACGAGTTGATTTTTTTGGCTGAAAAATTTTTTTCAGTAAACTATTTTGATAAAATACAACGCTGATTGAAAACGAAAACGAAAACGAAAACAAAGACAAACTCCAACTCTGCGAAAAGCGTATGAAGAGGAAGAAATTGTTCCAAATGAAAAGGCGCATCAAGAGCGAGTTGATAAATTATAACCATAGGCGCGAGATAAAGAGTCTTAAAGAAATTGAAAGTTTTCAGACTGTGTTTGTATTGGGTACTCAGAAATCAGGTACAACTGCTATAGCTGCATTATTAGCAAAAGCAACGGAAATGCCAGTGACTTTAGATTTGTTAGATTCAGTTAAAGATAGTAGCTGGCCTTTAAGAATATCTTACGGTTGTCAAAGCTTTGCATCTTTTGCAGTTAAGTATAAGAAAGATTTTTCTAAGCCAATAGTTAAGGAGCCGTGGTTAACTTACTTCTATGATGACTTAGTAAGACTGTTTCCCGATTCCAGATATATAATGGTGATGCGACATCCTCTTGATACCATAAGAAGTGTTTTGAATAGGCTAAGGATTCCAGGTAATCTTGAATCCATTGATTATGATGATTACAGTATCCTTAGAGATAAAAAAATATGGAGGTTGGCTTTAAACAGCAGTTGGAATGGAAGGTTAAGTAGGAACTATATTGAGGCTTTAGCACACAGGTGGGATGTTTCGGCAAAACTTTACTTGAATAACAAGGAAAGTTTTCGTCTCGTACGATATGAAGATTTCTTGCGTGATAAAAAACATGTAATTGACATTTTAGCTCAAAATATGGGATTTTCTGTGAAGTATAACATATTTCAAGATGTGGATATTCAATATCAGCGTAAAGGGAATAATGAGATCAGATTCATTGAATTTTTTGGCACAAAAAATTATGAAACTATAATAAAAATATGTGGAGATAGTGCAGGAAAATTTGGCTATGATTTTTCAACCCCTATTTCCGTTATTTAAAATAATCTATGATCATCGTTTCATTGACTACCACGTATTCTAGATCTGAAATTTGCTTGCATAGTGTTTTATCACTTTGTAGGCAAAGCATTGCTCCAGATAAAATTATACTATCGATTTCAAAAGAAAAATATTTAGAAGATGACGGGTTTAGTCAGCCTCCTTCATGGGTGGAATCATTTCCTGAACTAAGTGATATACTAGATATTCGCTGGGTCGAAAACACTGGACCATATAGAAAGCTATTGCCTATCATATTAGAAGTTGATGAGAATGACCTGGTGATCACTGTTGATGATGACGTTATTTATCACAAAGAGTGGCTGAAAGCTATTGCTGAAGCAAGTAAGGAGTATCCTAATCATGTTATATCATCCAGAGTAAGAAGAAAAAGGCGGAATGTTTTTGGAAAATATACTTCATATATATTATGGCCAGTTGTAAGAGAAAAGATGGAGTTTCATGATGATTTTGTTATTATAGGTTGTGGAGGAGTTGCTTATAGGCGAAGTTTTTTTAATGCTGAACTTTTAAGCATGGGTGATTTCCTTAACTGCGCACCAACAACGGATGACCTTTGGTTTAGTAAGTTGTTAGAAATGTCAAGGACGCCTGTTCTTTCACTCCCCAGTGCGATTTCCTTAACCTCTGACATTATTCATAAATACAATCTTTCAGCTATTAATGCTTTACAAGGTGGTGGTTTTTACAGAAAAGCTTTCATAAGGCTGAAAGCAATGACTCTCGGTTGGTTAGGTTTTTTAATTTGTACAAACGATCTATCACATAAAGATATTGAAAATAAATTCAAGGATTATAAATTATCAAACAGCTAAACAAATAGGGGCTTTCAAGATCAGCGGTATAATGGGACTATTGCTGCGAGAACCTGGGAGAGCGGACGACAGCAAAACTGCTGGGCGTTATCGCTTTGATGTTATGTGCCGGGAGTTCACTATTCAGTCCTCTGAAATATGTGACGGATTCATGCTTTGTAGTCGCCGAAAGTGTGTCAAAAGGCAGAGAAACATTATACAGTGAGCATCATACTGTACCCATAAATGAAGCATCTGAATCATATATGCAATCAGGTGCTATTTAATAAACAAAAGGTAGGCTTTCTTTTGTCTCTCGTTAACAAGACAACAATCGGTGTTGTCTGGAGCTTTACCGAACAGCTTGGACGGCGTGGAGTTGGCGTTCTTGTCACCCTGCTGCTTGCGAAGTTCCTTACGCCAGAAGACTTTGGCTTGGTAGCAATGATGGCAGTCTTCCTGGCTCTCGGGCAATCGTTGATGGATTCCGGTTTTCGACAGGCCTTGATTCGTTTAAAAAATATCACTCAGGCAGATTTCAATACAGCATTTTATGCTAACTTGGTGTTAGGGCTTTTATCTTATTTTATTTTATACCTGTCAGCACCTCTAATTGCGGAGTTTTATGAAGAGCCTAGACTGACGGATTTAATCCGTGTCGCATCTTTTGCAATAATTATCCATGCTTTCCAAGTAGTCCAAATAGCCAGTCTGAGTCGTGATCTCAATTTTAAGGCTCAACTCAAAACCAGTCTTCCATCTAGTATAATATCGGGATGTGTAGCAGTTTTTATGGCGTACTTGGGGGTGGGGGTATGGGCGCTGGTGATGCAGATGGTACTGGCGTCCTTTCTTCACACAGTATTACTGTGGTATGTCCAAGGATGGAAGCCAACGCTCACGTTGAGCCGCAAATCTTTAGTTGGAATGTATAAATTCGGCTATAAGATTTTTCTCTCAGGAGTATTGGAAACTATCTTCAAGAACATATATGTCATTGTTATTGCAAAAATATTCTCAGCAAATATCGCGGGCCTATACTTTTTTGCAGATAGAATTCGTGAGCTGATTATTAGTCAGCTTATTTATTCAGTCCAGACAGTCACATACCCTGCACTTTCAAGAAAGCAGAATGATATAGAAAGTTTGAAAAGAGGCTATCGCAGAGTCATCCAAGTCACATCATTTGTCTACTTTCCAATAGTCGCGTTGCTTGCAGCATTAGCAGAACCAATATTTTTGATTCTACTTTCTGAAAAATGGTACGACGCACACCTTTATTTCCAACTCCTATGTCTTGCTTCTGTGCTATCCCCTCTAAATTCTATTAATCTAAATATTTTACGAGTTTTGGGGCGATCGGATATACTGCTGGGCTTACAGGTTTTCAAAAAGATATTGTTAGTGATTTTTCTTTGGGCTGGACTTAAGTATGGTGTAATTGGGGTTTTAGTGGCTCAGATAGTCCAGTCCGTTGTTGCTTATTATCCGAATAAATACTATTCAGAAAAGCTTATTGGCTATTCCTTTAGAGAACAATGGGAAGATATTAGGCTTCAGTTGTTGATTTCACTTACTCTTGGCTGGGCAGTACTGTTTTCATATACGTTATTGGAAATTCAACCCATAATATCCGTCCTTGTTTTTGGGATGGTGTTTTGTTTTGGTTATTTGATTATTTCGTATCTTCTTAGATCCAATGTGATTGATTATTTATTTGAAATTTATAGGAAGCGGAAGGTTTAAAATGATAGAAAGCTTAGAAGTTATTCTTTTCTGTGCTGTATAGATATGATGTTATCATCAGAAGAGTGACTGAAAGAAGAAATGCTTGTCAACCGAACCAGTAAATGTAATGACGCCATGACGATGGAAATTCTTAAAGGAGAGTAAATTTCCACCGAGGCGGCAGTATATCATCGATGACGAAATAGAAATTTGTGTTTCTTTATTGCCTGGAACCGCTTGTCGGCATTTAATTTATGGACAATCATAATAATATCATGTTTTCTGTGATAATACCTGTTTTCAATAAAGAGAAACATGTTAAATCAGCTATAGAATCAGTTTTGAATCAAGAGAATGATAATTATGAAATGATTTTAATTGATGATTGTTCGACGGACGAAAGCGCAAAAATCATTGATTCATATAAAAATAATAAAATACGTACTTTCAAGAGACATGAACCTGGTCTTGGGGGGTATGCGGCCAGAAATCTTGGGGTTTCCAAGGCCCGTTATCCATGGATAGCTTTTCTGGATGCCGATGACTTTTGGTATAAAAATCATTTGCATCATGCTGAAAAACTTATAATGAAGTATCCTCACATTGAGTCATTTAATTTCTCGAGAGAAAAGATTGAAAGAGGGAAAAAGACAAGATTTGTTCATTTAAAAGAAGGTGTAATAAGTAGTGAGGATGCTATTGCACAATATTCAAGGAAAGATGTTTTCCACACAAACTCAGTTGTCATTAGCAAAAGCCTTTTTGAAAGAACTGGAGGATTCCCGGCTGGTAAGTGCTGTCGAGGAGGGGATGGTGACTTATGGCTAAGGATGTTGTTAAGCTGTAAAAGTATAGTGGTGTCTCAAGAAATAACCTCCTGTTATGTCATAGATAATAGTGGTGTTATATACGGGAAAGGTAAAGTTGGTGAAAGGCATCCTATCTATAATACAGTGATTGGATATTTAAAAAAAAATCCTGCTAGCAGTATGGCAGAGGATCTGAAGCGTTTAGCCAACCGTAAAAACATTTCTTGGGCTTTGGCAAGGAAAAGGAGCCATGAGTTCTCCCTTCGTCAGTTAAGAATAATTTTCATAAGTTGTTTGGGGATTAATGATTGGCTAAAGATCGTTCAGCTGCTTTCTCCGTTGCCAATAATTAGGCTTATGCTATTTTTCAGGAAAAAAGCTTCATGAAATTTCTTTTTGTGTGTTCTTCCTGTGGGGGAGGAGGGGCAGAACGGGTCGCAGTCAGGCTTTCCAATGCAATCTCTCAACTTGGAAATGAAGTTGTTTATATGTATTGGAAAGAGAAAAAAAATCAAGAATACGATTTCTATCCAGGTGTTGAAGTAGTGAAAATTCAGGACATGAACATACTGCTCAGGATATTAAGAGCGCGTGAGATCATTGATAAATCAAAACCCGATGTTATTTTTTCATTCGCGGATGTGCCAAATATTGTGGTTTTTTATGCAGAAAAAATTGCCAAACATAAGTTTTTAAGAATACCGAATATAAGAACCAATGTGCTGGAGAAGTCCCGAAATGTAGAAAAAAATATAGTTGTGAAGTCCATTTCCAAACTTCATGGCGTAGCATGTCGTAGTGCTGCTATGACGATTAGCAATTCTTTAGAATCAAGAGATGCGGCGATTTCCCACTTCGGAGTAAAGCCTGATAAAGTTGTATGTATTTATAATCCAGTATTTGATGATCTGCACCTTCCATGTTTCATTGAAAAAGCACATGAAACAAAAAGAAAAAACGTATTGTCCGCCATCACAATAGGGAGATTAACCAAGGCAAAAAATCATCATATGTTATTGGAGTCGGTATACTATGCTATTAATAGCCTTAAGGTAGATATGTCACTCGATATTTATGGGGATGGAGAGTTATTTGATGAGATTTTATTAAAGATAAAACGCTTGGGATTGGAAGGCAGGGTATTTCTTAAAGGATTTGATAAAAATATTGAGAAGAAAATAAGCGACTATGATGTTTTCTTGTTTTCGTCTCGATGGGAAGGATTGCCTAATGCTTTGATAGAAGCCTTGGGAAGCGGAGTTTACATTATAGCAACCGATTGTCCTAGTGGACCTAGAGAAATACTTAAAGATGGGCGATTTGGTAAGCTAGTAAAAATAGATGACTATAAAGCCATGGCTGAAAGTATTGCTGAAGTTTACCATCAAGGAATCTTTTTAATTCATTCAAGCGATGATGATGTTTCAGTAAATATTGAATTAAAAAAACATCTGAAGCAGTTTACAATTCCATTTGTTGTAAATAAATATATTGAATCAGTGTCAAAACTCAGTTGGCCCTCATGAAGCTTCTTAGGCACAAGGTTAATTTGCTTCGACGCTATGCGTACTGGAGGCGGGAGTCTTGTATTTATATTCATATCCCGAAGGCTGCGGGCACTAGCATCAACAAGGCTATATATGGGCGGACACTGGGTCATTATACTGCGGAGGAAATAAAATCGCTCTTTCCAGTCTTATTTGAACGATCATTCGTATTTTCTTTTGTGCGAAATCCATGGGATCGAGTATTGTCAGCTTATCGTTTTGCAAAAGCAGGAAGAACTAAGACAATGGGGATGTATAAACCGGAGCAGTATAAAATACCTGAGTTTGATAGTTTTGAAAAATTTTTGTTTGAATGGCTTGTTCATCAGAATTTAAAAAAGGTCGATTATGTGTTCCAACCCCAATATTTTTACGTCTGTGATGTGAGAGACCAGTTGATAATTGACTTTCTAGGAAAGGTTGAAACCCTTGATGATGATATAGTGCAGGTAAAAAAAACAATTGGCAAAGAAATTGAGGTTGGATTTGAAAATAGCACATTAACAAACGTTGATTTCCACGACCTGTATCACAATGATGACATGATAAATGCTGTTGGATATATATATAAAAAAGATGTTGAATTGTTCGGTTATGAGTTTTAGAAAAGAGTGCTCTCCATGAGGATTTTACATATAATTTCTTCGGCAGCGGCAGGCGGTGCCGAAATATATGTGAGAGACCTCTCTATAGAGCTCGTGAAAGCAAAGCATCAAGTTTTCATACTTTTTCTAGATCGTGCTAAAGAATCCGGGAGAGATGAAAATTTTGAACGTTCATTTCTCGAGCAATTATTAAACAGTGGCATTAGTTATGATTTTATCGGCGCTGATGCGAGAAAGAAACCATGGAAAGGTATTTTTTTCTTAAGAAATATTGTAAATAAGTTTTTGCCTGATATTATTCACTGTCACTTGTATTATGCAGTGTTCTTTTCATTTTTCATAAAAAAAAGTTTTAATGTTGTATACACGCATCATAATATAAAAATTCGAGTTAATAAGCATATCTATAAACTTATGGATTTTCGAGTGTCTCGATATATTGGTATATGTTTGGCGTGTAAAACCCTCCTTGAAGACTTGACTCGACGCCCAGTGGTAAGAATCGATAACGGTGTCTCCCTGAATCGAATAAAACGTAAAGAGACAAATGAACACACTCCTTATGAAAATAATGCAAAGGTAAGGTTGGTCAGTGTCAGTGGGTTGTATCGGCAAAAAAATTTGACTCTTTTGATTTCCGCACTATCAAAGCTGGCTGATCGGAGGTTCTTGCTGAATGTGGCTGGCGAGGGTGCTGAAAGAGAGAAACTTGAGTGCCTGGTAAGAGAGTTGGGTCTTGAAGATAATGTGGTGTTCCTTGGGAATGTAAACAATGTACATGATCTCTTGCATGATTCCGATGTCTTTGTGATGTCTTCTTCATGGGAAGGGCTGCCGATTGCGCAAATTGAAGCTACTCTGACCGGGTTGCCTGTTATTGTTACTAATGTGGGTGGGTGCTCTGAAATCGTACATAGGGTATGTAATGGTATAGTGGTCGATGAGTTTGACGCAGAAAATTATTGTGCAGCACTTTCTAAGATAATTAATGATGTAAACATGAGAAACATGTTTTCTTGCAATGCTCTTCGTTATTCTGATGACTACTTGATTGAGATGTCAGCAAAAAAGCATATTGATCTTTATAATAATGTTATGAAAACTTAGATCGCCTCAACTATCCATCATTCTGGTGCTACATTAATGACATTTCTTTTCTTGAGCCTTGTGCTTCTTTCTTCCTTCGTTTTTTGTTTGTTCGTGGCGGTAAGGTACCGTTGGCTGATGATGCCAATGATGGTGGGTTTCTTTTTCCGTATTGTTCTTATTGTTTTGGATTATAACGAAATTTTTAGCCCGCCCGGCGGAAATGCAGATGCGTTGGTATTTACGAGACGGGCTTTTGAATGGTCACAACTAGACTGGCCGAATCTTTTTGCCACGTTTAATTATAGTGCGTCCTATGTCTACAGTACGATAGGTGCTATTTTCTTTAAAACATTTGGCGCTCACAATTTGGTTCTACCTAGCTTGAATTTTCTTGCAGGTATGATAGTGATTTTTCTTGCTGCCAGCATGACGTATGATTTATGGGGCCGTAAGCCGGCAATTATAAGTGCTTATATCATGGCCTTATTTCCATTTGCCGCTTTTAATTCCGTTATTGCTTTGAGGGAAGAGTTTTCCATACTGGTTTTCTTGATGGGTTTGTTTTTCTTTTTAAAATGGGTCTCTGGAAAAGGTTTTGCCTGGATTTGTATCGCTTTTCTGTTTTTTCCGATGGCTGTGATGATCCATCCAGGATGGATTGGAGCTGTAGTTGGTGTGGCATTGTATTTGGCTTACTTTTCAGCAAGGTTGGTACTTTCTAGCTTCAAGGGAGCTGTCACCAATCGCCGTAATATCAGCAAACTTATTTCCTCTGTCGCGGTGCTTTTCATTTCTTTGGCCTTCATTGCTGGTAGTGGTGGAATAACCTTGGCTAAGGGGATTACGATTGGCGGAGAAAGTGAAGAAGAAGGTGTTGCGGATTTGATTGAATCACGGTTTGAAAAAGATCCTCTCGGCGGGTCAGCCTATCCCGGTTTTGTCGCCACGGGGAATCCCTACACTCAACCTTGGCTTATTCCTGTGAGGGTATTTTACTTCATGTTTTCGCCTTTTCCTTGGGATATTCGAAGTCCACGCCATGCGCTCGGGATGGTTGCAATGCTGATGTATTCTTTCCTGGCTTGGCGTCTTTACAAAGGATGGCCAGTCGTCAAGAAGAAAGATGAGTGTATTGCGCTGCTTTTGATATTTGGAGCCCTTGTTTTTATCTTTTCTATTGGGGTAACTAATATAGGTACGGCTATTCGACATAGAACCAAGTTTCTTGGGCTGTTTGTTATCCTCGCTGCCTCATCATTCAATTCTTTGAAGATACGTTTTAGAAAATCTTGAATATGGATGTTTTGATTATTGCCGGAAATGCTCGTTCACTGGTTGCCAATCGTGGCGATCTGATACGCGATATGCTGGCTGCCGGCTTGTTGGTTGCTGCTGCCGTACCCACGGCAGACTACCTGACAGAAGTGGAGGATCTTGGTATACAGATTCACCCTATAAATATGGGACGCACCGGCGTCAATCCATTGCATGATCTACAAACCCTGCTCAGCCTTCGCAAGCTGATCATGCAGGTAAAGCCGAAGGTAGTGTTTGGCTATACCGTCAAGCCGGTGGTGTATGGCAGCCTAGCGGCGAAATCTGCAGGTGTCCCGCGTATCTATTCGATGATTACCGGACTGGGTCATGTATTCACTACGGACAGCGCCAAGACACGCCGGCTGCGGCGGATCATCTCGGTGCTGTACCTCGCCGGCTTGGCATGCAACCGCAAGGTGTTCTTTCAGAACCCGGATGATCGCCAGGAATTCATCGACCGCGGTATCTTGCGTCACCCGGAGAAATCCGTTCGCACCTATGGCTCCGGCGTCGATATGCAACACTTTGCTCGCAAGCCGCTACCAGAAGGGCCGCCGGTCTTTCTGTTCATTGGACGGCTGCTCATAGAGAAGGGCATTGCCGAATTTTGTGAAGCGGCGCGTGCCGTGTCTACCGATTTCCCTCAAGCACGCTTTATTGCCGTTGGGCCGCTTAATTCTGAATTGCCCCATTCCTGTACGCAAGAAGACCTGGAGCGCTGGAAGGCGCAAGGGGTGGTGGAATTCGTTGGCGGAGTAAAGGACGTGCGGCCCTGGATCGAACGGTGCTCGGTGTTCGTGCTGCCGTCCTATCGCGAAGGCACGCCTCGCTCGGTCTTGGAAGCCATGAGTATGGGACGGGCCATCATCACCAGCGATGCGCCAGGATGTCGCGAAACCGTCGTGGAAGGAGAGAACGGCTTTCTCGTGGAGCCGCGTCAGAGCACACCTTTGGCAGATGCCATGCGGCTCTTCCTGGAACAGCCCGCACTGGTTGTGCGGATGGCCGAGGCCTCCAGGCAGCTGGTAGAGCGTTACTACGATGTGCACAAGGTCAACAAGGGGATCCTCGAGGCCATGGAGCTGGCATGAATGATGCGATGAAGCGGCTCTTCGATATGCTTTCCAGCGCTGCGGCGCTGATTGTGCTTTTCCCGCTGCTGCTGGTGATAGCGTTGTGGATCAAGCTGGACAGCAAGGGGCCGGTGTTTTTTTGCCAGCAACGCGCAGGTCTTTATGGCCAGCCGTTCCTGGTCTTCAAGTTTCGCACCATGGTTCACCGTGCCCCGGAAGCGATCGATCAACACAAGGAGCCAGTGGTTAGCTGTGGTCGAGATCTGCGCATCACCTGTGCCGGGAGATTTCTTCGCGCCACGAGTCTCGATGAGCTGCCTCAGCTCTTCAATATCCTCAAAGGCGAAATGAGCGTGGTGGGACCGCGCCCGGTACTGATGGAACAAAAGGAGGTAGTGCCACCTGGTTACATGAAACGCTTTTGGGTACGCCCGGGAGTTACCGGGCTCGCACAGGTGCGTGGTCGGCGTAGCCTGGATTGGTTGCAGCAGTTGGCCTTCGATGCCGAGTACGTGGAGAAACGTAGCTTCCTCTACGATCTTGGTATCGTTCTGCAGACCATCCGGGTCGTGTTTCTGGGCAGAGGTATCTATGGTGGAGATGGGCTCAACTGGCGCGCTTATCGCAACCGCCTCAATGGCCATCCACCTGATGATAAGGACGTCGAGGAGACGCTGAAATGAGTCAGCTCAATTATATGATGATTACCGCCAGTCCCGAGATAGCGCTCTTTATTGAGCAGCATGGCGTGGCACGCATCTTCATGGATCAGGAGGAGAGGGGCAAGGCGGAGCGCCAGGGCCACTTGGATACCCATATGGTCGTACACAGTTTGGAAGAGATTGCTGCTGTGGCCTGCGTGCTGAACCAGGCCGAGCTGATGGTTCGCCTGAACCCGCTGTACGCTGGCACTCGACTGGAGATCGATTCTGTCCTGGATCACGGAGCCCAACGTCTGATGCTGCCGATGTTTACCACGCGTGACGAGGTGGCGGCCTTTCTTGATCTCATCGGCGGCCGCGTACCAGCGACCTTCCTGGCGGAAACTCCTCAGGCGCTGGTGCGCTTACCCGACTGGCTTCCCTTGCTCACTCCGGGCCATGACGAAGTGCATATCGGCTTGAATGATCTTTCCCTGGGAATGGGGCTGAATTTTTTGTTTGAACCGATGGCGGCACGGCTCCTGGACCCCAGCGCTGAGTTGCTCAACCAGCAAGGGGTGACTTGGGGTATCGGTGGCATCGCCTGTATCGGCCACGGTGAGCTGGCAGCGGAAACCGTACTGGGTGAATATGTGCGCCTGGAATCGCAGTGGGTGATTCTTTCTCGTACCTTCCACGGCGGGGCAGTGTCTTCCTCGGAACTGATGGAACAGCTCGACTTTGCGGATGAGATTGCCAAGTTGCGCGAAGCCGAAGTCCAGTGGCGCCACGCCGATTGCGCTGCATTGCAAGCCAACCAGAAAGAGCTGGCCGCCTGTGCCTTTCGCCTGGGAAGGTCAGGGAGGCTAGCATGAGCCAGCTAGGCGCTCCAACCGCCCAGGATACCCCATTCCCGATCAGGCACATTCTCTACTTGCAGAAGAGTCAGCTGCTCGAACAGCAGCGCGAGCTGGTGTCCAGTCTGTTGAAAGACGCGTTGCCGGAGGCTGAGATCGTCTTCGCTGGTGATGTGGAAAGCGTACCTCAAGGTGTTGCGTTCGATGTCGTGATTGCCCCTACTCTGCCTTGGCTGCCGGACGCGCTTCATAAGCTCGATGGCTACCGCTGGATCCACTTCCTCTCCGCCGGGGTGGAAAAGATCTGGGAGATGGATTTCGATAAGACGCACACCCTGATGACCAAGAGCTGCGGCGTACACGGCGCGCCGATAAGCGAGTACGTCATCGGCGCCATTCTCTACTTCACCAAGCAGTTCGGCCGCTTCCACGATCAGACCAGGCGTGGCGAATGGCAGCGTACCTGGCTTGGCGAATTGACCGGCTGTCAGCTCACCGTGCTGGGGCTTGGGCACATTGGCCAGTGCCTGGCGCTTCGTGCCACAGCCTTCGATATGCGGGTCGTTGGCACGCTACGTCACCTGCGCCCGGTGAAGCATGTCGACCGGGTTGTGCCCTGGTCGCTCATTGGCGAAGAACTTGCTCGCACCGATTTCCTGGTGGTGTGCTTGCCGCTTACCGATGACACCCGAGGGCTGGTCAACGACGAGTTACTCGCCAAGCTGAAGCCGCACGCGCTGCTGGTCGATATCTCCCGCGGCGGTGTGGTGAAAGGGGAGGCCGTGTTGCGGGCACTGGATAACGGCACCCTTCAAGGCGCTGCCTTGGATGTGTTCGAACAACGGGCACTGTCAAAGGAGTCCCGGCTGTGGAAGCGTGATGACATCTTGATCACTCCACATGTTGCCGGCACCACGCCATTCTATCTGAAGAGGGCGTTGGGTGTCTTTGTCGAAAACTTACGAGCACAGCAACAAGGCCTGCCGTTTACGACACCCGTAAGTATCGAGTTGGGTTACTGAAAAAAGCTTTTATGACTGCTCCGATCATGCCTTTCAACAGCTATCTTGCATTACCTGAGGGAAAGGTTATCCCTGAAAGACTCAATGTTAGATTTCCATGTTCCATGAAAGCTTTTGGATTGGAGATTAAGCATAATTTTTTCGATAAGTATTACATCAAGTCTGGCAAGATGGCCGTTGAGGTGATTGTTCTTGGGCATATTTATAACCCATTTTCAGGAAAGTCGGCAGAAGATGCTGTCTTGGATCTTGTTGAAATGTATTCTGAATCCAAGAATGGGTTTTACGATATATTTTCGGAATGCAGTGGAAGGTTCGTTGCTCTTATCGGCAGTGGCAATGGGATGTTGGAGGTACTACCCGATGCTTGCGCATCCTTGCCTGTCAATTATTTGACTTTTTTAGACCCTCATGGGTCAATAAAAGTTGCTGTTAGCTCTCATGCCTACTTTATAAAAGAAGCTTTTGCCTTGCCTTCATGTTCGGATGTCAACGAAATTTCCAAGACAAGATTTTATCATCTTGGCATTAGGCACTGTCCGGCCGACCTGACAGAAGTGGAAGGCGTTAAAATGCTGACCCCAAACCTTTCACTTATTCATCGGGAAGGCGAGATAAAAATCCAGCGCCTATTTCCTCGCTCATATAGAAGCGAACGTGGTGTTAAAGAAGTTGTCGGTGACGTATCTCGTGCTTTGTTAAGCTCGGTAGACTGCCTGACCAAGTTCAGGAAGCCGATTCACTGTGCCTTGAGTGGTGGCATTGATAGTCGTATGACACTTGCCGCAGCAGTGGAGAAGCGAGATGAAGTTCAGTTCTTCACCTTCGCAGGCGAGGGAAATGCCGGCAGGGATTTGCTTTGTACCAAGAATTTGTCCCAGAACTTGTCTTTTAAATTCAATGAGATATGGCTGGATGATAAGTGTCCGACCGAAGAGTTTAGTTCACTTTATCGCAATTTGCAGGGTGAAACCCGCGTACCAAACGTTCAGGAAACCTTCGCTAGGCAACAGTATTTTGGCACTCATGATAATTTTGAAGTGCGTTCGAGCATTTCGGAAGTGTCCAGGAGCTTCATAAAGAGAAAGTTTCATATAGGTGAATTGGCTCTCACTGCTGATGCTATGGTACCGATCTATAAGCGCGTTCCATTCAGCAGGGAGTGGCATAATTTCATTCGTGAGAAATTCGAAGCATGGATGGAGAGCTCAAGCTTCAGGGAAATAGAAGAATATGGCTATGACTGGCTGGATTTCTACTATTGGGAGGTCCGCGTCGGAACTTGGCAGGCACTTGTGCTGCAGGATGCCGACTACTATACCAATCCAACGGTTATTTTTAACAACAGGAAGCTGCTTGGTCTTATGCTTTCAGTGCCAGAGAAATATCGCAAAGATGACTCTCTTCACGTGATGCTCATGTCCAAGCTGGATGATAATGTCTTAAAGACACCGATCGTGAAGAATTTTGGTAAGAAGGCATGGTTTCGAGAAGCTCTTGAAGCGAACTACTTGAAAGTTTACCAAGCCTTGATTGCAGACTGATGCCTGACTGGGTTTGTCCGTACCAAATTATCCTTCAACTTGAGAAACTGCATGCCGATTCTTGTGGCTGGTGGAGCTGGTTATATCGGCTCTCATACGGTGCTTTCACTGCTTGAGGCGGGATATGAGGTTGTGGTTCTCGATAATCTTGTCAATTCTTCGCCTGAATCACTTCGGAGAGTGGAAAGGTTAACGGGGAAGTTAATTGATTTCGTTCAGGGAGATATCCGGGATCGGAGATGCCTGGACCGGCTATTTCATGATTATGAAATTTCGTCAGTGATTCACTTCGCTGGACTTAAAGCGGTAGGAGAAAGTGTTAAACGGCCACTTGAATATTATGACAACAATGTGCATGGCACCTTGGCGTTGTGCCAGGCGATGCAGGCAGCTGGTGTCACCCGGTTGGTCTTCAGCTCGTCCGCTACCGTCTATGGTCCTGACGCCGCCGTGCCGTATCAAGAAAGCATGCCGAGAGGCTCCACTGCCAACCCTTACGGCAGTTCCAAGGCGATGGTGGAGCAGGTGCTGGAGGATTTATGCCGATCCGATGGAGGGTGGGCGATAGCATTACTGCGCTATTTCAATCCCGTGGGCGCCCATGAAAGTGGCTTGATCGGCGAAGACCCGAGGGACATCCCCAATAACCTGATGCCGTTCATTGCCCAGGTGGCGGTGGGCCGAAGGCCAGAACTTGCCGTGTTTGGCAATGATTATCCGACTCCCGACGGTACTTGCGTGCGTGACTATCTACACGTCATGGACCTGGCGGAGGGGCACTTGCAGGCACTGGCCAGTCTGGACACACCCGGTGTCCATATTTACAACCTTGGAGTGGGGCACGGTTACTCCGTACTTCAGATGGTGGAGGCGTTCGAACGGGTCACGGGCCAGCCGATTCCTCGCCGCTTCGCTTCCCGGCGTGAAGGTGATCTTGCTGCATTCTGGGCCGACCCTACCAAGGCCGAGAGGGAACTCCACTGGAAGGCCCGCCGCAGCCTCGATGAAATGATGGCCGACACCTGGCGTTGGCAACGCCAGAATCCTCAGGGCTATCGCGGAGTTGCAGATGGTTCGACACCAAGGGCGGCGAGCAATAAAGGTCACCTTGAACAGAGTGGCACATCACCCATGTGAACATGAGGCAGCGCCTCTTCCAGACAATTTGCAGGCTATGCCAGTTGACACCAACTCGAATAGGGACGGTTCTTGAGTATGCATCGGGAAAAATACATATCGATCGCCGCGGCGAAAACCGAACATCACGAACGTCGCGGGGTGTCTGACTCGGTACCCCATCGATACTACTACCACACCTATGGTCTGCAGTTATCCTCACAGTTGGAGCTGCCGGAGCTTTCCGCAACACCGAACTGTTCCGAGCCCGATATCGACATCCTGACCCCTGACGTGTCTGAAGTGATGGAAGATGCAAGTTTCAATGGCCCCTGGGTACAGGTTGCTGAGGAACGTTGCCAGTTGCTGGTCGAGGGGATTGCCCGTTATCGGATCGAACAGGGGCGGCGTATCCTGGTGGATCGCCGCGTACCGCGTAAAGAGGGCCGCCTGCCGGTGGCCGGGGATGTGCGGTTATATCTGTTGGGCGCCGCACTGGGGATACTGCTGCATCAGCGGCATTGCTTGCCGCTGCATGTCAGTGCACTGCAAACGCCTTCCGGGGTGTGGGCCTTCACTGGCCATTCGGGGGCGGGCAAATCCACCCTTGGCGCCTGGCTACACTACACCTTCGGTTGGCCAATAGTCAGCGACGATGTGGCGGTGATCAAGCCGGAAGATGAGCAGCCGAACCTCTACCCTGGTCCCGCGCGACTCAAGCTTTGGAAGGATGCCTTGGCCGCGCTGGATATCGACCGGCAAGGTCTGGTGCGTGACCTGACGCGTGCCGACAAATACCACCTCATGCTGCAGAAGGGCTTCCAGGCTGACCCACAGCCACTACGCGCGCTGGTACTTCTGGAACGGGCGGAGGAGGGTGAAACCGCATGCCTTGAGCCGGTTACGGGGGTGGCGGCCTTCCAGGTGGTAATGGCGTCGCTTTACCGCCCGGAACTGGGCAAGGAGTTCAATGGCCCGGCACGGTTGTTGCGGGAGAGTGCCCGGTTGGCAGACCGGATCGAAGTTTACCGCTTTCGTCGGCCATGGTCGCTCGATGAGATGGATACCAGTATCGAGCCCCTGTTGCGGCATATAGAGGGAACCTCTTTATCATGACTGAAGCCGTCAAGACTGAAACCATGTCGATCCCGGACATTCTTTGCGATACCGAACAAGCGTTTGGATTGGCTGTCCCTTGGCCTGTTCCCGCTTTCAGCCTGGCGAAGACCCATGTCCCGGAGCCGGATCCTGCCTTTCGGTTTGTGCCGGATGTCGTTCGGGCCATCCTGATGGGGTTCGCGCACAACCGACGGGTTTACGTCCACGGTCCCCACGGCAGCGGAAAGTCCTCGCATATCGAGCAGGTCGCAGCGCGGCTGAACTGGCCTTGTGTGCGCGTGAACCTGGATGGACATATTACCCGGGCCGATCTGATTGGCCGCGATATGGTGGTGCTTCGCGATGGGCAGCAGGTTACGGAGTTTGTCCCCGGCATTCTGGTGTGGGCTTTGGAGCGTCCTGTTGCCCTCGTGTTCGATGAATATGACGCGGGGCGTCCAGATGTCATGTTCGTCATCCAGCGGCTTCTCGAATCCCAAGGTCGGCTGACTCTGCTCGACCAGAACCGCGTATTGACACCGCATCCCGCCTTTCGGCTATTCGCGACCGCCAACACTGCCGGTCAGGGCGACGCATCGGGTCTTTATGCCGGTACCCAGGCCCTGAACCAGGCACAAATGGACCGTTGGCATGTCGTGGTGGAACTCGGTTACATGCCCGCCGCACAGGAGCAGGCGATCCTCCAGGCCCGGTTGCCGAATCTGGACGCCGAGCGGAGCAAAAGCATGGTGGCACTGGCCGGGCTCTGCCGCCAAGCCTATGGGCAGGGCGACCTGTCCTCACTCGTATCCCTGCGCACCCTGATCACCTGGGGCGAGAATATCGGTCTGCTGAACGATCCCGCAGAAGCTTTTCGTCTGGCGTTTCTGAACCGTTGTGACGAGACGGAGCGCCCTCTGGTGGCCGAGTTCTTCCAACGCTGTCTCGATGTTGAATTGATCCAGAGTTCCTATGTCTCGGACTTCTATTGAGCCCCCGCGGATCCAGGGATTGGTGGAGGCCTGGTGCCGGACCTACGGTCGGGATCGCCCGTTGACCCGCTTCCATGAGCCGATTGCACCATTCTCCGTGAGGAATCGCAGGGAATCGGATGCGCAGGCCGCTTGGCAGCGCTGGCACGAGCCGAGAGAAGACCTACGCTTCACCGATATCGAATGGCCTTGGTATGCCGTGCTGGAGCGAGCCCGGGTAGAGACCATGGCCAGTGAGCATCTGCCGGGCATGGCGCGCAATCTCGGCTACCTGGAGGCACTGCTGCCGGCTGATCCCGGGATGGCACGTCTCTACCGGGCCGCTCGGCGCATCTTCGATGGCCAGGCCGACATTGGCACCGCCATCCTGGTACGAGAGGAGGAACCCAAGAAAAGGATGTTGCCACGACCTTCGCTGAAAGGATGGCGCTTGTCGTGGCAGCCGGCTCCAGTGACTCGGGAAGCCATGTCGAAGCCACTGACCGATGCCGAGATTATCGAAGGTCTAAAAGCGGCAAGAAGCGTGTTGACCGATGGGGGGCGCTTCGCCGAGATGTTGCACCCCCTGATACGGGTATTGGTGGGTTTCCATGGACATGGCTCTCGAGACGATCCGGCGCAGAATTCAGCGCCTTCCGACGACGCCATGCCGGATGCCGACTCGAGCTCGGACGAGGAACACCCGGATGCCGATATCGAGCGCCCCGGTGGCCAACGTCAAGATCCTGTTTTCACCAAGGCTTTTCCTGACTACACCGTATTCACCCGTGACTGGGACGAAGAGCACCTCGCCACTCGCTGGTATCGCCCCGACGATGCGGCAGCACTCAAGGCTCTGAACACCCTTGATCGCCAGCGAGTCCGGCAACTCGCGCATCGCCTGCAGCGGCAGTTGCTGGCCGCTCGACTGCGGCATTGGTCCTTCGATCAGGAGGAGGGACGCCTGGACAGTCGAAGACTGGCGCGTCTGGTCGGAACGAAACCGAACCATAGGGTTTTCCGTATCGAAAATGAAGCGCCGGTCCCCGAGGCTTGCGTGACCCTGCTGGTCGATCAGTCCGGTTCCATGCGTGGAATACGTCGGCATATGGCAGCCTTGGCCATCGATCTTGCGGTACACACCCTGGAGACCTGTCAGGTGCGTTGCGAAGTGCTCGGTTATACCACCCGCTTCAGCGCTGACAATCCGGTAAGCCAACGTTGGCGCAAGGCAGGTTGTCGCAATTCGCCGGGGCGACTCAATGCCCTGCGGCATATCCTGTACAAGACCGCCGAGCAGCCCTGGCGCCGCGCGCGCCCCCAGTTGGGCCTCTTGCTGCGTGAGGGCTTCGGCCACGAAAACATCGATGGCGAAGCCTTGTACTGGGCGGCACGGCGCCTGATGCGCATGCCCCAGGCGCGCAAGGTGCTGGTGGTTCTCTCGGATGGCGCTCCCCATGACGAGGACACGGTGCGCGCCAACGGCCGCGAATTCCTGGACAACCACCTGCGCGCGGTGATTGCCGAGGTCGAGTCCAGCCCCATCCATCTGGTGGCTATCGGTACCGGTCAGGATGTGGGCCGCTTCTATCGTCATGCCATGACCGTACGTCGTCCCGAGGCAGTCGCAGAAGTCTTGTTCGAGCGCCTGGGGGATCTTCTCACCCGGGCTCAACCTGACGGGAACATGAGATGAGTGCGATTGCAGGAATCATCCGCTCGGATGGCCGCCCGGTGGATCGGACCACGTTGGAGCGCATGCAAACGCTGTTGACACCCTACGGACAGGATGCCCAGAACCACTGGTACCAAGGCTCCGCCACGTTGTTGCGTACGCTGTTGCGCACAACGCCGGAGGACCGCCTCGATCATCAGCCGCTGGTCGATGCCGCTAGTGGCATTACCCTGGTCTTCGATGGGCGGCTGGACAACCGAGATGAGATCGCCCGAGCGCTAGACTTGCCCGCTGCGGAAACGGCACTGATGGCCGACAGCGACCTTGTCCTACGCGCCTGCCTGCGCTGGGATACCCAGGCCGCCGAGCACCTGCTGGGCGATTTTGCCCTGGCTTGCTGGCAGGCGTCCCGGCGTCGGCTCTGGCTGGCTCGTGATCCGTTGGGAACACGGCCGCTATTCTGGCACCAGCAGCCCGGGAGCTTTGCGTTCGCGACCATGCCCAAGGCCCTGTTCGCCATCCCCGGCATCACCAAGGCCTTGTGCGAGGAACGACTGCACGATTACCTGTGTCTGTTGCCGATGACGGGGCCGGAATCGTTTTTCAAGGACATCTACAGGGTGGAACCGGGCCACACGCTGGTGCTCGAGGGCGAGCGGGTCACCACACACCGCTATCACCGCTTCGACGCGGAGCGCGAAATCCTCCTGCCCAACGACGATGATTACCTGGAGGCCTTCAGAGAGCAACTGGAGCGGGCGGTGGCTTGCCGCCTGCGAGCCATCGGCCCGGTCGCCACTCACTTGAGCTCCGGTTTCGACAGCTCCACCGTGACGGCCGTTGCCGCTCGACAACTGGCGGAACGTAACGCACCGTTGCTGGCGTACACCGCCGTTCCCCGCAAGGGATTCAGCGGGCCCGTGCCGCGAGGCCGTCATGCCGACGAAGAGCCTGGCGCGCGGGCGCTGGCGGCACGCTTTGCCAATATCGAGCATATCCTTATACGCACCGATGGCACCTCACCGATCGATAGCCTTCGAGAAGACACCGAAACCATGGACCGGGCCCCTTTCAATCCCTGCAACATGGTCTGGGTCAATGCCATCCGTGCCGACGCCGCTCGGCGCGGCGCCAAGGTCTTGCTTAGCGCCACGATGGGCAACATGACCATTTCCTACGACGGTGCGCCGTATCTCCCGGCACTACTCGGGCGCGGGGAGTGGCTCACATGGTGGCGGGAAAACCGAGCCCTGAATCGCCGTTTGAAGGTCCGGTGGCGCCGACTGCTGAAATACTCCCTGGCCGCCTATACGCCGGTCGCACTTTGGACGGCGTTTGAAAGGTATCGAGGCAGGGACTGGGACCTTACCGCCCATTCGGCCATCCATCCCGCCTTCATGGCACGCATGCGCACCCGCGAACGCGCCAAGAAAGCGGGTTGGGATCTCAGCTACCGGCCTTGGGCGGACGGCCGACGCATGCGTATTGCGGGCCTCAATCGCTTCGACAATGGCGACTATTATTCCGCCGTCAATCCGTGGGGATTGGAGTTGCGCGACCCCACCGCCGATCGGTATCTGATCGAATTCTGCCTCGCCGTGCCGGATTCCCAGTACCTACGTGAGGGACAGTCGCGGTGGTTGCTTCGGCGACTCATGGGCGATGTCTTGCCGGCCGAGATCTTGCACGCGCGCACCCGTGGTTTACAGGCTGCGGATTGGTACGAGGATACGGGCCAAGCGCTGCCCCGCCTACGCGAGGAGTTGGCTCAACTGATGGCCCACGGCAACGCCGGGGACTACCTGGACTTGGAAGCGCTGGGGCAAGCGTTGGAAGAATGGCCCGACTCCGGCTGGGGAAGTTTGGAGATCGAGAAAACTTATCGACTCAAGTTGTTGCGTGGTTTGTCTGTAGGTGCTTTTATCCGCTATGCTGACGAAGGTAACGAGTAGTTTGCAGGGAAGTTGTCTGTAGTTAGATAACAATAATAATACTTGAGTAGTAAATGCAGTAATGCTGGTAACTAGAAGTGCCCTTAAAAAACTGCCATAAATAAGGAGAATTCCCATGCGAGAGTTGAAGCATGCAGGGGGGAAGGGCGAGTATGTTCCTCCCGCCGTGTTGCAACTGGGGTCATCGGCTGACATTACAGCGGCCGGGGCGGAAATGAATTCCGATGACGGGGAAAACCCGGACACCGCTCAAAGTGTAACCAGTCCATCCTAAGCAACATTGTTTAGTCGGAGTTTCGTATAGAAATGCTCACGTGCAGCACGATGGCTGTGTGCTGCACGTGAGCAAGAAGGTGTTGGAAAGCTGGTAATCAGCCGGCTTAAGGAGCCCAGGGAACGCGGGAATTTATCGCCTTGAGTGTCCCTGTGGCCCACAAGAAAGGAGAACGACTATGCGAGAATTGAATAATTCGGGGAGAAAGGGCGAATATACGCTTCCGGTCGTGATGCGACTGGGCTCATCGACTGCCATGACGACTGGCCAAGAGCAAATGAACTCTGATGATGCTATCAGTCCGGACAATGCTTTCCCGAATCCGACAAGTCCATCTTGAGTTGCATTTTATTAATGCTTGCGTGCGCATGATGGTCATACGCACGCAAGCCTTATTTTCAATCCCGGTTGATCAAGACATTAATACTTTAGCGTGTCTCCTGCCTGGTGTTGCAGACATCGATGCGATAGGGCGACCTGTGTCCATTATGCTCAAGCCACAAGGCTGGTTTCTATCCATGGTGCCGTGGTATTGTTTTCGCATTAAAAGTGACAGATAGGCTTGTCTGACAATTTCGATACCATTTTCCATAATTACTATGGTTTTATCTTTCTTGCGAGACGGTTGCGCCCGCCGGGAAGATTGGAGAAGGGATCGAGAAAACCAATCGTCTCAAGTTGCTCCGTGGTTTGTTGCTGGGTGTTTTTATGCGCTATGCTGTAGAAGCAATTAGTGGATTGCAGGGAGGTAAGTGTAATAGATAATGGATGATGCGTGAGTCGTGGGTGTAATAATGCTGGTAGTCTGGAGTGCTGCCAATAATCGCAACAAGGAGAATGACTATGCGTGAGTTGAAAGGTAGAGGGGGGAAGGGCGAGTATGCTCCTCCTGTCGTGCTGCGACTGGGCTCATCGGCTGCCATTACAGCCAGCGAGATGCAGACGAATTCCGATGACGCAATCACTGCCGACAACGCTTTCCCGAACCCGACAGAACCATCCTGAGCTTGGTTGTAGCATTGTGGCAAAGCTCGCGTACAGCATGCTTTCCTGTGTTGTACGCGAGCATTAGTTTCTTCCGGCAACCGATTAGCCTCTAACTAATGGTATTTAGGCAAGTTTCCCATGCTGATGGTGATGGGAAGTTTGCCTGATAATAATGGCGATATATTTACAATGTCTACTATAATTTCTACCTCACTTGTCACCCGCAACCCGGATCTGGTCGCAGCGAACATCGATGGCGATGTGGTGATGATGAGCATCGAGCAGGGGGAGTACTACGGGATCACCGGTGTCGGTTCCCGTGCCTGGGAACTCCTCGCCTCACCGATCGCCGTGGTGGACATCGCCCGGGTGATTTGTGCCGAGTATGATACGGATGAAGACACTTGCCTGGCCGATATGCAGTCCTTCGTCGAGGAACTGCTCCAGCTCGGCCTCGTCTCGGTTGTCAAGCAGTAGGTATGCTGAGCACGTTTCAGCGTAAGGCCATCAGCTTCACACGCCAATCGTACTTTGCTCGGCTCTGGTTTGTTCCGGTCTGGTGTCTCCTCGGCCTCAGCAAGGTGGTGATCTTCACGGTTTCCTTCCGTCGCTTGGCACCGTATCTAGGTAGTGCGGTTGGTGTTACGCCTTGGGTTCCCTTGCTGGCTCCCTCTCAGGAAGCCCGTGCCCTGAAGATTGGTCGAGTCATTCGGTTGGCTGCCCGTTACACACCCTGGACCTCCAACTGCTTCCCGCAAGCGGTCGCCGCACGCCTGTTATTGAGCTTCTATCGCATCCCCTATGCCCTGTATTTCGGGCTGAAGCGTGATCCTGACACGGGAGAGTTCAAGGCCCACGCATGGGTCGCTGCCGGGCGGGTGTCCGTCACGGGAGGCACAAGCTTTGGCCACTATACGGTAGTCAGCTGCTTCGTTTCGCCACAACTGGCCGACACGTAGCGATCAGGCAATTTGCCGTGACGAGAAAGGATTGCTTTTCAATGCCTATCATATCCAAATCTGCTTCCTTGATGGCCCCTTCTCTACAGCTTCTGGTCCTGCTTTCCCGGCTGGAGCTTTCCGAGATGCAGGAAAAGGCCGCCCTGACACTTTGCCAGCGGATTGATGATTGGTCGCAAGTCTCCCGCCAAGCTCAGCAGCGTTTCGTGTTGCCGCTGGTGTATCGACATCTGCGTCGACTTGCTCCTGAAACCCTGTCATCACAGCAGTTGGATATCATGAAGCACCAGTGTATGGCCGCGGTTCAGCACAACATGTTTGTGATCACCGCGCAGCGGAAGCTGGTCAAGGAGTTGTTGCTTCCCTTGAACATGCGCCATCTTTTCTTCAAGGGGCCGGCCTTGGCGGCGCGCTACTATGACGAACCGGCGATGCGCTTTTCACGCGATATTGACGTCCTGGTGCCCCACAAGCGAATGGTCGAATTGCTCGAAGCCGCCTTGGGTCATGGGTATATCCCGCATGATCCGAAGCAGCCACGAACGGATCGTACCAGCCTGGCCTTTCTGGCGCGTGTGCAGGGGGTCATAACCCTGCTATCGCCGCAGGGCGTCGCGATCGAGTTTCATCAGCGTATCGACAATACCGGTACGATCTACGACACGGATGAGCTGCTCGCCAGTGCTGAGCCAATGAGGCTAGGCGAGGCCGAGATATCCGTCATGCCGACGGCGGAGTTGTTCGTCTACATTTGCCTGCATCATACCAAGCACTTCTGGTCGCACCTGCACTGGCTGGTGGACCTCGATGCCATTCAGCGTCATCCAACGTTCGACCTGGATGCGGTGCGTGCCTACGCTGCGCGGCGCAACCTGACAGCGACGGTAGAAGCATGTCTGGATTTCTATCGGGCAATGTCGGCTCCTGAGCCATGGCGGTATCAGCCGAACTCCGGACATGCCGGCGAACTGCTCGAGGCCAGTCTGGCGGCGCTTCAAGGTGGGCTGGCGAAGGAGCTCGAAATGCATAAGAAAAAGGCCACCCCGGACTTCTCCTTTGCCTGGCAGGCTAGAACAACCCATTGGCTGCGATGGCAGACGTTGGGCTGGCTTCGGCTATTTCGTCCCAGCTATGCCGATTACAAGAGCTGGCCGCTGCCGCCGCGCTGGCAATGGCTCTATCGTGTCACTCGGCCGTTTCGAGAGCTATTCGCGCGGATGACTCCCAATTCCACCGCTAAATAACCCCTCTATTACGCGAGAACTTATGATCCAGGCCGACAAGATTCTTGCTCCGCTGCTTACCCTGCGCCGCATTCTGCCACTGCTGTGGCAAAGCAGCCGCAAGTGGACGCTGCTGAGCACCGTGCTGATGGCGTTGGAGGTGGCCTTTGGTATGGCCGTGCTGTATCTGCTCAAGCAACTGGTGGATGTGGTCACCGAGTTGCTCGGCAGCGATGCGGCCGTCGAAGGCGTGGGACCGGTGTTATGGTACGTGGCCTTGACCGGAGGCTGTACGCTGGCCTTTCTGGCCACCCGCGCCATGTCGAGTTTGGCGAGGGAGGCGCAGGGGCTACTGGTGGCCGACCATGTCGACCAGGAAATACACTCGCGCGCAGTACGCGCCGACTTGGCCTTCTACGAAAGCCCACGCTATTTCGATACCCTGCAACGGGCTCGGCAGACCGGGAACCAGCGTCCGGCTCAGGTCGTTGGCAACCTGATGATGTTGATCAAGAACAGCCTGATGTTGGCGGCCATCGTGGTGCTGATCATCACCATCAATTGGCTGTTGCTACCGGTGCTGCTGATTGCCATCGTGCCGGCGCTGCTGGTTCGTATTCACTTTACCCGCTACCTCTATGAATGGCAGCGCCAGCGTACCCAGATGGAGCGACGCGCCAGCTATCTTGACTGGCTGATGACCTCCGATATCCATGCCAAGGAGCTGCGCCTCAACCAGTTGGGCGACTATCTGCGCCAAAGCTATGCCGATCTACGCGGTTTGATTCGGCGCGAGCGCATGCGCATTACCCAGCGGCGAACCCGGGTCGAGCTGGCCGTGGGGAGCATCTCCACGATTGCCTTCTTCAGCGCCTTGGCGTACCTGGCCTGGCAGACAGCGGAAGGGAACAATAGCGTCGGCGACCTGGTGCTGTTTCTGCTGATCTTCCAGCGTGCCCAGTCCATGGGTCAGGAACTGGTGCAGGAGATTGCCAAGTTCTACGAGGATCACCTGTATGTGGGGCTGCTGTTCGAGTTTCTCGATATTCGTCCGGCAATTGCCGAACCGGAATGCCCGGTGTCGGTGCCGGCTCAGCCACGGGAGGGCATTCGTTTCGAGCAGGTAGGGTTCCACTATCCCGGCACCGACAAAATGGTATTGCGCAATATCGACTTGAGTATTCGCCCTGGGCAGATCGTCGCCTTGGTCGGCGCCAATGGATCCGGCAAGACGTCGCTGATCAAGTTGCTCTGTCGGCTCTATGACCCGACGTCGGGTCGGATCACCCTGGATGGCGTGGACATTCGCGAGTACGGCCTGGAGGAGTATCGTCGAGTGTTCAGTGTGATCTTCCAGGACTATGGGCGTTATGCGGCCACGGTGCGGGAAAATATCCGTTTCGGGGATATTCGTCAGCCCGTCGATACACCGTCGGTCGAGGAGGCCGCGATCAAGGCAGGTGCCGACCCTTTCATTCAGGGGCTTGCGGCTGGTTACGATACTCCCTTGACTCGCATGTTCGACAATGGTCAGGAGATCAGCATCGGTCAGTGGCAGAAAATCGCCCTGGCAAGAGCCTTCATGCACCGTTCCAACGTGATCATCCTCGACGAGCCGACCAGCGCCCTTGACCCAGGGGCCGAGTTCGAGCTGTTCGAAAACTTTCGCGAACGCATCGACCACCGCGCCGCCTTGGTGATCAGCCACCGGCTGTCGACGGTACGCATGGCGGATTACATCTATGTGCTGGATCAGGGGGTGATTCGTGAAGCGGGAACGCATGACGAATTGATACGGCAACAAGGCATGTATTGCGAACTGTTCAGTCGGCAGGCCTATCACTACCGGAAGGTCGAGGCCTGATGAGCGGCCTGTGTGGCATCATCAAATTCGATGGCTCGCCCGTCGATCGCGCTGAAGTTGAGCGTATGGCCGCTAGAGTCGCCCATCGCGGGCCACATGGCATTCATTATCACTACCAGGCTGGGGTCGGCTTGGCGTGTCTCTCGATGGACCCAACTGGTGATGGGACCGGTGCGTGTCGCCCTGTGGTGGCACGCCGTGGCAGAGTGGTGCTCGCGGCTGACGCACGTCTGGACAATCGCGATGAGTGCCAACAGTGGGACTCACAAGCTGCAGTCATTGCCGGTGGAAAATCACGAGATGGTGCGTTACCCACTGATGCCGAGTTGATGCTTGGTGCATTACTTGATGATGGCGAACGTAGACCCGGACACCTGATCGGTGATTACGCTTACGCACTGTGGGATGCAGGACGTCTCGAACTTCGCCTGTCGCGAGATGCCATGGGCATGCGCTCGCTCTATTACCGTGTTGAGCACGGGCGTGTTTTGTTCGCTACCGAGGTCAAGCAGATTCTGGCCGCCAACAACGCTTCGCGACGCCTCAATGAGCAAGCAGTCGCTTGGCACCTCGCCGGCATGCAGACGCCTCCCGGTTGCGTATTTTATGAAGGTATCGAAGAGGTCAAGCCGGGCGAGGAAGTGCTCATCGACATGCTGGGGCACGTTCGCCAACGTACCGTGTGGCAACCTGATCCTGACAAGCGAATTCGCTATCGGGATGAGCGCGAATACGCAGAACACTTTCGCGAGCTGATTGTTGACGCCATGCGCTGCCGGCTACGTGCACGGAATCGAGTGGGAGTGAGCCTGAGTGGAGGGATAGATTCCGGTACGATCGCCACGGTTGCCGGCTGGCTGGGTGAACGAGGGGAAAGCGCCTCTGAAATACGCGCCTACAGCTGGGCATTCAACGAATTTTCCGAATGCGATGAGCGCGAGAATAGCTACCGCATGGCAGAGCGCTATGGCATCCCGATCCATGAAATACCCGCTGAGGAAACCAGACCTCTGGTTGATGATGCTGCTCATGAGCCTGATGAAGATGACCCATTTATGATGATGTATCAGGCGTTTGTCTCCAGAGGCCTATCTGCTGCTGCCGCTGACCGAGCCACCGTAATGTTCTACGGTGATCGGGGCGACATGATCTGCGGTAATTTCTTGAACGATGTTCCGGGCATGCTGGGTGCAGGGCTTGTTTCCCAAGCATACCGTGAGTTATTGCTATTATCTCGCATCCATGGGCAATCAAGGATATCTAGCGTGTCACGTTACGTTTTACGCCCAACGATTGCTAGCGTTGTACCTCCACGAGTCATCAGCAAGTGCCGGCGTAAAGTCCTGTGGTTGAGATTGCTAGCAACGAGGAAAGACGGCATTCATGCTCTTCGGGTTAGAGCAGGACCCGGTGGTAGGATCGGCTTGTATGTGCGCAATAGTTTTCTGGATCGGGTGAAATTGCCGTCGCAAGATCCTGTGTATGCTGCAGCTGCGGCTTGGAAACAAGCTGCTACCAGGCAGCGCTATATTTGCATTTTCGCACCATTTCTCACGCGCGGCTTGATTTATAATGAAAGAGAGTGTGCAAAACACGGCGTTGAGTACAGTGACCCTTGGAGCGATCGTCGTATTGCTGAGTTTATCCTTGCCTGTCCCCAGCACTATGTAAACCGAGCCACTGAGCCTAAACGTATCGCGAGAAGGGCGATGCAAGAAATAATGCCTGATGATGCCATCAGCTCTGCTCGCAAGACATCTCCATCTCCTTTGTATGAAGAGGCGCTTCGTAATCAAGCTTACGAAAAGGTGATGCAGCTTATCACGAATAGTTGCTGCAAAGAGCGTGGCTATATTGATGAATTTTTGCTCCAGGAGAAGTTTGATGATTTTGTTAGAGGTAAGATTTCTTACTTTGATATATGGTCAATTATTTCTCTTGAAAAGTGGTTAAAGAAATACTGGTGCCAGTCGTAGTTTTTGATGAAATAATTTTCAGCGACATATTTTTCCTTACTTTCTAGCATGATCTTTGGCATCATGGATGACTGTGCGATTCATACTATCCACGGGTTTTCTTTTCATTCTCGCTGTATTTCTTGCATTGTTTTTCTAGTACTTGACTAGGCACTATATCCATGTTGTTTTTTTCTCTCTTATGTAGCACAATTTCTAATGTGGGCCGTGTTGAGTTAGTTTCAACTTAACAGCGCTGTTGCAGCACGAATGCTGAGGTGATCAAGATGAAAATGGATGAGCAGCCCATCCGCAAGCCATATACTGCACCGCAGTGTAAGGCTTGGGGTAGTGTTTCGGATATCACAAAGGTAGGTTTCACCAACCCCGGTAACGATATTAGAGGGGGTAGCATCAATCCACCAGGTCATGAAGATAATCCTGGGCTTGGCACTTGAGGATGAATTATAAACAATAATTATAAGTGAATTGGCCTTGCGATCCTTTCTTGTTTCACTTGACGCCGCTTTGCTCATTGATGGGCGAGGCGGCGTTCTTGATTCCTATCTATCGATGACGCGTCACGATGATGAGCGTTTTGCCCTGATGTCATTGGCCAAGGCTATATCGACTAACCCGCTATGGACGAAAATGGATTCTGCGTGTTTGGTAGGTCGAGTTCATCCAGCCCCTCTGCTTGCTGTGTTCGGTAACTTTAGCCGTGATGAGCGTGAACGACTGTATGACCTGTCGACCCTGCTTCATCGTTTTGCCGATCGTCATCGGTATATTGATTACTTTGCCGCCGAGGCTGCCGCCGACAATTTGGCCAAAATGCTGATGATGCGCTTTGGAAAAGAAGCACTCATGCATTTCCGATTTACAGCCATTCCCCGTGGTGGGTGGATTGTTCTCGGCATGCTTTCGTATATGCTTGACCTGCGGCCTGAACAGCTGGTTACTGGAAGGTCAGAGGGTGGTCCAGACTTCGAGGCGTTGGTGATAGTAGATGACTGTGCCTTGTCCGGCGTTCGCTTTCGGCAATTCCTGGGAAAAATTGACGACGCGAGAGTTATCTTTTGCCCGCTGTTTGCACCTGCTGAGCTTTGTCGTGCAATCGAGGAAGCGGAGCCGAGAGTTGAAGCCTGTATCAGTGCAGAAGATCTGTATGACTTTGCTCCTGAACGATTCGGTGAAGGCTATTCCCGGTGGTGTGCCACTCAGCGAGAACGCATGGGTAGATACGGTTACTGGGATGGCATTCCGGAGCATATCGCGTTTTCTTGGTGCGAGCCGCAAACGAAATACTGGAACACCGAAACCGAGCAATACGAGGCCAGTTGGAACTTGATACCGCCCCACCTCAGTCTCAAGCAGCGTTATTCTGCGGCGAATCCGGAGCGTGCGGATGAAGGGGGGTATGATGGGTTAACTTTCGTGGCTGATGGTCCCGGCCCCCTTCGTGCCGCAGACCGTGTATTGTGGACCCAGATCGATTCGGAAATCGCGGTTGCGCGCATGCCGGAAGGCACGTCCCAGACCACCCCGTGTTTTCGGCTCGAGGGCACGGCGGCAGACATGTGGCGCTGTGTGCTCGAGCAGGGCACACTCGACGCCGCGGAGGCGGCGCTTCTCCTGCGCTACGACGTTGAGCCGGCAACGCTTCGGCATGACCTGGCCGCATTCGTCTCGGATCTTGAGAATAACGGTATCCTGACACGTCGTTAACATAAATCACTGTCCGCGAGGGAACCGTGGTGGCATGAAACAACACCGATACCGCATCTACGGTCTCTGCCTGGAAACCGATTACCGCTTCCGTTCGCCCATGACCCCTGCGCCGCTCGAGGAGGAGACGGAGCTGCGCTTTAGCTGTGTGCTTGCTACCCATGGCCGCAGCCTGTCGGCTGATGACTGTCTCTACCTGAGTCCGGAAAAGAACCGCTACGGCGAAAGCGTGGTGCAGCTATATGCGATGTCATCCGGCTACCTCATGCGTTTTCCACGTGTAGCTGACTTCTTGATTAACCCAGGTGAGATCACCTGCCAGCTGTATGACCTCAGGCTCGATTACATGGTCGAGATCTGTTTGCTGGGGCATGTCTTGTCTTATTACCTGGAACTCTCCGGCATAGCGGCCATTCACGCCGGTGCGGTTGCTATCGACAACCGGGCGGTGCTGTTCGCCGCGGACCGCACTGGCGGCAAGAGCACGTTGGTGGCTTCCATGGTCGAAGCGGGCTTTCCGCTGCTTGCCGATGATATTGCGGCACTCGAAGAGCGAAGCGGGACGGTCGCTTGCCGACACGGGTTCCCGCAGCTGAAGCTTACCCCCGAGCAGGCTCTGCGCTTTGCCGGACACGCCGATGGCTTTCCATTGGTGCATCCCGCTTTCAGCAAACTGAGTGTTCCCGCCCAACAGGTGGGGCAGGTTGCCACAGTGGCGCTTCCGGTCGCCCGAATCTATTTACTGGAACGTCGTGTACGCGACGCCGTCGTCGATCATGAGGCCGGGGTACGGTTAGCGCCAGTCGCTGCAGGGGAAGCGCTTATCCAGCTTGTCCGACACGCTTTTCTTGCCGAGGTCCTTGACGGTCACGGCAGCAACAATGGCTTCTATCGTGGGGACGATAATGGTGCTGAAGTGGGAGGCTTGCGCGCTAGCCGGTTTCACCGGTTGGCCAAGATCACACAAAACGTGCCGGTGAAGCGACTGCGCTATTCCTCGGGATACGAACTATTGCCGCAGGTTCACGCCGCTATACTCACTGACCTTAACTTGCCATCACACGCTATGTCGGCAGCCGCTATGGCGAGGTGAAACCCTACGCTTTGTCTGAAAACTGCCTGCGCTCGATCATACGGCGTTAAAAATCAGCTCAAAGTACTCATTTACACCCCGTAAACCCCGTCTTTTCGCTGATTTTTGCCTTGTCTGATCATCGCTCGACGACTTTTCAGACAAAGCTTAACCCTCGGGATTCCTCCATCATTAGAGTCGTAAATCCGCGTCTCCATTACCCAACATGTACTTGAGATCGTAGAGCACGTGCTCGGGCTTGCCCCAGGCGCGTATGCGGGTGATGCCAAGGTCACGGAATTCGCGGTGGGCAACGGCAAGGATGACGGCGTCATAGGCTCCGTCCTGCGGTTGATCCACCAGCCGGACGCCGTATTGAAGCACTGCATCGTCGATATTGGCATGGGGGTCGTAGACATCCACGCTGACATTGAAGTCGGCCAGTTCATGGATGATGTCGATCACCCGAGTGTTGCGCAGATCAGGACAGTTCTCCTTGAAGGTCAGACCCAGTATCAGCACCCGCGAGCCTTGCGCGTGAATGCGCCGCTTGATCATCTGCTTGACCAGTTGGCCAGCCACATAGGCACCCATGCCGTCGTTGATGCGCCGACCGGAGAGGATGACTTCCGGGTGGTAGCCGACCTGCTGAGCCTTGTGGGTGAGGTAATAGGGGTCGACACCGATGCAGTGGCCGCCCACCAGGCCAGGACGGAAGGGCAGGAAGTTCCACTTGGTGCCGGCCGCCTGCAGCACTTCCTCGGTATCGATGTGCAGACGGTTGAAGATCATCGCCAGCTCGTTGATCAGGGCGATATTCACGTCGCGCTGGGTGTTTTCGATGACCTTGGCCGCTTCGGCGACGCGGATGGAGCTGGCCTTGAAGGTGCCGGCGGTGATGACCGATGCGTAGAGTTTATCGACGAAATCGGCTACTTCTGGGGTCGAGCCCGAGGTCACCTTGCGAATGGTGGTGACACGATGTTCCTTGTCACCCGGGTTGATGCGCTCGGGGCTATAACCGGCGAAGAAGTCGAGGTTATAGGTCAAGCCGGAAATCCGCTCGATGACCGGGATGCACTCCTCCTCGGTAGCGCCGGGGTACACGGTCGACTCATAGATGACCACATCGCCCTTGGAAATGACCTGCCCGACGGTCTCGCTGGCCTTGATCAAGGGCGTCAGGTCAGGGCAATGCTGATGGTCGATCGGTGTGGGAACCGTCACGATATACACATTGCATTGACGTAACGCCTCGAGTTCACTGCTGAAACTCAACTGGTTCGCCTGTCGAAGCTGGTCTTGCTCCACCTCTCGGGTCACATCAATGGCATCGTGGAGTTGAGCAATACGCTGGCCATTGATATCGAATCCAAGGGTTGGCATCTGCTTGCCGAACTCCACTGCCAACGGGAGCCCGACATAGCCCAGGCCGATGATTGCCACGTGAACCTTTTCCAGATCGAGCGTCATATCCATATTTCGGTTTCCTCGCAACAACCAGGTGAAAGGGATCACGAGTGGGTGCCACCCTTAGCCAGCGAGACGGTGGAGACCTTTAGCAAGTCAGCGTGATTGGCCGCCTGTTCAGTCGGGCTGTGACGGAGCGGCTTGACGACTCTGACAGCTGGAACGTCGCACTCCTTCCATACCAGGTCAGCGATCGGGCCTTCCGGGCGATAGGCGGTCGGTGCTTGCTGCAATAGCTGACGGATCCATTCGTGCTGAGCGTTGGACACGGCCATATAAAGTTGCTGTAGATAGGCATTAAGCTGCGGCCATTGCCAGAACGTTTCGTTGGCAGTCATGATTCTGGGGTGAGCGGTTTGGGTCACGTTCTCCCCGATCAGGAGTTCTTCGTAGAGCTTCTCCCCGGGACGAAGGCCGCTATAGGTTATGGCAATATCACCACCAGGATTATCTTCGGTAATCATCTCGAGTCCCGACAGGCGAATCATCTGGCGAGCTAACTCGGCGATCTTTACCGGTTCGCCCATGTCGAGCACGAAGACATCCCCTCCGCGGCCCATGGCACCGGCCTGGATTACCAGCTGGGCGGCTTCGGGAATGGTCATGAAGTAGCGGGTGATTTCCGGGTGCGTCACAGTGATTGGCCCGCCCGCCTTGATCTGCTGGTGGAATAACGGCACCACCGAGCCGGAGGAGCCCAGCACATTACCGAAACGCACCATACAGAAGCGTGTGGTTTGCTGGTGGTGGGCCAATGCCTGACAGATCAGTTCCGCCAGACGTTTGGTGGTGCCCATTACGTTGGTCGGGCGGACCGCTTTGTCCGTGGAGACGAGAACAAAGGTTTCCACGCCACAATCGATTGCCGCGCGCGCCGTTTCCAGAGTGCCATAGACATTGTTGCGAATGCCTTCCACGACATTGTGCTCGACCATGGGCACATGCTTGTAGGCAGCTGCATGGTAAATGGTTTGCACCTGGAAGATACGCATCAAGGCATCCATTTGTGTGCGTTGCTGCACAGAGCCTAGCAATGCCTTGATCGATATCTGTAAATCTTGTGACGCTACGAGTTGCTGCAGTTCACTCTCGATGCGATATAGCGCATATTCACAGATCTCCAGTAACAGCAATTGGCGAGGCTGTTGCATGACGATTTGTCGACATAGCTCCGAACCAATCGAGCCGCCTGCACCAGTGACCATCACCACCTTGTTACGTATATTGGCATCCAGGAGGTTCGGGAGGGAGGGGACAGGGTCACGTCCTAGCAGATCTTCAATGGCAACATCACGGATCTCATTGATACGGGCGCGTCCTGCGACCACATCATCCATTGCCGGTACTGTCTGTACCGGAATCGGTAGGTTTTCCAGTGACTTCAGAATCTCTCGGCGGCGGGATCGTGTCGCACTTGGGATCGCCAGAAGAATACGTTCGACACCATAATTCTCGATCAACTGTGGTAGTTCGCTGGGTGAGTAAACTTTCAAACCTTCGACCAGGGTGCCATACATGCCGCGCCAGTCGTCGATGAAGCCGATGGGGGCATACTCATTGCCGTGGCTCAACGAGGTGACCAGTTGTGAGCCAGCCGAACCGGCACCATAGATCACCACGCGCATCTTGTGGCGCATCAGACTACGCAGATACAAGCCGCGAAGAAAAAAGCGTACTCCGCCAACTGTCAGCAGCCCCAGCATGGCATAGATGAACGGTACGGTGAGCGGAAGGCCCAAGTCTACTAGGTGACTGGTCACACCGAGAGCTACCGCAGATACCAGGATACCGGCCACGATCGCTTGCAGGGCCTTGAGGTTGATATACCGTATGACAGCACGATAGAAGCCCAACCACTTGAAAACCATCACGCTGAAGGGAATCGTCACGAGCAGCGAAAGCCATGTCTCCCATTCGAAGATTGGCGACCAGTTATCCAGCCGCAGCATCATGGCGCCCAGGAAACTTCCCGCTAACAGAACGACATCAACCAGTACTTGAATGACCCGCTTTTGCCGACGTGGCAAACGGAATAACTGTTCCATTGTTTGGATCATTACAACATCCCTTTATTATTTCCCCGCCTAAAAGAATTAGAATTTTTCCATGTGGTATTTTTGCCTATATCATGGCAGACCAATTTTAGTCAGGTATGTCATGGATGTTGGGCTAGTGATGTGCTTCTATGATATTGAATTTCAATTTTTTTATTGGTAACTCAATGTTAATCACCCTATAAGGCTAAGATAAAACCTCGGCTCTCCCAAGTTGATTTTTCTAATGGATTGCTTGGGGAAGGGATCAGGGCAATGAGTGATGTGAGTGATGAAGTGTGTTTCTTCAAGTGATGGTAAAAGTCATACTTAAGAATGCAGTGATAGAGAAAGACAAGAGAATGAAATATTGAATCAAGCTATTGTGTGAAAAATCTCGTTTTCACGCCTGATCGCTTTTCCTTATTTTGGGTTTGCTCCATTTCATTGCTGGGCTGGATTCCATAAGCAAAACGTTGGATAGGTGGTACTCATCTGAGGTAATAAAAGCCTGTTTCTGGAGAGAAGCTCTGCCGGCTTGGCTGGTGCCGTGCACGGTATTACGCTATAAAATGCTGGCGGGATCCAACATACCAGTTCATCGCAGGATACGAGTCCATGATGGTGGATGGGAAATATTTGCCGGTGTCTTCCGTTTGGCAGCGACTTAATACCTGGTTGCTGTTCGCCTTTGTGGCGCTGTTGATTGTGGTGCCTTGGGGGTATGCGGTGGTGCCGCTCTTGGTGGCGATAGTGGCGCTGATGGGCTGGGCTGCTTTTCCTCGCTCCGGGAGCCGATCATGGGGCCTTGATGTCCAGGATGGGGGATGGTGTCTGGCGCTTCTGGCATTTAGTGGGGTATGGCTGCTGGATGTATGGCGCACCGGCTATTGGCCGGTTGGTGAGGAGAACCAAGGGGTGGCGTTACCGCTGTGGCCGCTCTTGGCGATATTGCTATTGATCTGGCTGCGTCGCTATCCACCTTCGATAAAAAGCTGGTGGCTAAGTGTTGGCTGTGCCGCATTGGCTGTGGGAGCCATTGCGCTTTTTGAGCGGTGGGTGTTGGGTCATGATCGTGCCAGCAATGGCATCAATTCGATTCCGTTTGGCAACCTGTCCTTGCTGATGGGAGTCTTGTCGTTGGTTGCACTGTTATGGCTAATGGAATGCCAGCGGTGGAATCGCAACTTTCATGCCATTTGGCTGTACTTGGCCTTGGCTGCCGTATTGGCTGGCACGACGGCATCGTTGCTTTCCGGTACGCGAGGGGGCTGGATCGCGATGCCGTTGCTGTTGTTGCTGATTTTTCGGACCTATCGTGAGGTGTTGTCCAAGTTGTATCTTCGTCTGACTGGGGGCGCGATCCTTGGCCTTGTGCTGTTGGTGGCGTTGTTACCGCAGTCGGGTGTGACGCAGCGGTTAGCCGAGACGGTAGCTGACGTGCAGCAGTACTGGACTGGAGAAAGCACAAATGGTTCGGTAGGGGTGCGCCTGGAACTGTGGCGAGGGGGAGTGGTACTGTTTTCGCAAGCCCCTCTGTTAGGCTGGGGTGAGGGACGTATGGAGGCTGCCCGTGACGAGATGGTGGCCGAAGGAACCCTGGCTGGGAGTGCCAGCGAGCATGATCAGCTGCATAGCGATATCATCGACACGGCAGCTCGCCGAGGCATGCTGGGGCTGATGACGCTGGGCATGTTGTATGGAATGCCGTTGTACTTGTTTGCTCGGTTCCTCCGGCATCCCGATCCCGATATTCGTGCACTCGCACTGGCTGGTGTGCTGATTCCGGTGGCCTTCATCGATTTCGGGCTGACCCAGTCGATGCTGCGCGATGTGCGTGGGTTGGCAGGCTATTTGGGGCTGAGCGTAGGACTCTGGGCGGTACTTAAAGGGAAAATTGCTGAGTACGCCATAAGTGCATAATGGCTGCGGGCTGCGGGCTGCGGGCTGCGGGCTGCGGGCTGCGGGCTGCGGGCTGCGGGCTGCGGGCTGCGGGCTGCGGGCTGCGGGTGTTTTCTGTCGTGGCTTTCGTTGCTCGCAGCACGAGGCTAGGGTTGATTAAATAAAAAGTTGGATTGGCTAGTAAAGTGACCGCCAAAGGGAGTTGGCCATGCCGGACGTCCGCTTTACTCCACGTTTCACACATCACGGCGCCGTAGACGGCGTAACCGGCAGTTGTCATCAGTTGCATGTCGATAATAACCGCTCGCTGCTGGTCGATTGCGGTTTGTTCCAAGGCGATGAAGTGGGCAATGGCGGGGGTAGCTTGTCACGCCACCGTATCGAGTTCCCACTGGAAGGCGTGTGGGCGTTGGTGGTAACCCACGTGCACATCGATCATATCGGCCGTTTGCCCTACTTACTCTCCGCCGGCTTCGACGGGCCAATCCTGTGCAGCCAGCCGTCGGCCAGATTGTTACCGCTGGTGATCGAGGATGCCTTGCGCGTGGGGTTTACCCACGATCGTGAATTGATCGAGCGCTTCCTGGAGCGCGTTGGCAAGCAGATCATTCCCTTGGCATACCGTGTGTGGCATGTGCTGATCGATGACGATCGGCTGAGGGTCAAGGTCAGACTGCAGCGTGCAGGGCATATCCTCGGTTCGGCTTATGTCGAGGTGGACGTCTTCGATAAGCTGAGCCAGCTCGCGCAACGCGTCGTGTTTTCCGGTGACCTGGGAGCACCGTATTCACCATTGTTGTCGGCCCCAGAATCACCGCACAGCGCTGATGTGGTGGTGCTGGAGAGCACCTATGGGAACCGCCGACATGAGGACCGACGCCATCGTCGGGCACGCTTGCAAGCCGCGATCGAACGAGCCCTGGCCGATGGCGGGACCGTGCTGATTCCAGCATTCAGTATCGGCCGTACCCAGGAACTGCTCTACGAACTGGAAGGCATCATCCATCGTGCCCGAGCAAGAGGAGACGATTCGGCGGCACACTGGGATCGTCTCGAGATCATCGTCGACTCGCCGTTGGCGTCGCGTTTCACGCGGGTCTATCGCGAGTTGGAACCTTTCTGGGATGAGGAAGCTCATCGACGGGTGCGTGTTGGGCGCCATCCTCTGGATTTCGACAGCCTTTATACCGTTAACTCGCATCAGGAACACGAGCGGACCGTGGCCTATCTGACCGAGAGCCTGCGTCCAGCGGTGGTCATCGCCGCCAGCGGCATGGCGGCCGGTGGGCGGATCGTCAACTATCTGAAGGCGATGCTCGGGGAGCCGCGCCACAACGTACTGTTCGTCGGCTATCAAGCGGCGGGGACGCCGGGACGGGCCATTCAGCAATATGGCCCGAAGGGCGGCTGGGTGGAACTGGATGGCCAGCGCTACACCATCCGTGCCGGCGTCGAGAGTCTGAGCGGCTATTCGGCACATGCCGATCAGCGCGATCTATTGCACTTCATCGGCCGCATGAGGCCCTGGCCACGCGAGGTGCGCTTGGTGCATGGCGATGGGGAAGCCAAGCAGGCTCTTCAGAAAGCGTTGCTGGCCATGGCCGTCGAGCATGGTCGTGACCTGGATGTCGTGGTGCCGGAGTGACACAACGCTTTGGGAAACACTGAATAAATGCCTGCGCTGTTCAATCGCTGCGTTGCGCGGTGCGCGGAATCCTCACCTATACCCCATAGGCTCCGGTTCCTGTGCTCCGTGCGCCTTGCGCTTGAACATGCTCGTCGGTTTATTCAGCGCTTCCTTTGTCTGAAAACTGTCTGCGCTCGACCATACGACGTTACTTTGATCCCCTAATCTCGCGGGGTGGGCCGGTAGGCCCGCAATGCCAGGTATTCGGCACTGTGATCCTGGCCGTCTGCCTTGCCGACCTTGAGAAACTCCCTGACCAGCATCGCTTCACGAGCTTCCATGAGCTGCTGGGCGGCCTGCATGTGCTCGGCCATGATGTCGCGTGCGGCACCGGCATCCCATCGGCGCAATGCTTCCAGCAGTCGGCTCTGGTAGTTCAGGCCCTTGTGCCGCAGCTCCGGATAGGGCTGATTGTAGATGCGCTGGCAGACGGTGAGGTTCATCAGCAATTCGAGGGGAAAACGACACATCATGGCCATCAAGGGGTTCGGGCAGTACTCCACCAGGACCAGGTGGAATTCCAGCTCCTTCATGCGTTGAGTTCGCTCCTCTTCGAGCGACAGCGGCGGATGGTCATAGAATGCCATTACCCCTTCCAGACGTTGGAAGGCGTTTTCATCCAGCAGATCCGTGATGCTTTCGACCAGTGCGGGTTCGAGCTGCTTGCGAATCTCGTAGATGTTGTGAATGGTCGGAGGGCGAAAGAAGAAGTAATTGCTGAGTAGTTCCAGGGTGCGCTCGGCGCTGACCTCGGTGATGAAGGTCCCGCCCTGGGGACCGGTGCGAGTCTGGATCAATCCCTGGGATTCGAGGGCACGCAAGGCCTCGCGGATGGTGCCTTTGGAAGCGCCCAGCGCTTCGATCAGGTGGTGCTCCTGGGGCAGGCGGTCACCGGGGCGCAGCCCTTGCTGGGCAATGAAGTCCTTGAGGGCGTCTCCGATGATCTCGGTGCGCTTGCGGCGTTGGTTAGTGGTCAGTAGGCGACGGGGTTGTGTCATCAAGATATCTCGTTGGGTGTCGATGGCTGGGGCGCGCGGGTGAGCGGGCCTCGGGCCGGAAACAGACAGGCTACCCGGTGGGTGTCAGGTGCCTCCGCAGCCGGCTGACGAGGTAACGATTCCAGTGGTGGCAATTGGCGCCTGCAGACCTCGCTGGCCCGAGGGCAGCGCGGGGCGAAGGCGCAGCCGGGAGGGGGCGCCAAGGGATCGGGCAGTTCGGCATCGCCGGATTCAGCGATGATGGGTGGTCCACCCGGCACCGGGGCGCTGGCGATCAGCAGCCGAGTGTAATGATGAGCCGGGGTCTGGAACAGTGTGTATGTCGGCGCCTGTTCGATGATGCGGCCGAAATACATCACGGCAATACGGTCGCTGATAGTCTCCACCACCGACAGGTCGTGGCTGATGAACAGATAGGTCAGGTCGAATTCGGCCTTGAGGCGCTTGAGCAGTTGGAGGACCTGGGCCTGTACCGAGACATCCAGTGCCGAGACCGGCTCGTCGAGGACCAGCACCTCGGGTTCGGCAGCCAGTGCTCGGGCGATGCCGATGCGCTGAGCCTGACCACCGGAAAATTCATGTGGGTAGCGAGAAATGAATTCCGGGCGCAGATTGACCACGTCCATCAGCTCGGCCAGGCGCGTCTCCATGGCTTGGCCTGTGAGCCCTCGTAGATGACGCAAGGGGGCTGCGAGAATATCGCGGATGCGCATGCGCGGGTTGAGTGAGCTCAAGGGATCCTGGAACACATATTGGATGCGCCGAGACAGCGCGTGACGGTCGCGCTTGACCATGGTCTGAAGGTCTTCGCCGCCATACAGGATCTGCCCGTCGGTGGGCCGGTCGAGGCCCACCAGCATGCGAGCCAGGGTCGACTTGCCGCACCCCGACTCGCCGACGATACCCAGTGTCTCCCCACGCATGACCTGCAGGTCGACCTGTTGTACCGCGCGTACGCCAGGCTTGTCGACGCCGAACCAGCGTTGGCCGCCGCCGAAGGTGCGCGTGAGTGCCGTGATGTCGAGGAGTGGCTCAGTCATGTTCGACTCCTGCCGAGAGCGGAGCTTCCAGTCCGAGCGGCTTGATGCACCGTACCTGCCGGTCGCTGTCGGTGACGATCAAGTCGATACTGCCCCGGCGACAGCGCTCTTCGGCGAGGTCGCAGCGCTCGGCGAAGGCGCAGCCGGAGGGTAAGGCATTGGCGGCCGGAGGCAAGCCGGGAATGGCCGCGGGTTCGTTGTCGGGCTCGCCCAGGCGTGGCACACAATCGATCAAGCGCCGGGTATAGGGATGGCGTGGATTGTCGAGGATCTCTCGGGTCGTGCCGATCTCGACGATGCATCCGGCATACATGACCGCGACACGGTCGCAAACTTGAGATACCACACCGAAGTCGTGGGTGATGAACAGCACCGCGGTGCCTTTGTCCTCACGCAGACGCTGAATCAGCCGCAGAATCTGCGCTTGCACCGTGACGTCCAGCGCCGTGGTGGGCTCATCGGCGATGATCAGTTCGGGATCATTGGCCAGGGCCATGGCGATGCCGACGCGCTGGCGCATCCCGCCGGAGAGCTCATGCGGGTATTGGTGGGCACGCTGCTCGGGATTGGGAATGCGTACTTGCCCCAGCAGCTTGATCGCCAACTCGTGGGCGGCCTGGCGGGACAGGGGCTGGTGAATGCGGATGGTTTCGACGAGTTGATCGCCGACCTTGATCAACGGGTGCAGCGTCGACAGCGGATCCTGGAACACATAGGCCACGTCGTTGCCGCGTATCCGGCGTATCGCACGGGGCTTGAGGCTCAGCAGGTCACGCTGGGGGTGGCGATGGGTATTGAGCTGCACGTTGCCGCCGCTGATCACGCCGGGTGGCGAGGCGACCAGACCCAGCAGCGACAGCGCCGTGACCGACTTGCCCGAGCCGGATTCGCCTACCAGGCCCAAGCACTCGTTGGGCTGGATCGAGAAGCTGACGCCATTGACGGCATGATAGGTGTCGTCGCCGACCTCGAAATCGGTGCGCAGGTCGTCGACGCTGAGCAGCGCAGTGCTCCGAGTGGCTGTGCTTCCGGTGGTGGAAGACTGACGCTGCCGGCGCCGAATGCGGGTCATCGGGGCGGGGCGGGACAGGGCGCCGGATTTCAGTCGCGGGTCGAGCGCATCGCGAATGCCGTCACCGAGCAGGTTGATGCTCATCACCAGGATGAAGATGACGATCCCCGGCAGGGTCGCCACGTGTGGGGCATTGATCATCATTCGCCGGCCTTCGCCGAGCATCGAGCCGAGGTCCGCCTGCGGCGGCTGGGCCCCCAGGCCCAGGAAGCTCAGGCCGGCGGTCTCGAGGATCATCCAGCCCACGGTGGTCGACAGGGTGATGACGATGACCGGCAGCACATTGGGCAGGATCTCGCTGGCCAGGATCCGGGTATCGCCCTTGCCGGAGAGGCGGGCGGCATCGATGAACTCGCGATGAGCGATGCCGACCGTGACGCCACGGATATTGCGGGCGAAGAACGGGATATTGACGATGGCGATGGCATACAGGGCGTTCATCAGTCCCGGGCCGAGCACGGCGACGATGGCCAGTGCCAGCAGGATATAGGGAAACGCCATCAGCATATCGATGCCGCGCATCAGGGTATTGTCAGTGCGGCCGCCGAAATAACCGGCAAGGATACCGATCAGCGAGCCGACCAGAGCGGCGACCAGTGAGGCGGCGATGCCCACGGCCAGGCTGACGCGCATGCCCCACAGCAGGCGTGACAGGATGTCACGACCGAGTTGGTCGGTGCCGAGGGGGTGACCAGCGGAAAATGGCGGCTGCAGGCGATTGGCCGGTGCCGTGATATCGGGATCGAGCAGCGGCAGTAGTGGGGTGACCAGGGCCAGAACCAGGAGCAGCAGCAATACCAGGGCGCCGAACGCCGCCAGGCGGTTGCGAGCGAGGAGCTTGATGAAGGCCATCATGCCTTGATCCTCGGGTCGAGCAGGTGTTGCAGCAGGTCGGCGCAGAGGTTGAACAGCACATAGCTGGCAGCCACCACCAGCACGCCGCCCTGGACCAGCAGGATGTCGCGGGTGGCGATGGCGTTGACCAGCATGCGGCCGATGCCGGGCCACTGGAATACCGTCTCGATATACACCGCGCCGCCGATCACGAAGCCGGCCTGGACGCCGATCACCGGGATCAGGTTGACCAGTGCCACCTTGAAGGCATGGCCGAACACCACACGGCGCTCGTCGAGGCCCTTGGCGCGTGCGGTGCGGATATAGTCCTGGCGTAACACCTCGAGCATGTTGGAGCGTGTGAGACGGGCGATGACCCCGGCCGCCACTACCGCCAGAGCGATGGCTGGCAGCACCAGATGGCGCAGCAGATCGAGCCAGTCGCCACCACCGTAGATCGCGTACATGCCGCTGACCGGTAGCCAGCGCAGCTCCACGGCGAAGAGCATGATCATCAGCATGCCCAGCCAGAAGGCCGGTACCGAGATGCCGACCAGCACCAGCAGGGTGATGATGCGGTCCGTCCAGCCATACTGGCGCACTGCCGAGACGATGCCGGCGATAGCGCCGATCACCACGCAGATCACCAGCGACGTGCCGGCGAGGATCAGGGTCGCGCCAAAGCGTTCCAGCACTTCATCGAGTACCGGGCGATTGAGCGTGTAGGAGCGGCCGAAGTCGCCCTGCAGAATATTGCTCAGCCATACCAGATACTGCTGCGGCAACGGCAAGTCGAGCCCCAGTTCGGCGCGGAGCCGGGCGAGATTCTCGGGAGTGGCGTAGGAACCGAGAATGGCCAGTGCCGGGTCGCCGGGGATCAGCGACATGATCAGGAACACGATCACCGTGAGCCCCAGCAATACCGGGACCGTCATCAGCAAGCGGCGCAGGATATAGCGATACATGACATGAACTACCCGGTTGCGGAATGGCGGGCCCGGCGTCTTCCAGGCGTCGGGCCCGCCGCATTTTTGGCCTCAGGGCTTGGCGACGTCGTGCAGCAGCAGGAAGAACGATGGCTGCAGCTGGAAGTTCTCGATAGCGGCACTGGCCACCGCGTTTTGCTTCCAGTTGGCGATGAAGGCCCAGGGCGCATCTTCGTGGACGATCGCCTGCATCTCCTTGTACAGCGCGGCGCGTTCCTCCTGGTCGACGCTGCGACGTGCCCGCTCGAGTAGGTCATCGACCTCGGGGTTGCTGTAGTAGCCCGAGTTGAAGCCCCCCTGATCGGGCATGGCGTCGGTGCGCAGGGCCAGGAACGGCAGGGTGTCCGGGTCGTTGGTCATCCATGCCATCTGTGCCATGTCGGCCTTGCCCTCGAGCCCCGGGTTCACCTGGCCGAGGAAGGTGTTCCATTCGTAGGTTTCGATCTTCACGTCCAGCCCCACGGCGGCCAGATCGGCCTGGATGGCCGAGCCCATGGGAATCGGGGCGAGCATGCCCGAGCCGCCCTCGGTGACATAGAACGTCAGCTCGGCGCCCTCGAAGCCGGCTTCGCCGATCAGTTCACGGGCGCGCTCGGGGTCATGGGGGTAGGGGTCGAGCTCCTCGTTGTAGGCCCAGGCGAAGGCGGGCGGTGTCGGGCCCGCGGCGACCTCGGCGGTGCCCTGCAGGACGTCGTCGACCAGGGCGCGCTTGTCGATGGCGTAGTTGATGGCCTGGCGCATGCGTTGATCGGTGAAGGGACCTTCCCTGAGATTGAGGATCAGGAACCACAGGTGCGGCCCGGCCTGTTCGTAGACGTTGAACAGCGGATCTTCTTCGAACATGGCCACATTGTCGGGAGGGACCTCGACCATCAGGTCGATGCCGCCGGCCAGCATCTCGGCGACACGGGTGTTGGCATCGGTGATCGGCCGGAAGACCACGGCTTCGAGCGGCGGTGCGCCATCCCAATAGTCCTCGTTGCGAGAGGCGACCACCCGGCTGTTGCTGACCCATTCCTCGAACTTGAAGGGGCCGGTGCCGGAAGGCTGGCGGCCGAACTCGTCGCCATGCTCCTTGACGGCGGCGGGTGAAACGATCAGGCCGGTGGGGTAGGCGAGGTTCGACAGGAAGGGGGCATAAGGCTCGTTGAGCGTGAACCGGACTTCATGCTCGCCGGTGGCCTCGACATCCTCCACGGCACTGAAAAAGAAGGCCAGCGGGAAAGGACCGGTGTCGTGGTAGGGGTGCTCCTCCTCGAGCATGCGTTCGAAATTGAACACGACGGCGTCGGCATCGAAGGCGCTGCCGTCGTGGAAGGTCACGTCATCGCGCAGGGTGAACGTGTATACGGTGCCATCGTCGCTGATCTCCCATTCGGTGGCCAGCGCCGGTTCGACATCGAGTGTGCCGTCGCGGTAACGCACCAGGCCATCGTAGAGATTCATCATGATGCGGAAATCGTTGACCGCCGTGACCTGCGCCGGGTCGAGCGACTTGGGCTCGGCGACCTGGCCGACGACCAGCACATTGGGTGGGGTCTGGGCGAGGGTCTGGAACGGCATGGCGGCCAGGGCCGGTATCAGCCAGGTCGCGATGCGCCTGAGTGAGCGTTTCATTTTGGTTGTCTCCTTGCGTCGATCTCGTGCTTGCGTCGTTGTGGTGCTTGCCGTGTGTGAGCGGTTGTGGCTACGCTACGAGAGTCTCTTGTAATTATCATGATAAATTGGCCCTTTCAGATATGGCACATCGACCACGGATGCGCAAATGACATTCACCCTGATGGCGCGAGATCCCACCGACGGTTCCCTGGGGATCGCCACAGCCACCGGTGGCCCCGCCGTGGGCGGGTTCGTGCCGCACCTGTTAGCGGGTGTCGGCGCGGTGATCACCCAGGGGTATAGCACCAGCATCCCGGCGGCCGAACGTGGTCTGTCGCTGTTGGCCGAGGGGCGGTCGGCAGCCGCGGCCGTTGCCATCCTGCAAGGCGAAGACCGCGGATCGGGCTGGCGGCAGGTGGCGGTGATGGATGCCGCCGGCAACAGTTCAGGGTGGACGGGGGAGCACAATGTCGCCAGCGTTTTCCTGCGCTGCGAGCCGGATCTGGTGGTGGCCGGCAACATGCTGGTCAGTGCCCTGGTGGGCGAGGCGATGCTGCAGGCGTTCCTGGCCAATCGTCGACGTGGGCTGGCCGAGGCCCTATTGGCCGGCCTGGTAGCTGGCCAGGCGGCGGGAGGCGACATCCGTGGAACCTTGTCGGCAGCGTTAAAGGTTCGGTGTGAAGGAGGGGTGCCGCTGGATCTGCGTATCGACGATGGCGTCAGAGCGGTGGATGTGCTGGGCAGACTCTATCGGCGCATCCAGGCCGACCGGGAGTTCCAGGCATTTCTCGGGCGGTTGCCGACGGCCGCTGATCCTCATCGCCACTAAGCTGTGCCGGTATCCGTGGCGCCGCTCATCAATTCCTCACAAGGAGCTCCGCCATGTTGGGACAGGAGATTCTCAGGCGACTCGACCAGGCCGGTGACTGTTCGTGGCCAGGGCCCGGCGTCACCCGAACATTCTGCAGCGACGAGCACCGTCGCGTTTTGCCGTTGATCGAGCACTGGATGCATCGCGCCGGGCTTGCCGCCGAGCTGGACGCGGCCGGCAATCTGGTTGGCCGTTGCCCGCGTGCCCAGTCCGGCGAGCCGACACTGATTCTCGGCTCGCATCAGGATACCGTGGTCGAGGGCGGCAAGTATGACGGCATGCTGGGCGTGGTATTGCCGCTGGTCGCGCTGGAAGCCTTGGCCAATCGCGGTACGACGCTGCCCTATGGCATCGAGGTGGTGGCCTTCGGTGACGAGGAGGGGACTCGCTTTCAGTCGACCCTGGTGGGGAGCAAGGCGCTGGCGGGAGACTTCGATCACGCCATGCTCGAGGCCCGCGATGCCGAGGACGTGAGCATGCGCGATGCGCTGCGCGACTTTGGTGGCGACCCCGAGGCGATCGATGGGCTGGCTCGCGAGGCGTCGCGGACCCTGGGCTTCGTCGAGGTGCATATCGAGCAGGGTCCGTTGCTCGAACAGCGTGCGCTGCCGGTGGGTGTGGTGACGGCGATAACCGGGATCGAGCGGCATCGGGTGACAGTCATCGGCAAGGCCGGTCATGCCGGTACCACGCCGATGGCGGGGCGTCGCGATGCTCTGGTCGGTGCGGCGTGGATGGTAGTCGAGGTGGATCGGCTGCTTAACGAGATCGAGGACTTCGTCGGCGTGGTCGGCAAGCTCGAGGTCAGGCCCAACGCGGTCAACGTGATTCCCGCCGCTGTGGAGTTCACTTTGGAGTTGCGATCGCCACAGGGCGAGATTCGACAGCAAGGGGCCCGCCAAGTCATGGACGCTGTGACGGATATCGCTCGGGAGCGAGGGCTGGCTCTCGACATCGAATGTACCTACCGCGCCGAGGGTGTGCCCTGCGCCGAATGGATCATCGCGGCGCTGGAGCGGGCCAGCGAGGGCTGCGGCCAGCCTCCCTTCCGGTTGTTCAGTGGGGCTGGCCACGATGGCCTGGCCATGCACTCTCTCACCGATATCGGCATGCTGTTCGTGCGCTGCCGTGATGGCCTGAGTCATCATCCCGACGAGGCTATCAGCGCGGCGGATGCCGAGGTCGCCGCACAGGTACTGATGCGCTTCCTGGAGGATCTGCCGGCGACGCTCGAAGCAAGAGGATGAGTGACGGGGCCGCATCGTGTTGCATTAACCGGTATACTTGTCGCTCGAATAGCGAGATTATCCGACCGATCAAGGCCCGCACCGTGAACCAGATTACCCTGACCCAACCCGACGATTGGCACCTGCATGTCCGCGACGGTGAGCCGTTGCGCTCGGTGGTGCCCTACAGTGCTCGCCAGTTCGGGCGTGCGATCATCATGCCCAACCTCACCCCGCCGGTGACCACCACCGACCAGGCTGTGGCCTATCGCGAGCGGATTCTGGCGGCGGTGCCCGAAGGCAGCGACTTCGAGCCGTTGATGACGCTGTATCTCACCGATCGGACGCCGGCCGAGGAAATCGAGCGGGCCAGGGACAGCGGCATCGTACATGGCGTCAAGCTGTATCCGGCTGGGGCGACCACCAACTCCGCGTCGGGAGTGACGGATATTCGCCATTGCCATGCCGCTATCGAGACCATGGCCGAGGTGGGCATGCCGCTATTGGTGCACGGTGAGGTGACCAGCGCCGAGATCGATATCTTCGACCGCGAGGCAGTGTTCATCGAGCGAGTCATGGCGCCCTTGCTCGAACGCTTTACCGATCTTCGGGTGGTGTTCGAACACATCACCACCGCCGATGCCGTAGCATTCGTACGCCAGGCGCCGGCGAATGTCGCGGCCACCATTACCGCCCACCATCTGTTGTTCAACCGCAACCACATGCTGGTCGGCGGGATTCGCCCCCATTATTTCTGCCTGCCGGTACTCAAGCGCGAGACGCATCGCCATGCACTGCTGGAAGCAGCCATCTCGGGCAGTCACAAGTTCTTCCTGGGGACCGATAGTGCCCCGCATGCGCGTGGTGCCAAGGAGTCGGCCTGTGGCTGTGCCGGTGCCTTCACCGCACCGGCAGCGATCGAACTCTACGCCACCGCCTTCGACCAGGCCGGAGCGCTCGACAAGCTCGAAGGGTTTGCCAGCCACTTCGGTCCCGACTTCTACGGCCTGCCGCGCAATTCACGCCAGATCACCCTCGCACGCCAGGAGTGGACCCTGCCAGAGACCCTGACGTATGCCGACGACGTGATCGTACCGCTGATGGCCGGCGAGAGCTTGCCATGGAAGATGATGGCGTTGCACGAAGAGTGAAGGAAGAAACAGCTGCGCGCGGCGGGCTGCGAAACCCGGTTTGAAAAGTGCTCGTCGCTAGAGGGAAGAGGAAAGGCGAGATGTTGATCAGGCCCGGGTGGTCAGGCGCCCCGCATCATCGAACTCCAGGCGCCGGTTGCGGCCGGCGAACAGGGCGAAGCTGGCGGCAATGGCGCAGATCAGCATCAGTAGACCGGCGATGGTGCCCAGGCCGGCGCCGTACTCGAGCAGCAGGCCCACGCCGAGCGGGCCCGTGGCGGCCAGGCTATAGCCAACGCCTTGTGCCATGCCGGAGAGTTTGCCGGCCAGGCGCGGATTGCCACTACGCAGTACGATCAGCGTCAACGCCAGGCTGAAGCTCCCTCCCTGGCCCAGTCCCAGCAAGACCACGCCAGCCCAGCGCCAGGTCAACGGGCCGACCAGCAATAACAGCAGGCCGGTAGCCGTGGCGCCGAGTACCAGCAGAATCGCCGGACGCTGGTCGCGTCCCAGCCTGGCGAGCCAGGGGGCGCTCAGGGCGGCGATCAGTTGCACCATGACCGACATGGCGAGCAGCCAGCCGGCTTCCTGCTCGCCCAATCCGCGGCGCTGGAGCAGTACCGGCAACCAGCCGAAGACGATATAGGCCAGTGAAGACTGCGAGCCCATCAGGCCGGTGACCTGCCAGGCGAGCGGTTGGGTCATCAACCTGACGCGTGGACCCTGTTCCGGTGTCGGCAGATCCCTGGGTTTGGGGTGGGGCATGCGCGTTCGCCAGGCGACCAGCGCGATCAGTGCCAGCACACCCCAACTCGCCAGCCCCCGGCGCCAGTCGCCGAGCCAGTCGGCCAGCGGAATGCTCAGGCCGGCACCCAGCGCACCCCCCAGGCACAGTGCCATGGTGTAGACGCCTGTCATCAGGTCGGCGCCTTGTGGCAACTCACGCTTGACCAGTGCCGGCAGCAAGGTGCCGCAGACACCGATCGCGGCACCGACGAGTAGTGTGCCGCTATATAGCAACCATGGGGAATAGCTGGCACGCAGCAGTAGTGCCAGTCCGAGTACCAGCAGCGCCAGCGATAGCGTGCGCTCGGGCCCCAGGCGTTTCGATAGCCACGGAGCGCACGGGGCGAAGAGTCCCAGACACAGCACGGGGAGTGTGGTGAGCGCACCGATGCCCAATGCGGAAAGCCCGGTGTCCTGTTGCACGCGCGCCAGTAGCGGTGCCAGGGAGGACAACGCGGGCCTCAGGTTGAGTCCGACCAGGACCATCAGCATGAGGAAACCGATGACCTGGCGAGGTGAGGTGGTCGTGGTGGGGGGCTGTCGAGCGGTGTCAGTCATGGTCCTTGTTGCGCCATTCACGCCCCTGCCCACCGGGAGAGTCGCCGGCCTCACGCCTGCTGGAAGTGGTTTTCTCATGTCGCGGATCATCGCGAGCTTCCAGGGGCACGAAGAGTGGTGAATCGAGGTCATTCTCCTGAGTGGAGGGATTTGCCTTGGCGCGAATGCCGGAGACATCTTCGGTACTGGCCAGGCTCGGTCGACCGTTGATCATGACCGTCTGGGTGATGAGTCTGCCCGTGAAGGCCCAGCATCGTTGGGGAACCCAGGACACGCGATAGTTCTTGCCTCGCCAATGGGCCTGGTCGTCGTCACCGAGTCGTAACGAGTCGATGGGGGCCAGCGCCTCGAACAAGGCCGCATTGAGCACCACACCGCTGTTGGCCAGGCGTATGGGGCCATGGTAGCGGCCTTCTTCGAGTGCGGTTAACGTGTCCTTGTGGCGTTCCTTGCTTTCGGCGATGCCTTGCCCACAGAGGTGCAACAGGTCGTGATCGATCTGCTTGACGACCCATACCCGTGGGGGGGAGGTGGGTTTCAGCCACTTGAACATGGGCGCGCGTTCACTTCATATGTTGGCGAAGGTCGCCGCGAACGGCATCGAGAAGCGTGATGAAGCGGGTGTCGCCACTTTGGTCGATGCGGTCGACACGGCAGCTGGTGGCCATGGATTTTTCCACCAGCAGTTCGTCGAAGATTTCCAGCGTGATCTTTTTCGCTGGTCTTTCGCCAGGCGCGATGACGCCTTCTTCGAGGGTAAAGGTCTCGATCAAGCTGGCGCGTACGCGCGTCATTCCGCCCTCGGCGAGCACGCGGCGTACGAACAGCCAGCCTTCGCACGGCAACACGTCACCGCTCTCGCGTTGACGCAGGAACAGGGTACGGTAGCAGGCCCCTTCCTGGGCGCCCTTGTCGGCCATGCTGCGGTAGGCATCGGTCACCCGTGCGGCCACGGCACCGGCCTGCGCCAGGCGCGTGGCGGCTCCACGATGTTCCTGACTGAGCTGCTCCTGACGCTGGAAGACGAGCCAGCGGCGGTACTCGGCAATGAGGGGCGACGAGTCCATGTGCTCTCCTGTGGATGGCGGTCGTTGACTAGCCGGCTACGTTCTCACAAAAGGCAGGTGTCGTCGAGACTCATGCAGGTGTCGCTCTATAGTCAAAACGTCACTGTGAAACAGCCATGGGGTTCAACGCTTATTGTCCACTACGGGGGTTGTGATGACGCGCCCTTCCTCATAAGGTCAAAACCACTGAACAACAATTTACAAATTGATACCCGCCCCAGGATCGCACGCCCCGCAGCGATAACCACAACCATAGCATCGGCTACGCACAGGAAAGTTGCATGACCCAGACCCTCGAAGCAGAACCCAGAACGCAGGATGTTGCGATCGAAGACAGTTGTTTTGCACGTTTCACCAATGTCCAGAAGAGCTACGACGGCATCGAACTGGTAGTCAAGGACTTCAATCTGGATATCCGGAAAGGGGAGTTCGTAACCCTGCTCGGGCCATCCGGCTCGGGCAAGACCACTTGCTTGATGATGATGGCCGGTTTCGAAACGCCTACCCACGGTGAAATCCTGCTGAAAGGCAATCCAATCAGTGGCTTGCCGCCCCACAAACGGGGTATCGGCATGGTGTTTCAGAACTACGCTCTATTCCCGCACATGACCGTGGCGGAAAATCTGGCCTTCCCTCTCGAGGTGCGTCACCTGACGCGGGAAGACGTCAAGAAGAAGGTGCAGCGGGCCTTGGAGATGGTGCGCCTGGAGAACTTCGGCGATCGTCGCCCGGCCCAGCTGTCCGGTGGCCAGCAACAGCGGGTCGCACTGGCGCGTGCGTTGGTCTTCGAGCCCGAGCTGGTGTTGATGGATGAGCCCTTGGGGGCGCTGGACAAGAACCTGCGTGAAGAGATGCAGTACGAGATCAAGCGCATCCATGCCAGCCTTGGGGTGACCATGATCTATGTCACCCACGATCAGACCGAAGCCTTGACCATGTCGGATCGTATCGCGGTCTTCAACGATGGCATCGTGCAACAGCTCGCCGCTCCCGACACCCTCTACGAAGAGCCCGAAAACGCCTTCGTCGCCTATTTCATCGGTGAGAACAATCGTCTGCAGGGTGAGGTCGTCGAGCGCATGGGCGATACCTGCAAGGTCAACCTGGACAGTGGCGACACGGTGGTGGCCAAGGCCGTGGCGGTAGGCGGCGTCGGCGCTAGAACCACCCTGTCACTGCGTCCGGAGCGAGTGAGCATCGTGCGCGGTGATGAAGTCTCTTTCGACAACCGCTTTACGGCCAAGGTGCAGGAAGTGATTTATCTGGGCGATCACTTGCGTACTCGCCTGGCGGTCTGTGGCAACGAGGAATTCATCATCAAGACACCCAATGCCGAAGGCCATAGTGCTTTGCGGCCAGGACAGGAGATCGAGATCGGCTGGTCGAGCGCCGATTGCCGCGCCTTGGATGCCTGAAGGTCTCGCTTCAGGCTTTCATCCCCTAGTGCCGCCAAGCGGCATGACGGAAAAGTGCCGCCAAGCGGCATAACGAAATCGTGTCGCGAAGCGACATGTCGAATGACACTGCAAGACAACGTCACAATGATAAGCGGAGTTTCAGCATGATCAAGACACGTACGTTCAAGGGGGCCACGATTGCCGTGGCAGGACTGTCGGCACTGGCCCTGGCAGTCAGCGCTCACGCAGAAACCCTCAATATCGTTTCCTGGGGCGGTGCTTATTCTGAAAGCCAGCAAAAGGCTTACCATGCGCCGTGGACGGCGCAAAACGGCGACGAGATCATCAATATCGATCGCAGCGGCAATGCCCTGGCTGGCCTGCGGGCCCAGTCGCAGGCGGGGAACGTGACCTGGGATCTGGTCGACATGCTGCCGGCGGATGCCATGATCGCTTGTGCCGAGGGACTGATCGAGCCCCTGGATCATGACGCCTTGTTGGCCCCGGCACCGGATGGCACCCCGGCTAGCGAGGACTTCGTCGATGGTGCGCTGGGTGAATGCTTTGTGGCATCGATCGTCTACTCCAACGTCGTTGCCTTCAATACCGAGATGTTCCCCGAGGACAATCGGCCCAGCACCATTGCCGATGTCTTCGATATCGAGAAATTCCCGGGCAAGCGTACCCTGCTGCGCAAGCCGATCAACAACCTCGAGTGGGCCCTGGTTGCCGATGGGGTGGCCCCGGAAGATGTCTATGACGTGCTCGAGACCGAAGAGGGCATTCAGCGCGCTTTCGCCAAGCTCGACACCATCAAGGACCACGTGATCTGGTGGGAGGAGGGGGCTCAGCCGCCGCAATTGCTGGCTGATAAAGAGGTTGCATTCGGCTCCGCTTACAATGGTCGTATCTTCAATGCCATGGTCACCGAGAACCAGCCCTTCGAGATCATCTGGGATGCCCAGGTCTTCGAGCTGGATGGCTGGGTCGTCCCGACCGGCAAGCTCGACAAGGTCAAGGACTACCTGCGCTTTGCCACGGACACGCAACGGCTGGCCGACCAGGCGAGTTACATCTCCTATGGCCCGGCACGCAAGTCATCGGCGGATATGGTGTCGACCCATGCTGAAGCGGGTATCGATATGATGCCGCATATGCCGACTTTCCCGCCCAACTTCGCTACCGCCATTCCCAAGGATGACGAGTTCTGGGCCGATTACGGCGATGAGCTGACCCAGCGTTTCGACGCCTGGTTGGCCCAGTAAGGCCGCTGCACCACCCGGACGTTGTCCGGGTGGTGCGCTCATCGTGTTGTTGTCTTCTTATTTTGCCAGATCGCTTCATGGAGAGGCTTGCGTGTCCGAATCTCCCTCAGTTCCCTTGACCACGGCCGATGGTGTGCCGTTGAAAACGAGTCTGCGCCGCGCGGTGCGGCGCTCGAAGCTCAAGGCGTTTCTCCTGGTATCGCCATTGTTGCTGTTCCTCGTCATCGCCTTCGTGATGCCGATCTTCGATATGCTGTGGCGCAGCGTCGACAACCCGGAAGTCTCGAACACCTTGCCCCGCACCGTCGCTGCTCTGGAAGATTGGGATCGCGCGTCGCTACCCGGTGAGCCGGCATTTGCCGCATTGGTGGAAGACCTGCGCGAGGGGCAAGCGGCCCGTAACCTGGGTTTGCTCTCCAGCCGTTTGAACTACGAGAAATCGGGGATGCGCTCGGCCATCAGCCGGACCGGTCGCAGGGCTGGCAATCTGGAGCCGCCTTATCGCGAATCCTTGATCGAAATAAATGAGGCGTGGGGCGAGCTGGATACCTGGAAGTTGATTCAGCGTGAATCATCGCCCTATACGTTGTCCTATTATCTGGCTGCCGTTGACATGCAGTTGTCGCCGGACGGCGAGATCGTCAAGGTCCCGGAGCACCTGCAGATCCACGCCGCCCTTTTCTGGCGGACTTTCTGGATGAGTGCCGTGATCACCGTGATGACGCTGGTGCTGGGCTATCCGATCGCCTTCCTGCTCGCCAATTTGCCGTTACGCCATTCCAACCTGTTGATGATTCTGGTGCTATTGCCGTTCTGGACCTCGCTGCTCGTGCGTACCACGACCTGGATCGCCATCCTGCAATCGCAAGGGGTGCTCAATGACATGATGGTCGCCATCGGCGTGGTTGCCGACGAGGCGCGTTGGCAGATGATCCATAACAAGCTCGGCACGATCATCGCCATGACGCACATTCTGCTGCCGTTCATGATTCTGCCGTTGTATTCGGTGATGAAGACCATTCCGCCGAGCTATATGCGTGCGGCCCGCTCGCTGGGCGGTCGTCCCTTCCTGAGCTTCCGGCGTGTGTATTTCCCGCTGACCATCCCCGGAATCGCCGCGGGCGGGATTCTGGTATTCATTCTGTCGATCGGCTATTACATCACACCGGCATTGGTAGGCGGGCAGTCGGGTCGCTTCATTACCAACTACATCGCCTATCACATGCAGTCGTCGCTCAACTGGGGGCTGGCGGCGGCGATCGCCTCGATCCTGCTGTTCGTGGTGATTGTGTTCTATTGGGTCTTCAATCGCCTGATCGGCGTCGACAAAGTCAAATTGGGGTAATGTGATGGCCGTTCCTTCTTATGCCACCCGTGGTGAACGTATCTGGCATTACGTCTTCCTGGGATTGTGTGGGCTGATTTTTCTGTTCCTGGTCGGCCCCTTGTTGATCATTATCCCGCTGTCATTCAATGCCGAGCCGTACTTCACTTTTTCCGATGCCATGTTGCGTCTTGATCCTGTGGGCTACTCGCTGCGTTGGTATGAAGATTTCTTTACCTCCAGCGCCTGGCTGAATTCGATCAAGAACAGCTTTATTATCGGCATCGCTTCCACCGTACTGGCCACCGTACTGGGGACTATCGCTGCATTGGGGCTCTCGAACCGGCACATGCCGGCACGCGGGGCGATCATGGCGCTGCTGATTTCGCCGATGATCGTGCCCTTGATCATCTCGGCAGCGGCGATGTTCTTCTTCTTTTCCAAGATCCACTTGGCGCAGACCTATCTGGGAGTGATCCTCGCCCATACCGCCTTGGGAATTCCCTTCGTGGTGATCACGGTGACAGCGACGTTATCGAGCTTCGATACCACGCTGATCCGTGCCGCGCATAGCCTGGGAGCCAATCCTACCCGCACCTTCTTCAAGGTGGTGTTGCCGCTGGTAACGCCCGGTGTGGTGTCGGGGGCGTTGTTCGCTTTCATCACGTCCTTCGATGAGGTGGTGGTGGTGTTGTTCATCTCCGGCCCCGAGCAGCGCACCATGCCGATCCAGATGTGGTCGGGCATCCGGGAACAGATCAGTCCCACCATTCTGGCGGTGGCGACCTTGCTGGTGCTGTTGTCGATGCTGCTGCTGACCACGCTCGAGTTGTTGCGTCGGCGCAGTGAGCGGTTGCGCGGCATGACGCCTGGATGAGTCTCCAGGGGAAAGCGTGATCGAACGATGCCCGGCTTAGGCCGGGCATCGTCGTATGAGGTGCTGAATAAAGCAAAACCCTAAAGGTTGGGCGCTTGTGGCCGATAGCATGAATTGACCGTCCATGAAGGGCCTATTCGTTGCGCTGATATGGCGAAAGGCTGGTAAAAAGGACACCAATTAAGGAAGGAGCGTCATGGCCACTATCTCGTCTTTGGGGATCGGTTCAGGGCTGGATCTGAATGGGCTGCTCGATGAGCTCAAGAGTGCCGAGCGTCAGAAATTGGTTCCCATCGTGTCTCAGCAGAAGAGCTATCAGGCGAAGATCTCCGCCTATGGCAAGCTCGAGAGTGCCTTGTCGAAGTTTCAGACGGCGAGTGCCAAGCTCAACGATGCCTCATTTTTCAAGAGTGTGACCAGCACGGTGACGGGAAGCAGTATCACGGCGGCTTCCACTGCAGACGCTCCGACAGGGCGTTATGAGATCAATGTGACCAACCTTGCCAAGGCATCGAGTGTGGCGACCGCGGGAATGGCCGACAAGACCACCGATTTGGGCGCGGGGACGGTGAGCTTTACCTTTGGTGACGGAAGTTCGCTCGATGTCAATATCACGGCAGGGGACAGTTCACTGGAAGCGATCCGTGACGCCATCAATGCCGAAGAAGCGGGAGTGAGCGCCTCGATCGTCAACGATGGCAGCGGTACTCCTTACCGTTTGGCGTTTGCCGCCACTGAGACCGGAACGGAGGCCGGTATCACTGGCGTGACCTTCGGCGGGGACTTGTCGGGACAGCTTGCCATCGATGCTACCACCGAGGTAGTGGCAGAAGACGCCGCCCTGACGGTCAATGGTATCTCTATCACCAGCCAGTCCAACCGCGTCGAGGATGCCATTGAGGGCGTGACGCTGAATATCGCCGAGGAGGGAGCTTCGACCCTGACGGTGGAGCGCGACACCGAGTCCATCAAGGAGGCGATCACGAGCTTCGTGGATGGCTATAACGCGCTGCGTAGCACCATGAAAGGGTTGACCAGCTTCAACTCCGAAACCGGTGTGGCTGGTCAACTTTTGGGCGATAGCACCCTGCGTAGTGTGGAGTCACGCTTGCGCAGCACCCTGAGCGGCGCTGTGACGGAAGGCGAATTCAGTATGCTCTCCGATCTGGGGATCAGCCTGCAACTGGACGGTACGCTGGAGATCGACGAGGACAAGCTCGACGACATTATTGCCAATGACTTGACTGCCGTGTCGGAGTTCTTCGCTGGTAGCAGCGAAGAAGGCGGTATGGCAGGTCAACTGGATAGCACACTGGAGTTGATGCTGCAGGATGACGGATTGTTGGATAACGCCACCAGCGGCCTGGAGACGTCCCTCGAGAGCCTGGGGCAGCGTTATACGCGCATGGAGCAAGGCATCGAGGCCACCATTGCTCGCTATCGCACACAGTTCGGTCAGCTGGACAGCATGATCGCCAGCATGAATCAGACCAGCAATTATCTGACCCAGCAGTTTGACATGATGAATGCCCAGTTGGGTCGCAAGTAGGGCGACTGGCACCTGGTGCCGATCTCAGCGAGTGTACAGGAGTAACGAATCATGAGTGCCATGCGCGGTGCCGCTGCCTATTCCAGGGGCGCAGGAGCCTACGCGAAAGTGGGGGTGGAGAGCGGTGTGATGTCGGCGAGCCCGCATCAGTTGATCGTGATGCTGTTCGACGGGGCCTTGTCCTCGATTCGAGCCGCCAAACTGCACCTGAACGATGGCAATGTCCAAGCCAAGGGAAAAGCAATCTCGAAGGCGCTGGATATCGTCAACAATGGACTGCTGGCGGCACTGGATGCCGAACGTGGCGGCGAGGTGGCAGAGCGCTTGGCATCGCTCTACGATTATATTGCTCGTCTGCTGTTGACGGCGAACCTGCACAATGACGAGAAGAGTCTCGATGAGGCGACGCGTTTGCTTGAGGACATCGGCTCGGCCTGGCGCGAAATCGGATCCCAGGCGAACGGAGTCTGACATGGCCACGACACAGCCAATGACGCAGGAACAGGTTCTCGACGCTTATGAGACCTTGCGGGAACGTTCCAATCGTATGCTCGAATGGGCTCGTCTGGAAGATTGGGAGGCGCTGGTCAGTGAGGAGTCTTGCTACGTCATCGAAGTCGAGCGTCTCTCGAAACTCGAACTCAGTCTCGCCCTGGATATGGCGCAGCAGGAACGCAAGGCGGAATTGCTGGAGCAGATCCTGGAGCAGGATCTGGAGATACGTCGACGTCTGGTCGAGCGTCGTGATGCCTTGAGTGAGCTGATCGAGGTGTCCCAGCGCAAACGCGACCTGAATCGCGCCTATCGTCCATTGGGTGAGGTAAGCCATCTGCCTAAAGGCCGAACGTGAGTGGTATTACACCGATTCTCGACACCTTGCTGCACCAGGTGTTGGGAAAGCGGGTCGATATTCCCGTATCAAGGCCCCTGAACGAGCCGGTCAAGCCACTGAATCCCGCCGACGCGTTGCGTGCGGTCCGCAGCGACTCGCGCCTCGATGCCCGTCAGCCGCCCCTGGCACCACTTTCCGGAGTGGCTGCCAGGGAGGTGCCGAGACAGGGGGCCTCATTGCCCGCTCAGGGGAGCGCACCACCCTCGACCAGTACGCATTTCAGCCCCGCCGCGACCACCATTGCCGATATCCTGGTCAAGTTTCCCGCCCCACCCTCGGTGATCAAGCCGGTGTCTCCCTTGATGCCGCTCCCGGAGGCGGCGCCGTCGACTTCTTTGCTGGCCAGTCGTCTCCAGGCCAGTATCAGCGAGAGCGGTGTGTTCTATGAATCGCACTTGAACAAGTGGTTTCGGGGGGAGTTGCCGCGTCAAGCGCTCGAGCACGAGCCACAGATGTGGCGAACCCGGATGTTACGATCATTGCCCAGAGAGCCGGTGCTGGTGGGACCGTTCCGTCCTGCCCCCACACCTCTTCCCCCAGCGCCATGGATGCCGTCGGCAGCAGGCGGCACTACTATCATGGTCGGCGGGACGACGTCACCCTCCCCGCGAGATACGATCCTCTCGGGGGCTGGCTCCGCCACCCGAGAACCTGGCAGGGCAGCGACGGCGACTACCGCCACGACTACGCTTGCCGCACCGCCGATGTCAGGCGATGCCAGGTCCACGGTGACGTCGTCAGCGCCAGGTGCGTCACCGTCGTCGATAACGACCAGCATGCCACCCGCCACAAGCGCTGAGCTTCCCGTGACGTCGCTTCCTGACGATTCCGTGAGCGATGCCTTGCAAGGGATCGTCCGTCATCAACTGGAAATGCTGGTGACGCCGGTCTTGCGTTGGGAAGGCGATGTCTGGTCGGGAATCTTCATGGCCCTGATGATTCACGTGCCGGAAGAAACCTTCTCGCAGCGCCAGGCGCCACAGCAGGAGGCGGGCGGTGATGAAGAGGGCCAGAGCGAGTCCGCCTGGCACTCGGAGTTGACGCTGAAGGTAGAAAGCCTGGGCACGATTGGCGTCTCCCTGCGCCTCGAGGATCGGCGTCTGGCCCTGACGTTGACGACGGAATCGACGTCGGCCGTGATGCATCTGGAGCGGGGACAGGCAGTGCTTCGGGAGCGGCTCGAGCATTGTGGGCTCGATGATGTGGCCCTGCGGGTGAATCTGGCCGTGGCGGAGGGGAATGCCCTATGAATGGTGGATCGTCACCGCCAGGAAGGCGCCGTCAAGCGGTGGCATTGGCTTACGGAGAGGAGGACCGGGCACCGCGCGTCCTCGCCAAAGGATATGGAGAACTGGCCGAACGCATCGTGATCGAAGCCAGCCGACAGGGCGTCTACGTACACGATGCACCGGAGCTGGTGGCCTTGCTGATGGGGCTCGACATCGATGAGCGTATTCCTCCGCAGCTCTATCAGGTGATCGCTGAGTTGCTGGTGTGGGTATACGAGATCGCGCCTGCGCACGATGATGCCGGCAATGACTGAGCTCTGTGCGCGGACCGCCAAGCTCGATTGAGATGCCCATGCCCCCTTTGTCATCCCTTCTGCTTTGCTTCTTTCCTGTCTACGCTCAGTACTTTGGTCATCACGCCAGTGTTTCCCTCTAGATGCCGGATGCAAGAGTGCTAATTTACTGTTTGGTGCTATTTTGTGTCATTTTGTAGCGTTGAATCGGCGTTATTTCGTTACAAATTTTTTCACAAGGTCGAGGACGTAAGCTAACCGCTTGTTATAGTGACAATTGGTATCAGTTCGACTGAGATCCTTAAGTCGTTTGCCTGTTTCTGCGTTGATCAAAGGGGTGTTGAAACCTTTCATAAAAAAGTCTCACAATGCTAGTAGCTAAATGAAAGTGGTCGAATATCAAGAACCACTGATGAAGGCACAATAAAAACTCATTGGCCGTTAGAGCCTCCTTTGATAACGCGCATAACGCAGGGAATGAAAAATGGAAACCGATAGCATTCTGGACGAGATCCAGGATCTCAACCTCTCGTATCTGCTTCTGGTGCAGAGGCTGTTGAACGAGGATCGTGCCACCGCCATCTTTCGCCTCAAGATCAGCGAGTCCATGGCGGACCTGTTAGCCTCACTCTCGGCCAAGCAACTCAGCAGGCTCTCACGAACCAATCAGCTGCTGTGTCGCTTGTGCTACGAAGATGCCGACCAGGTGATGAAGCTGACCCACAACCAGCGTGAGCAAGGGCTTTCCCAGACCCATGCGGCGCTGCTGATGGCGTCTTCATCGAACCTTGGCATGAGCGCCTTACGGGGGAGTTGAGCGATGACAGACAGCAAGAGTCTCGTCAGTGAAATGCTGCAGGTGCAGATGGCTATCGAACTCATTGAGCTGGGGGCCCGTCTGCAGGTCCTGGAGACCGAAACCGACCTGAGCCGAGCACGCCTGATCAAGCTCTACAAGGAAGTCCGTGGCATGTCGCCGCCCAAAGGCATGCTGCCGTTTTCCACCGACTGGTTCATCACCTGGTTGCCGAACATCCATTCGTCGCTATTCTTCAACATCTATCGTCGCCTGGTCGACCAGGGCTGCGAGCGCATGGAAGGCTTCGTCAAGGCTTTTCGTTTGTATCTGGAACAGATGCAGCTCGACGAGGCCGACCCGGTATTGGGACTGACCCGCGCCTGGACGCTGGTGCGTTTCTTCGAGAGTGGGATGCTCGAGCTGTCCGAGTGCACGAGTTGCAGCGGCCAGTTCGTGGCTCATGCTCATACGCCGAGTCACGATTTCGTGTGCGGAATCTGTCACCCTCCTTCGCGGGCCGGCAAGACACGCAAGCGGCGTGACACCGTCGTATTGCCGAAGTCTGCCTCCGTCCCCGTGATGCCTGCTGTCGCAATGCGCTGATTCGCCTCCGTGGGGAAGCGACAGCCGTCGGTCCATCGCCGCCTCCAGCCCAGCTTGGAGGCGGCGTCTCTTTATGGGCACTCGTGATCGTATGCCATCGCTCATGTGCGTGGAGAATTTCCCCGCCAGTCCCTCAAGTTGTTGTCTCGTTGGCCGATAGCCTCTTCAGATACCGGCACTTCAAGCCTTGATACGCGTCGACGAAGGGAACCTGGCTGTGTTGATACCCATTGGATTCATTATCGTGACCCTGTCCGTATTCGGCGGTTTCGCCCTGTCCGGCGGTCACCTGGGGCCTCTCTATCAGCCCACCGAAATCCTGATGATCTGTGGTGCGGCCGTGGGGTCTTTCATCGCCGCCAACAATGGCAAGGCCATCGTGGCAACCCTGCGAACGGCCTCCAAGCTCAAGCGCACGGTCAAATACGACAAGGCGACCTACATGGAGCTGATGGCGTTGCAGTACAAGCTGCTCTCCAAGGCGCGCCGCGACGGGATGCTGGCCATCGAGCGCGATGTCGACAACCCCCAGGACAGCGCGCTGTTCTCCGAGTACCCGAAAATTCAGAACGATCCCATGATCATGAATTTTCTCACCGACTACCTACGCCTGATGATCAGCGGCAACATGGACCCTCACCAGATCGACGAGCTCATGGAGCACGAGATCGAGGCCTTCGAGCATGAGGCCCATATTCCCGCCGATGCCCTGGCCAAGGTCGGCGATGGCCTGCCGGCATTCGGTATCGTGGCGGCGGTGATGGGGGTCATCAAGGCGTTGAGTTCCGCCGATGCCGGCGCCGAGCAGATGGGGCTGATGATTGCCCACGCCTTGGTCGGTACCTTTCTGGGCATCCTGTTGGCTTATGGTTTCGTCAATCCGCTCGCCAGTCGTGTCGATCGCCAGGTCAACGAGGCGGTCAAGATGCTGCAATGCATTCGGGTGACCCTGCTGGCGAGCCTGAACGGCTATGCGCCGCAGTTGGCTGTGGAATTCGGTCGCAAGGCGTTGCACACCGCCGAACGCCCGACCTTCGATGAGTTGGAGGATCATGTGCGAGCGGCCAAGGGTACCGGTACGGGGGGCGCATGAGCCAGGATCGACGCCCGATCATCATCAAGCGCAAGAAGGTGGTCAAGGGCCATCACGGCGGGAGCTGGAAGATCGCCCTGGCCGACTTCATGACGGCCTTGATGGCCTTGTTCCTGGTGATGTGGATTCTTTCCACGGCCAGCGACGAACAGCTCAAGGGAGTCGCGGAGTATTTTCGTACGCCGTTGACGTCCGCCATCGCCGGCGGTGACAAGACGACGGCCAGCACCAGCGCCATCCCCGGTGGCGGGCCGGATCCGGTACATACCGAAGGGGAACGCATGCGCGTCGACCTGCGCACCCAGACGCGACCCAGCGATGAGCAGCGTTCCTTCGTCAACTTGCAGCGTCGCCTGGAGAGCCTGATCGAGGGCGACCCGCAACTTCGCGACTTGAAAGCCCAGATGCGCTTCGACATGACGCCCGAGGGTTTGCGCATCCAGTTGGTGGATACCGAGCAGCGGCCGATGTTCGAGATCGGTAGCGACCAGGTAGCACCCTACATGCGCGACCTGTTGCGGGCCATGGCGCCGCTGCTCAATGAGATGCCCAACTCGTTGAGTATCAGCGGTCATACGGACAACATCCCCTACGCCGGCGGGGAGCAGGGGTACAGCAACTGGGAGCTGTCCAGCGACCGTGCCAATGCCTCGCGGCGCGAGCTGATCGCCGGCGGATTGGATGCCGACAAGTTGCTGCGGGTGGCGGGCATGGGGGAGCGCATCCCGTTGGTCGATACCACGCCCGGTGCACCGATAAATCGCCGTATTGCCGTGGTGGTACTCGACAAGCGGGCGGCACAGCGGATTCGTTCGCAAGGGTTGCCGGGTGGGGAGATGGGAGCCGCGCCGTCTCCGGCAGCGTCACAGCTGGGGGGTGAGCTGCCGCGTTCGCCCATCGAACAATTTTCTCAAGGACTCAAGGACGCCGTCACCGGCGACTGACGCATATCGATAACGACGTGAGGCTGGGTGGGAACGAGCATGGATATCAGCGATTTTTACGACACGTTTTTCGAGGAAGCCGAAGAGCTTCTCGGCGATATGGAACGGCACTTGCTTGAGCTGGATATCGATGATCCGGATGCCGAGCAGCTAAACGCCATCTTCCGGGCCGCGCATTCGATCAAGGGCGGGGCAGGCACTTTCGGGTTCGATGTGTTGCAGCAGACGACTCATTTGCTCGAGAACCTGCTCGACCACACGCGGCGTGGTGAGCTCGCCCTGCGTCGCGATATCGTCGACACCTTTCTGGAAGCCAAGGACATGCTGCACGACCAACTCGATGCCTACCGCAACGGCGAGGAGCCCGACCCCGAAGCCTTCGACCGTATCTGCAAGACGCTCCAGCAGTTGGCGTTGGAGGAAATGGGCAAAAGTGTCGATGACGGTGGCGCCGCTGCCGATCGGGCCCCGGCTTCCCCTCCAACGGTCATGGAGGATGCCGAGCCACCATCAACCGCTCCGGCGGAGGCGGTCGGGGGAACTGGCCGGCTGTCCGTGGCCTTGCTCGACGTCAGTGACAAGGATCGCGTGACGCTGGTCGAGGAATTGGGGCAGCTCGGTGATGTCGTCAGCCAACACGGCGATCCCAAGCGCTACGTCGTGGAGCTGGAATCCAGCGCCGGGGCCGAGGATATCGAGGCGGTGATGTGTTTTATCGTCGAACCCGAACAGCTTGAAATCCGGTCGTTGACGGCAGAGCCGGATGCCGATGACAGCGTGAACCAACCGGTCGAGAACTCCTCCTCGCAGCAAGCTCCCGAGCTGGAGCCTCGACCGGCTGTGCCAGCGGCGCCGGCAAAGGACACGCCCAAGCCCCCGGCGACCAAACCCAAGGCGGCAGGCAAGGCCAAGGCCGCTGGAGGCGGCGAGTCGACTTCGATCCGCGTCCCGGTGGACAAGGTCGACCAGATCATCAATCTGGTGGGAGAGTTGATCATCACCCAGTCGATGCTCGACCAGACCGCCAGCGAGCTGGATGGCGTGGCCCATGGCGCCATGGTCAACGGCATGAGCCTACTGCAGCGCAATGCCCGCGACCTGCAGGAAGCGGTGATGTCGATCCGCATGGTGCCGATGGACTATGTCTTCAGCCGTTTTCCGCGCTTGGTGCGCGATCTGGCGGCGAAGCTCGACAAGGATGTGGAACTGATCACCGAAGGCAAGTCCACCGAGCTCGACAAGAGTCTGACCGAGCGCATCATCGATCCACTGACCCATCTGGTCCGCAACAGTCTCGACCACGGTATCGAGACTCCCGATACCCGTGAGGCTGCCGGCAAGTCGGGCACCGGCAAGCTGACCCTGTCGGCCCAGCATCAAGGAGGCAATATCCTGATCGAGGTGATCGACGATGGGGCTGGTCTCAACCGGGAGAAGCTGTTGGCCAAGGCGCAAGCCAATGGCTTGAATGTGTCCGACAGCATGAGCGACGACGAAGTCTGGCAACTGATCTTCGCGCCGGGCTTTTCCACCGCGGAGCAGGTCAGCGACGTCTCGGGCCGTGGCGTGGGCATGGACGTGGTCAAGCGCAATATCCAGGCCATGGGCGGTCACGTGGAGATCCTGTCGCAACCCGGTGAGGGCACGACGACGCGGATCGTCCTGCCGCTGACACTGGCGATTCTCGATGGCATGTCGATCAAGGTCGGCGGGGAAATCTTCATCCTGCCGCTGGGCGCGGTGCTCGAATCGTTGCAGCCCACCAAGGAGGACCTCTATGCCATGGCTGGCGATGACATCCTGATCAAGGTGCGCGACGAATACCTGCCGGTGATCGCGGTACAAGAGGTGCTGGATGTCGAGAACGCTTGTACCGAGCCTACCGAGTGCATTGCCGTGATTGTCCAGGGGGAGGGCCGACGCTATGCCTTGCTGGTCGATGACTTGGTCGGCCAGCAGCAGGTGGTGGTCAAGAACCTGGAAACCAACTATCGCAAGGTCCCAGGCGTATCCGCCGCGACCATTCTCGGCGACGGCAGTGTGGCATTGATTCTCGACATTGCCGATCTGCATCGCTTGAGCCGTACCAAGAAGGAAGCGCGGCAGTCACGCCTGCCGGCTTCGTCTCACAAGCTAGTGCCTTTCAAGGAGGTAGAACCGTCATGACGAGCATGAACTCCGCTAGTGTCGCCGCCGTGGAGGCCCATAGCCGCGAATTCCTGGTGTTTTCACTGGGCGACGAAGAGTACGCCATCGATATCCTCAAGGTGCAGGAAATTCGCGGTTACGAGAACGTGACCCGCATCGCCAATGCTCCGGATTTCATCAAGGGCGTGACCAATCTGCGTGGCGTGATCGTGCCGATCGTCGATCTGCGCATCAAGTTTCATCTCGACAAGGTCGAGTACGGTGGACAGACGGTGGTCATCGTGGTCAACGTCGGCGAGCGTGTGGTGGGGATCGTGGTCGATGGCGTCTCCGACGTCATGACCCTGACGCCCGAACAGATCAAGCCGGCGCCCGAGTTCGGGGTGACGCTGTCCTCCGACTATCTGAGTGGTCTGGGTAGCCTCGAGGATCGTATGTTGGTGTTGGTCGATATCGAGAAGCTGCTCACCAGCGAAGAGATGGCCATCGTCGATCACGTCAGCGAGTGAGTGTCATTCCCCGTGGCGAGGAGGCGCGTGGCGCTTCCTCGCTTTTTTGTGCCTATCGACAGCATGACCCTCAAGTCTGGGAATGTGCGGTCGATAATCCGGATAGCGGCGCACACAAGGATGCACATAACAATAAAACGACACGACCCTAATGACGGAAAGAGCGGCATGTGCCGGTAAGCGCCGGTCTTGTCTGGGCGATGCAGCGACCGCGCCCGGGCGCGGTCGCGATAACGAACGAGGGGATGGTGTGAAGTTACTGGATAACATGACGGTAAGGGTCAGTTGGGCCCTGGTGCTGGTGGTGTTCGCCACGCTTATCGGGGTGCTCAGCGCGCTGGGATTGTACGCCGTCAACTACAGCGAGGATGCCCTGGCTACGTTTGACGACGTGAATGTGAAGCAACAGGGGGCGCTCAACCGCGCCAACTCGCAGATGCTGAGCGCACGGGTGGCACTGGGAGAGGCTTATGAAAACCTCTCGGGTGGCGGGGCGTCATCCGAGGACATCGATATCCCAGCATTGACGCAAGCGCTCGACACGGCACAGGCCACGTTCGAGGCTTTCCTGGCATTGCCGAGACAGCCTGGTCAACAGGCGTTGATCGAGCCGATGCGGTCATCGTTTTCAGCCCTTATGCAAGAAGGGTTGCGCCCGCAACTCGCGGCGCTCGCCGATTGGAACACGGTGGAAGCCGCTGAGCTGTCGAGCCGCGCGTCTTCTCTCAACGACATTTTCTATCGCGATGCCGTTGCGTTCTTCCATACCGCCGAAGACGACGGGCACGCCCTGTACGAGAATTTCTTCAGCGTCGCTAATGCCGTCAAATTGGCGATCGTGATCGCGTTGTCGGTGTCGGCGGCGACCATCGTCGTGGTGTTGTGGGGCGTGACGGTCAATGTGATCCGTCCGCTGCACCGGGTCGTCGAGCATTTCGAGCGCATGGCCCAGGGCGATCTCTCCGAGCGTGTCGAGACGCGCGGCAACAACGAGATCGGCAAGTTGTACGCCTCGCTGCTGCATATGCAGCAGAGCCTGTCACGCACCGTGGGCAGCGTGCGCAGCAGCAGCCAGTCGATATACCGGGGAGCCCGGGAGATCGCCCACGGCAACAACGACCTCTCTTCACGTACCGAGCAACAGGCGGCTTCCCTGGAAGAAACCGCATCGAGCATGGAAGAGCTGACTGCCACGGTCGGCCAGAATGCCGATAACGCGCGTCAGGCCAGTCAACTGGCGGCCAGTGCGTCGCAGACGGCGAGTCGAGGCGGCGCGGTGGTCGGCGAAGTGGTCGACACCATGCGCGAGATCAGCAGTAGCTCCCATCGGGTGACCGAGATCATCAAGGTCATCGATTCGATCGCCTTCCAGACCAATATCCTGGCCTTGAATGCCTCGGTGGAGGCCGCCCGGGCCGGAGAGCAGGGGCGCGGCTTCGCCGTTGTCGCCGGAGAAGTCCGTAGTCTGGCCAGCCGCAGCGGTGAGGCATCCAAGGAAATCCGTGAGCTGATCGCGGCGTCGGTGGCCAAGGTCGAGGCCGGGACCGCCCTGGTCGATCAGGCGGGCAGCACCATGGAGGAGATTGTTGCCTCGGTACAGAAGGTGACCGACATCATGGATGAGATCGCTTCCGCCTCTCAAGAACAAAGCAACGGTATCGGCCAGGTCAACCAGGCCATTACCCAGATGGATCAGGTCACTCAGCAGAACGCTTCACTGGTGCAGCAGGCGGCGACGGCAGCCGGCGAACTGGAAGTCGAGGCGTCGCGGCTGCGTGAAGCGGTGGCCTTGTTCCGTCTGTCGCAGACGGAAGCGAGCGAGGCACATCCAAAAGAGAAAACGGACGATCTGTCACGCTGGCTACCCAACCTTTCGGGCGGTACTCGCCAGGTCAGGGATGGCGGCAGGCGCGACTCTCTCGCCCCGGCCTCCACGCGCACCGGTGACGACGACTGGGAATCCTTTTAATCCATAACCAAAACCGAGCCGGCCAGGCCACGGTATCGCCATGGCCTGGCGCATCAGCAGGGGGCAGCAACATGCGCAATAACCAGCCGGTGACACACCGGGAATATCGACTTGGTGACGATGACTTCCTGATCTCGCGAACGGACCTCAAGGGGCGGATCACCTATGCCAACCCGGCTTTCATCGAGGTCAGCGGGTTTGCTCACGAAGAGTTGATCGGGGCGCCACACAACCTGGTGCGTCACCCGGACATGCCGACGGAGGCCTTTGCCAACCTGTGGCAGACCTTGCAGGCCGGCGAGACCTGGAATGGCCTGGTCAAGAATCGCCGCAAGAACGGCGATCATTATTGGGTCAATGCCAGCGTGACGCCGATCGTCGAAAACGACAACGTGGTCGGTTATGCCTCGGTACGCATCAAGGCCGAGCGCGAGGCCATCGAGCACGCCGAGCAGGCGTATGGGATGATCCGTGAAGGCCGTGGCAAGCATTTGCGACTGGATCGCGGACGTTTGCAGAGACGGGGGCTGGTCGGGATGCTGAGGCGCGTCAACTTGCGTACCATGCGTGCGCGGTTGACGGGGATGGTGGCGGTATCGATGCTGCTGTTGCTCGCCAGTGGCGGGCTCGGTCTCTATGGTTTGCAGGCCTCCGGAGAGCGTCTGCAGGAGCTCAATCGCGAGGGGCTGGAAGACGTGGCGCGCTTGCAGCGTATCGATCAGTTGATGACCCAAGGGCGTCAGCGTCTCGATCGGCCGGTCAGCAACCCCATGTCGGCGGATGCCGAGAAGGTCGGTGAGGATGTTGAGCAGATAGTGTCGTCGTTAGAAAAAACCTGGGCGCAGTTCGCTGCCGGGACCAGTAACCAGACAGATGCGGTTGAGTCCTTCAGTGAACGCCTGGATCACTATATTCAGGCGGGCCTGGTGACGGCAGTGGACAGCTTGGCCAGTGGTGATTTCTATGCCGCCTATGTCGCCCATAACGAAGTGTTGAAAGCCGAAGGCGCGGAGCTATCCGAGTCGGTCAATGCCCTGGTCGCCGACAAGCAGGCCGATGCTCAGGCCCTGGCCGAGGAAGCGAGAGTGGGGCAACAGCAGATGCTGATGGCGCAGGGAGTACTGTTGGCGCTGGGATTGACGATATTGATCCTGCTCGGCGGCTTGACCATGCGCGCACTCCTCAAGCCTCTGCGCGAGTCGCTGAGGTTCACATTGCAGATTGCTGCCGGCAATCTGGCGGCCTCTATGCCGGCTCACCGTAATGACGAGGCCGGCCGCTTGATGCGCGCACTCGATGTCATGCGCAAGAGCCTGGGCAGTATCGTCAGCAACGTCAACGGCGGAGTCGCCGTGGTCACGCCCGCAGCGCGGGACATCGCCAACGGCAACGAGGACTTGTCATCACGCACCGAGCAGCAGGCCGCGTCGCTGCAGGAAACCGCGTCGAGCATGGAACAGATGACGGCCACCGTGCAGCAGAATGCCGACAATGCGCGTCAGGCCAGTGGACTGGCGGTGGACAACGCCAATCGCGTGCGTGAAACCGGCGAGCTGATGAATCAGGTCGTGGAAACCATGGGGCGCATCACCGAGAGCTCGCGCAAGATGACCGATATCATCGATGTCATCGATTCCATTGCCTTCCAGACCAATATCCTGGCCCTGAATGCCTCGGTGGAAGCCGCCCGGGCAGGAGAGCAGGGCAGGGGGTTTGCCGTGGTCGCTGGAGAGGTTCGCAACCTGGCCGGGCGCAGTTCCGAGGCAGCCAAGGAAATCCGGGCCCTGATCGACGGCTCCGCCAAGGAAATCGGCGGTGGCGCCGAGCTGGTCAAGCGTGCCGAGACCTCCATCGAGGACGTCGTGTCCGCAACCACGCGCGTCAACGACATCATGGGCGAGATTACCGCCGCTTCCGATGAGCAGAGCGGTGGGATCACGCAGATCAACCAGGCCATTGCGCAGATGGATGAAGTCACCCAGCAGAATGCCTCGCGAGTCCAGGCTTCGGCACGTGCCGCCGCCGAGCTCGAGGCGCAGATCCATATGCTGGCCAACGCCATCGCCGCCTTCCGCTTGCAGGGCAGTGGCATGGAGGGTGTTGGGGACGGCCGCCGGGAAGCTTCTCGGCAAGCGACCCACGACAAGCAGCTCGAATCTCGCCCCCAGCGTATCGCTCAGGATGCCAAGCGTATCGAGGCCGGGGAAGTGCAGCGACACGAGCGGTCGCTGAGCACGACGGCTTCGCGCAAGACCGCGACTGCCGATGAGTGGGAGGAGTTTTGAGCCGATCATCCCCGGATGACGCCGGCCAGTCTCAGTGGCCGGCGTCCGGCATGTTCGATCGTGATCTGGTGCTGACGGATGACGACTTCACGCGTATCCGACAGTTGATCTACGAGCGTGCCGGAATCGTGCTGGCCGAGCACAAGCGTGAAATGGTCTATAGTCGGCTGGCCAAGCGCCTGCGCCATCATGGCATGACACGCTTCGGTGATTATCTGGCCCGTTTGGAACGCCAGCCAGCGGCCCGAGAGTGGGAAGCCTTCACCAATGCGCTGACCACCAATCTGACCGCCTTCTTCCGCGAGGCCCACCACTTCCCATTGTTGGCCTCGCATATCGCGGGCAAGCCGGGGCCGGTGAGAATCTGGAGTGCAGCGGCTTCGACCGGGGAAGAGCCCTACTCGATCGCCATGACGCTGCACGAAACGCTGGGGCCGCGAGCCAGCGAGTCCCGGGTCGTGGCCACCGACATCGATACCGAGGCGCTGGCACGGGCGCGTGCTGGCATCTATCCCATGGAGCAGGTACGTAAACTCGATGAATCGTGCATCAAGCGCTTTTTTCTCAAGGGCAGTGGGGAGCGTATCGGCCTTGCCAGAGTGCGGCCGGAAGTCACGTCGATGGTCGAATTCGAGCAGCTCAACCTGTTGGCGCCCAACTGGTCCATCAAGGGGCCTTTCGATGCCATCTTCTGCCGCAATGTGATGATTTATTTCGACAAGTCGACCCAAGCCAGAATTCTGCAGCGCTTCGCCCCCTTGCTCAAACCCGATGGGCTATTGTTTGCCGGCCATTCCGAGAATTTTTCCTATATCAGTGAGGCTTTCCGGTTGCGTGGTCAGACGGTTTACATGCTCAAGCCGAGTGCCTGATGGGAACGTGCCTAAAGCCTTTCACGGCGGTGCCGATAATAACCCACAAGAATTGAACGTCACGCTGTCGCCTGGCTGCGTCGACATCGGAAAGGAGGTCTGCCTTGAGTGCAGCCAAGATCAAGGTGCTGTGTGTCGATGATTCGGCGCTGATTCGTGACCTGATGAGCGAGATCATCAACGCTCAGGACGATATGGAAGTCGTCGCCGTGGCGCCTGACCCGCTGGCGGCGCGCGACTTGATCAAGCGTCACGACCCGGATGTCCTGACCCTGGATGTGGAAATGCCGCGCATGGACGGCCTCGACTTTCTCGAGCGCCTGATGCGCCTGCGTCCAATGCCGGTGCTGATGGTGTCTTCTCTCACCCAAGCCGGTTCGGAAGTCACCCTGAGAGCCCTGGAACTGGGTGCGGTGGACTTCCTGGCCAAGCCATCGCTCGGTATCCGCAGCGGCATGCTCGAGTACGGCGAATTGATCGCCGAGAAGATCCGTGCGGCGGCGCGTTCCCGTCCACGTCAGGCGCGGCGCACCGACGCTCCGGCCCCGGTGGCTCTCAAGGCGCCCCTGGTTTCCAGCGAGAAGCTGTTGATCATCGGTGCCTCGACCGGCGGCACCGAGGCGATTCGCAATGTGCTCGAACCGTTGCCGGCCAATGCACCGGCGTTGCTGATCACCCAGCACATGCCGGGTGGTTTCACACGCTCTTTCGCCGAACGCCTGAACAAGCTGTGCCGGATCACCGTCAAGGAGGCCGAGGACGGGGAGCGGGTCTTGCCGGGGCATGCCTATATCGCGCCCGGCGATGCCCACCTGAAGTTGGCACGTAGTGGGGCCAACTATGTCGCAAGGCTCGATGACGGGCCGCCGATCAACCGCCACCGACCGTCGGTCGATGTGCTTTTTCATTCCGCCGCCCAGCAGGCGGGGCGCAATGCCATTGGAGTACTGCTGACCGGCATGGGGCGCGATGGAGCGCAGGGGTTGCTGGAAATGCGCCAGGCCGGTTCGACGACCCTGGCCCAGGATGAGGCGAGCTGTGTGGTCTTTGGCATGCCCCGCGAAGCCATCGCCTTGGGTGGAGCGAGTGAAATCGTTGCCCTGGAAGAGATCGCCCCTCGGCTGATGGCGTTGGTCGCGGCTTCGGGGCGTACCCAGCGGGTGTGAAGCAGGGGGCGACCCCTGACGATAATAATGGGAACTGTAAAGGAAACGCCGGCATGATTCGTCTACTGCGCAATATCAGCATCAATGCGGCCATGATAGTCACTCTGGCCTGCTTCGCCTGCTCCATGGCGGTGATCTCGACTCTGGGGGCTGTTGCCGATCGTGCTGCCCACGATACGGTCTCGACCCTGAACCAGGTCAATGCCGAGCAGTTGAACGAGATCAACCGTGCCGATGCGTTGCTGAATGTGGCACGAGTCAGTCTCGAGATCGCCTCCAATCACATGATGCTGGGGCGTACGCTGCCCGCCGATGCGATGCTTGCCGTGGCCGGAGATCGACTGGCGCGTGCCGAACAGCGCTTCGCCAACTTCGTGGCCACACCGCAGAGCGACGAAGGCAAGGCGCTGGCCGAACGGTTGCAAGGTGATTTCGACAAGGTCTTGACCTTGGTGCGGGCACAGCATGAGGCACTGGATCTGCTCGATACCCCGACGTTCAATGGCTTGCGTAATGAGCTGGAGGAGCCGGCAGAGGCTTTGCAGGCCAGTATGACGGCCTTCGTGGGCTATGGCTTCGAGCGTAGCCAGCGGTTGATGGAAAGTTACGATGCGCAGACCAAGCGCTTTCGGTGGATCGGTCTGGGGATTCTGGTGCTGACCGCGGCGATGCTGGTGCTGTTGTATGTGGGGTTACGCAAGGTCGTCATTCGCCCGCTCAACGAGGCCGTGATCGGCCTCGAGCACATCGCCAAGGCGGATCTGACTCACAGGATTCAGGTACTGGGCCGCAACGAGATCAGCAAGCTGTTTGCCGCCATGCGTGAAATGCAACAGGGGTTGGCCAAGACGGTGGGCACGGTACGCGATAGTAGCGGCTCGATCCATGTCGGCACCCGTCAGATCGCCAGCGGCAATGCCGACCTGTCATCGCGTACCGAACAGCAGGCCGCGTCACTGCAGGAAACCGCGACCAGCATGGAACAGCTCACCGCCACCGTGAAACAGAACGCCGATAACGCGCGTCAGGCCAGCGGGCTGGCCAACGATGCCTCGAGTACCGCCACCCGCGGTGGCGAGGTGGTCAACCAGGTGATCACCACCATGCATGGCATCTCCGGCAGCTCGCAGAAGATCGCCGATATCACCGGTGTCATCGATTCGATTGCCTTCCAGACCAATATTCTGGCCTTGAATGCCTCGGTGGAAGCTGCCCGGGCCGGCGAACAGGGCCGAGGCTTTGCGGTCGTTGCCGGCGAGGTCCGTAATCTGGCCGGGAGAAGTGCCGAAGCAGCCAAGGAAATCAAAGGGTTGATCGAAAATTCAGTGGTTCAGGTGCAGGCAGGTTCGACCCTGGTCGAGCAGGCTGGTGAAACCATGCAGGAGGTCGTTGCGGCGGTCAGGCGTGTGACCGACATCATGGATGAGATTTCCGCGGCTTCCCAGGAGCAGAGCGATGGTATCGAGCAGGTCAGCCAGGCGGTCAGCCAGATGGATGACGTGACCCAGCAGAACGCGGCGCTGGTGCAGGAAGCCGCTGCCGCGGCTCTCTCGCTGGAAGAGCAGGCCAACCGGCTGGAAAGGGCCGTGTCGGTATTCCGCCTGGAAGGCGCTGCGAGCCGGAATTTGTCTGTGTCCACCGGGGAGCCGGCCTCGCCTGCTTTGCCGTCGCACACCAAGATGGCAAGGGATGCCACCAAGCCGGTGGAGGAAAAGCCTCAGCGTCCCCCAGTGCATCGCGAAGCGGTGACCGAGGACGACTGGGAAGAATTCTGATAGATGAACGTGGCCGGCATAGTCGCCGGCCTCTCCCGACTGCCATGACGTAACGAGGAAGACCAATGGCCGACAAGAACATGAGCATCCTGGTGGTGGATGACTTTCCCACCATGCGCCGCATCGTCCGCAGCCTGCTCAAGGAGCTGGGTTTCACCAATGTGGAAGAAGCGGAAGACGGTCAGGACGGCTTGTCCAAGCTCAAGACCGGCAACTTCGAGTTCGTGGTGTCCGATTGGAACATGCCCAATCTGGACGGGTTGGAGATGCTCAAGCAGATCCGTGCCGATGATGCCCTGAAAGATTTGCCGGTGTTGATGGTCACTGCCGAAGCCAAGAAGGAAAACATCATCGCCGCGGCCCAGGCCGGTGCCAATGGCTATGTCGTCAAGCCTTTCACGGCGGCGACCTTGGAAGAAAAACTCAACAAGATTTTCGAGAAGCTGGGGAAGTAAGCCCTGGGTCAGCCTATGCCAAGGAGAAGCGATCATGAGCGGTGATGCGCAGCAGTCATCAGCCCAGGGCGCAGACGATCTGGTTCAACGAATCGGTCATCTGACGCGCATGCTGCGTGAAAGCATGCGAGAACTGGGACTGGACAAGGAAATCGAAAAGGCCGCCGAGGCGATTCCCGACGCTCGGGATCGGTTGAACTATGTCGCCTCGATGACCGAGCAGGCGGCCGACCGGGCGCTCAATGCCATCGATCGAGCACAGCCCATCCAGGACGAACTGGGGGCCAGGGCTGGAGATCTCGACAAGCGCTGGCAACAGTGGTTCGAAGATCCCATCGAACTGAGCGAGGCCAAGGAACTGGTCAGCGATACCCGGGCCTATCTTGGTGAGGTGCCGAACCGCACGCAGGCGACCAATGCCGAGCTGCTCGAGATCATGATGGCCCAGGATTTCCAGGACCTGACCGGTCAGGTGATCAAGAAGATGATGGATGTGATCCGCGAGATCGAACATCAGCTCGTCCAGGTCTTGCTCGATAGCGTGCCGGAAGGCCAGGAGCGCCGGGAGATGCAGCGTCGTGCGGAAGGGCAGTGGGAAGCCGATGCCAAGAAGCGTGAGGAGTCGCTGCTCAATGGGCCTCAGATCAAACCCGAAGGAGCCGATGTGGTCAGTTCCCAGGACCAGGTCGATGACCTGCTCGATGAACTGGGGTTCTAGTTTCGTTCCACTCTTCCCCCGCTGATGACCAAGAGCGCAGTAGTCGTGAATTAACGCACGATTACTCGCGCTTTTTGGCGTATCACCGCTAGCCCTCTTTCACGACAATGGCCAGCATCCAGGACTTCCAACCTCGGGTGTGTTTCCCAGGCCATGGCCGATCAGAACAGCGACCAGGAAAAGACCGAACCAGCCACGCCACGACGCCTCGAGAAGGCGCGTGAGGAAGGCCAGGTCGCCCGGTCCCGCGAGCTGACCACGTTCATGTTGCTGCTGGGCGGGGTGGGTGGCATGTGGTCGATGGGGGCGATGCTCTACGACCAGCTGGGGCTGGTGATGGAACAAGCGTTTCTCTTCGAGCGACGCCAGGCCTTCGAAACGATGCCGATGTTGAGTCATGCCTGGGAGCTGGGCCAGCGCACGCTATTCGCCATGCTGCCGTTATTCCTGCTGTTGGCGGTGGTGGCGCTGGTCGCGCCGGCGGTGCTGGGAGGATGGCTGATTTCCGCCAAGTCCTTGCAGCCTCAACTCTCGAAGCTCAATCCTTTCAAGGGATTGAAGCGTATCTTCGGCACCCAGGCCGTGGTCGAACTGGCCAAGGCGATCGCCAAATCGGTGCTGGTAGGCGGTGTGGGGCTGACTTTCTTGCTCGCCAACCGGGGCAAGTACATGGGGTTGATGGATCAGCCCATTCAGCAGGCGCTTGCGAGCGCCTTGGAATTGGCGGCATTGGCCTGCGGCCTGATCGTCCTGAGCCTGTTGGTCGTGATCCTGATCGATGTGCCGTATCAGCTATGGAGTCATGCCAAGAAGCTGCGCATGAGCAAGGAAGAGGTCAAGCGAGAGCACAAGGAGTCGGAAGGGGATCCGCATTTGAAGGCCCGGATCCGCTCCCAGCAACAGTCCATGGCACGCAATCGCATGATGAGCAAGGTGCCCGAGGCCGATGTGATCGTTACCAATCCGACGCACTATGCCGTGGCCCTGCGCTATGACGATGGCAAGATGTCGGCACCGAGGGTGGTGGCCAAGGGAGCCGATGCGGTGGCGGCCAGGATCCGTGAACTCGGCAGCGAACACCGGGTGCCGCTGCTCGAGGCACCGCCTCTGGCGCGGGCGCTTTACCATCACGTGGATCTCGACCGCGAGATCCCGGTGGATCTTTATACGGCGGTAGCCGAGGTGCTGGCCTGGGCCTTCCGCCTCAAGCGGGTACGGGAAGAAGGCGGCGAAATGCCCGAAACTCCCAGTGACCTGCCGGTTCCCGAGACGCTGGATGACCATCGGCCCGCCGATTCATCGGTGCCGGGGGATGAGTCAACATAGGAGCCTCGATGAGAGCGCTGACCGATTACCTGGGACGTCGCGACTGGATGGGCGATGTCCGCATGAAGCTGCTGGCCGGCCCGATCCTGATCATCATGATCCTGTCGATGATGATCCTGCCGTTACCGCCCTTCGCATTGGACCTGTTCTTCACCTTCAATATCGCCCTGGCGGTGATGGTGTTGCTGGTCAGCATGTTCACCCAGAAGCCGCTTGATTTTGCCGCCTTCCCGGCGGTGCTGCTGTTCACGACCCTGTTGCGGCTGTCACTGAACGTGGCGTCGACCCGCGTGGTATTGATGGAGGGTCATCAGGGCGGCGATGCGGCGGGCAAGGTCATCGAGGCCTTCGGCCAATTCCTGGTCGGCGGTAACTTCGCCGTGGGGTTGGTGGTCTTCCTGATCCTGGTGGTCATCAACTTCATGGTCATCACCAAGGGTGCGGGGCGTATCGCCGAGGTCGGGGCGCGTTTCATGCTCGACGCCATGCCCGGCAAGCAGATGGCCATCGACGCCGACCTCAACGCTGGCCTGATCGGCGAGGACGACGCCCGCCAGCGGCGCGCCGATGTCGCCCAGGAGGCCGACTTCTACGGCTCCATGGACGGTGCCAGCAAGTTCGTGCGTGGCGATGCCATGGCGGGGCTGGTGATCATGGTGGTCAATATCATCGGTGGCCTGTTGATCGGCATGCTGCAGCATGGGATGGATTTCGGCAGTGCCGCGCGTACTTACACGCTGCTGACCATCGGCGACGGCCTGGTGGCGCAGATCCCCGCGCTGGTGATCTCCACGGCCGCCGGTGTCACGGTGTCGCGGGTCAATACCGACCAGGACGTCGGCCAGCAGATGATCAGCCAGTTATTCGTCAATCCGCAGGTGCTGATCCTGTCGGCCTGCGTGATGGGCATGCTGGGAATGGTGCCGGGCATGCCCAACCTGGTGTTCCTGATCTTCACGGCGATCCTCGGAGGCCTGGCCTGGTTCCTGATGCGTCAGCAAGAGAACAAGCTGGCCGAGGAGGTGGTCAGGGCGGAAGCGCCGCCGCCACCGGAAACACCGGAGGCAAGCTGGGACGATGTGCAACTGGTCGATACCCTGGGGCTGGAAGTCGGACATCGACTGATTCCGCTGGTCGACCATCGTCAGCAGGGCGAACTGCTGGGGCGTATCAAGAGTGTGCGCAAGAAGTTTGCCCAGGACGTCGGATTCCTGCCGCCGGTGGTGCATATCCGCGACAACCTGGAGCTAGGCGCCAACACCTATGTGATCACCCTGAAGGGCGTGGAGGTCGGGCGTGCCGAAGCCTTCCCCGGCAAGTGGCTGGCCATCGACCCGGGCCAGGTATCCGGGCATGTCGATGGCACGCCTACCCAGGATCCGGCCTTCGGCCTGCCTGCGGTATGGATCGATAGCGGGCAGCGCGAACACGCGCAGGTCTACGGTTATACGGTGGTCGACGCCGGCACCGTGGTGGCGACGCATCTCAATCATCTGTTGCACCGTCATGCCGGCGAGATGCTCGGCCGCCAGGAAGTGCAGCAGCTTCTCGACAAGCTGGGCGAGGAGAACAAGTCACTGGTCGAGGACGTGGTACCCAAGGCGATTTCGCTGACGGTACTCCAGCGTATCCTGCATAACCTGCTCGAGGAAGACGTGTCGATTCGCGACATGCGGACCATCCTCGACACCCTGGCCGAGCACGCCGGACAACAGACCGATGCCAACGAACTGACGGCGATGGTGCGTATCGCCTTGGGCAGGTCGATCACGCAGCAGTGGTTCCCGGGGCAGGACGAGCTCCATGTCATCGGCCTGGATGCCAATCTCGAGCAGGTGCTGATGCAGGCCATGAACGGTGGCGGGGCGCTGGAGCCGGGATTGGCTGACACCTTGATGCAACAGGCCGAAGCGGCTCTGCAGCGCCAGGAAGCCAGTGGCGAGCCACCGGTCCTGGTCGTGCAGCATAGTCTGCGCGCCTTGCTGGCGCGCTTCCTGCGCCGACGCTTGCGGCATCTGGTGGTGATGTCCCAGGCCGAGATTCCCGATGACCGTACTCTGAGGATCACCACCCTGGTAGGGGCACAACAATGAGTGTGAAACGTTTCGTGGGGGCCAACAGCCGCGAGGCGATGCGCCAGGTGCGCGCAGCGCTGGGCGACGACGCCTTGATTCTGTCCAATCGTCGGGTCGAGGCGGGCGTCGAAGTCCTGGCAATGGCCGATGATGAGCATGGTCGCTTGACCGAGACGAGAACCGCGCCGGCCACGACTCCTGCCCCTCGGTCTTCAGCATCGGCTGAACGCGTCGAGCGCACTCGCGAGGTTCGCTCTCAGTCACCGCAAGCTACCACGATACCCGATGTTGCCCCCGTTCAAGCGACACCGATGGATTTTGCCGCGCTCAGCGAGCGACTGCTGGGCGAGATGCAGGACATGCGGGCCCTGTTGAACCGTCAGGGAACCCCGGCGCCGGCGACTTCGGCGGCGGATGTCACTACCCGGTTGTGCCAACGCCTCGCGGCGGCAGGAGTCGGGCCGCGGCTGGCAGCCGAACTGCTGGCCACACGGCCGAGTGAGCTGGAGATGGCCGAAAGCAGCGACACTAGCCTGCAGGCCTGGCTGGTTCGACAACTGGTGGCGCGGCTCGCGGTTCCCGCGGATGAAACGGATTTGCTCGATGCCGGGGGAATCATTGCCTTGGTCGGGCCCACCGGGGTCGGCAAGACCACCACGACCGCAAAGCTGGCGGCACGCTATGTGATGCGCCATGGCAGTGACCGGGTCGCTTTGGTGACCACCGACAGCTACCGGGTGGGGGCCCATGAGCAGTTGCGCATCTATGCCCGTCTATTGGGCGTGGAGGTGCATGCCCTGGAAGCCGAGGCGCCGTTGCCGGCACTGCTCGAGCGGCTCGCCGACAAGCGTCTGGTGATCATCGATACCGTCGGCATGAGCCAACGCGACCAGCGTCTGGTCAAGCAGGTGGCCCAGCTCGGCAGTGGCGGTGGTGCGGTTCGTTTGATGCTATTGCTGAATGCGGCGAGTCATGGCGACACGCTGGAAGAGGTCATCGCCACCTATCGGCGGGCCGCCGAAGCAGCAGGTAACCGGCTCGTCGATTGCATCCTGACCAAGAGCGATGAGGCGGCAAGGCTGGGTCCCTTGCTGGATACCGTCATTCGCCACGGCTTGCGACTGCATTATGTCTCTCATGGCCAGCAGGTGCCCGAGGACCTGGCCTTGGCCGATGCCCGTCAACTGGTCGAGCAGGCCTTGATGGTCGACGGTGACTCTCCCTTTGCACCGGACGCGGGCGACCTGGTGCCCGTTGCCCGGGAGGTGCGCGGCATGCAATCGCTATCGCGGGGGCTGTTGGGACAGGGACGCTCGCTGACCGCGGCGCTGGCTTCCCTGCGACAACGGCTGCCGGGCTTCGCCTTGCTCGAAGCGGCATGGGATGCGGCTTTCCTTGCGCAGCAACATCAGCAGGACGTCATCTCCGAGATGCAGAGGCAAACCAGTCGCCTGGCCCGCGAGCGGGCGCGTACCGACGATGGGCTGGGCATGCTCTGGGGGCCGCTCAAGGTTAGTGGGTGCGACTGGGCGAGCCCGGTTCAGGCCATCGACCCACAGGGCCGACTGTTGGGATTGAGCTGGCAGCATCATGAGTTGCCGGCGGGGCAGGACCAGCGGCTGGGGTGGGCTGGCGATAACCTGGGGGCCGACCGCCACCTGTTGGCACAGTGTCCGGATACGGCTGCCCTGGAATGGCTTGGAGCCTGGCAACTGCCCTGGCTGGCGGCGACCAAGGGCAACCGTCGTGTCACGCACCTGGGAGAGCGCCGCAGCCTGTCGCAGCTAGGCGAATTGGCTAGTCGCGAGGCAGCGCTGTCCTGTCGATTGCATGGGCGCCACGCTGTAGTGCATCTGGCATGCCTGGATATCGAGCTACCCGGGCGGCGAGGCCCTGCCGCCGTATCGGTGCAACCAGCCACGGCCTGGTTCGGTCGGCTCAACGATGTCGACAGCGGACGCGAGCTGGGGCGGCGGTATTGGTTGTCGTCGTCCCTCGACCCCGCTCTGTCTCGCCGTCTCGTGAGTATCGCGCTCGCGCTTGCCGAATTGCCGGTGTTGGTACGCAATGCCTGGCGTCATCTGGGGGATGCCGGTCTTTCCCGCAGCGATCCGGCACTGCGCCTGAGCCTGGCCAGCGGCCTGGCCGCTGTCGCCTTGCGCCTGGATCAGGACGATACCGACTGGGCCATGGACGTGCGCGCTCAGTTGCTCAGTCTGTTGGTCGGTAAGGGACAACGCAAGCCGAGCCAATTGCTGGAGGCCTTGTTGCACCTCTTCGCTGCGCGGGACGTCTTTCGCCAGATGAGGCACAGTGGGCAAGAGGCACTCTGAGATGAATCGGCCGACTTCCGGGAATGACGACCAGGCGGCTGGCTTGCGCAGTTGGGCGGCACGGCAGGACATTGCCGTGGAGGAGACGCCGGACAGGCGTGTCGCTCCCCGGCTGCGGACCTTGATGGTGGTAGGGTTGCCGGACTCCTCTCGGCAGCAACGGCAACGCGTAGAGCAGGTGCTGCACGACTGGCATGCCGGTGGTCAACGTTGGATCGGCGATCCTGGGGCATGGCGAGTGGTGGCCCTGGATGCGGCCAGTCCCCATCTGACGGTACTCGCCGATCAGCAGCCACGCTGGGCCTTGTGGGTGGATAGCGATCTCGAGGGCTTTCGCCGCGCCTATCTGGCGCTCAAATCGCTGCGTTCCCGGCAAGGGCCGCGTCGTCTGCTGGCGATTCATCCGGGATTCGCTTCGCGTTCCGGCCTGCTCAACAATCTGCAACAGGCCGCCGCTGACTTTCTCGGTATCGAGTTGCTGGTGCTGGACGGCAGCACGTCTGGCCGGGTGGGACGACGCGCATGACGGTATTGCGTTGGCTGGCAGTCGCTATGATCGCGGTGAGTGCCTTGTCGATACCACCAGCCTGGGCGGCATCGGGTAGTTGGGTGGCAGAGGCGCCCGGGCTGCGTGTGGCCGTACCCGAGCGTGAAACGCGCTCGCCACCCCTGGCAGCACCCGATGTCATCCCCGGTGGCGCGCGCATCTCCACACTGCGTTGGCGGTTCGAGGCCTCGACGAGGCGACCCCTGCAAGCCTGGCTGTGTCACCCGGCTCGCTGTATACCGTTATCTTCCCCGTCCGGTCGAAGCACGGCCCTGGCCGAGTTGCCGGCAACCGCCCCTCTGCACTTCCGGTTTCGGCTTCCTCGCGGAGGGCAGGCGGTGCAGGTGGAGGGGGTGCAGGTAATCGTCGATTATTATTAGGTCCCGCTCGAAAACTGCCATCGCTCGCCGACTTTTCGTACGGCGCCTTAAGAGCCGGCATCGCGCAGCACGGTGATGCTGGCCGGCGCCAGGGACGGATGATCGCGATGACGTTGCAGCGGCTTGCCCGCGACAGCGGTAAGCAGGATCTGCAGCGGGTCGCCATGACTGACCAGGAGCACCGTCTCGCCGCTGTATTGCGCTTCCAGGGCTGAAATGACCGCCTGCATGCGCCTGGCCACGGCGACGACACTTTCCACGCCACGGCATTGATGGCCGGCATCCTCGGCATCCAGTGCCCAGACGTCGGGATAATGGGTGTCGGCCTGGGTGTCGAATTCGCCGAAGAAACGTTCGCGCAGCCGCTGTTCGACTTGCATGATCAGCCCGAAGTGGTCGGCGATGCGTGCCGCCGTCTGCGTGGTGCGCAGGAAGTCGGAGTGCAGGACGCGAGTCGGCACAGGCCACCGCCAGTCACTGGTGACGGCCGCCAGTTGGGCCTCGCCCCGCGCCGAGAGACCGAAACCTTCGACTCCTCGTGCGGGATCGCTGACGATCAGGCCGGCTTCGTTGGCCTGACTATGGCCATGGCGCATCAGAAGGTAGCGGTTACGTCGGAGCACGGGTGCCTTTACCTCGCAGGGGGTCACCTGTTCATGACGGCTGAGGCTCTGCCGTCCCATTGCCTGACTCGCTTTCGAGCACAGGCGTTGTAAAAAAATTGACATATTCTTGATGGGAAATCTAGACTAAACGGATAAGTTGTGCCTCGTTATTCTGATAACAACAACAGACCCAAGCTTTACTATAACACCAAACAATGAAATTAATATAAGTATAAGAGGATCGCGCCATGAGCCGTTTTTCATTTATCAAGGGTATCGATACGTCAGGGAAATATCGCTCTGGAATAGTGTTATCGCTGGCAGCAGTGCCCTTGACCTTGTTGTTGGCGAGTCAAGCCTTGGCCGATTGCGAGCGAGGCGATTTGGATGCACTTTATTGTGATGAAGATGGCGACATGGTGGCAGACTTACCTAAAGACGAATCTGAGTGGGTGAATCCGGATACCTTGATCTTTGCTTATACTCCGGTCGAGGACCCCGCTATCTATTCCGATATCTGGCAACCCTTCATCGATCATCTACAAGATGCTACGGGAAAGAGTGTGCGTTTCTTTGCCGTGCAGTCGAATTCTGCACAGGTTGAAGCGATGCGAAGTGGACGGCTCCATATTGCCGGCTTTTCCACTGGACCGACCCCTTTCGCCGTCAATCTGGCCGGTGCGGTTCCGTTTGCCTTGATGGGATCGGATGATGGCCGGTTTGGTTATACCCTTCAACTCTATACCCATGTGGATTCGGGTATCGACAGCATGGAGGATCTGCGGGGTCGCCGAGTCGCGCATACCTCACCGACTTCCAACTCGGGGAACCAGGCTCCCAGAGCACTTTTCCCTGAGTTGGGCATCACTCCCGGCGACGACTATGAAGTCGTTTACTCGGGTAGCCATGATCAATCCATGCTGGGTGTCGTGGCCCAGGACTATGATGCGGCACCCGTGGCATCGGAAGTCGTTGAGCGCATGGCAGCACGCGGCTTGTATGAGGAGGAGGATGTCAAGATAATCTTTGAGTCTGCCCCTTTTCCGACAACCTCCTATACTTATGCGCATAATCTTCATCCCGATCTTGTCGAGAAGATAAAAGAGGCTTTCTTTTCCTTCGACTTTGAAGGGACGGCGCTGGGAGATGAGTTCGAAGGCGTCGATAAATTTATCCCGATCCGTTACGAGTCTGATTGGGCGGTAATTCGCACTATCCAGAAGGCAAACAATGTGCGTTATACTCGTGACGATCTTGAGTGATGCCGGATGGCTGTGGAACGGGCCGCACTGTCGTTGGTGCGGCCTGTTTCTTGTTGTTTGAATCAATGTAGCTCCTGGAAAGGTCATATGCTCAAGATCTCTAATCTTGTCAAGCGCTACGGCAGTGATGAGCCGGTTCTCAAAGGCCTGGATTTGACGGTCGAGGGAAGCTGCGTCGTTTCCATCGTGGGGGCATCCGGTGCAGGAAAAAGTACCATGCTCCGATGTATCAACCGACTGGTGGAGCCGACATCGGGATCCATCACGCTCAATGATCTGGAACTGGTAAGTCTTGGAAAAGGTGAATTGAGACGAGCCAGAAGAAAGATCGGTATGGTGTTCCAGGGATTCAACTTGATTGACCGGCTAACGGTCATGGAGAATGTGCTGTCCGGAAGACTGGGGTACGTGAACTTCTTTCAGGCAGTGAGCCGGCGTTTTCCTCAACAGGATATCGACCGGGCCTTCACCTTGATGCAGCGAGTTGGCATCGTGCAATACGCCAACAAGCGCGCTGATGAACTTTCGGGGGGAGAGCGTCAGCGTGTCGGTGTGGTTCGAGCTTTGATGCAGGAACCGGAAATTCTACTGGCCGATGAGCCTACGGCCTCGTTGGACCCCAAGACATCAGAACAAATCATGGTATTGCTGCAGAGTCTCTCGGACGAAATGTCGCTGCCCGTTTTGATCAATATCCATAACGTCTCGCAAGCGAAGACCTATACCGAGCGTATCGTGGGGCTTCGTCATGGCCGGATGATATTCGATGGCGCTCCCGCTGATTTCAACAAGGAGGCCTTGGATGCCATTTATGGAGGCATAGAAGCGGCGGAGGAGATGTTGGAGAAGAATACCTGGGAGAAAGTGTCGTGACACAAGGTGATCTTTCTTCCCGTGGCAACGTCGGATATGGCAGGAAATGGAAGAAACCACCTTTTATTGTGAATCCTGTTATCCGATATGGTCTGCTGGCGGCTGCCGTCGTCTATTTTTATTGGGCTTTTAGCACGCTTCCGTTTGATTGGGAGCGGATTTCCGAGGGACTGCCACGAGCGGCCAGGATTTTCGGCGGCGGATTTCCTCCAAGCTTTGAACGTGCAGGACTATTGCTGACCGGGTTCAAGGAAAGTTTTCAGATAGCGATCTTGGCAACGCTGTTGGGTGTCATGCTGTCCATCCCCTTTGCGATTATGGCTGCCCGCAATATCGCGCCAAAGCCGATCTACTTCCTTGGCCGAGCCGTTATCATCGTTTCACGCAGTTTTCATCCCGTTATCGTGGCCATTCTTTTCGTCAAGGCCGTGGGATTCGGTCCCTTGGCTGGTATCTTGACACTAACTATCTATTCGATAGGGTTTGTTGGAAAGTTGCTTGCTGAAGAGATCGAGGAAATCGACTGGGGGCAGGTGGAGGCGGTGCGCGCGACGGGGGCCGGGTATTTTGCAACGCTTGTCTATTCCGTGTTCCCGCAGATATTGCCTCGGCAAGTCGGGTTGTCCATGTACCAGTTGGATAGTAACTTGCGTGCTTCAGCAGTCGTCGGGATCGTGGGGGCCGGCGGGATCGGCGCTACCTTGATGAATGCATTCGGACGATATGATTACGATTTTGCCTTTGCGATATTGCTGGTAATTATCGGTGTGATCCTGGTGAGTGAGGGTGTTAGTGGCTGGGTGAGGAAGAAAATATGGTAGAGCGTGATGATTTGGCCACTAGAGTCTGGGTTCGCTATGATCGGAAAGAGAAGTTGGTCCGTCTTCTCATTTATTTAACTATTGTCGCTGTTATCGTATGGGCTGTTCGAGATGTCGATATATTCTGGCCCTGGGTCTGGGATGCTCCTGTACAGATCCATAGCCTGGGTCGTCGCATGTGGCCACCCGACATTCGGGATCTTGGGCTTATTGTCAATGCCATGATCGAGACCGTGCATATTGCGACGCTAGCGACGTTCCTGACGGTGTTCCTGGCTCTTCCGGTATCTTATATTGCTGCGCAGAACACGACGCCTAACCGGTTTTGCCTGTGGCTGGGGAGATTCATCCTGGTCTCCAGCCGGTCGGTCAATACCATTATTTGGGCACTGCTATTTGTGGCTATCTTCGGGCCAGGCGTGCTGGCGGGCATTCTCGCTATCATGTTTCGCTCCATTGGCTTCATAGGAAAACTGATGGGCGAGGCCATCGAAGAGATCGACCGGCGCCCGGTCGAGGCCATACAAGCGACCGGGGCATCGAGGATGAAAGTGGTTTTCTATGCGATCGTCCCACAAGTCATTCCTGCCTTTTTCGCTATCATCATCTTGAGGTGGGACATCAATATACGAGAATCGACCGTCTTGGGTCTGGTGGGGGCCGGTGGTATCGGGGTGATATTGCAGGGTTCGATCGATACTTTTGCCTGGCAGGCCGTTGCCACGATCCTGATCGCGATCATCATCCTCGTGCTGGTCGGGGAAGCCGTTACCAGTTGGTTGCGTCGCAAGGTGATCTGACGGATGGCCCCATGCTGTGCGAGCCAGAAGCCGTTCCTGAGTGGAGACGCTGGCGCCAACGGCGGCCCTTGAGAGGGCAAAACTCGGAAAAGCCTTGCATTGGACGGGGTATTCGATGCTTGGCGGGAGTCTGCGGGGGGCAATAATGGAATGCGTGACGGGTCGGTGTATCGACCCGTGGTATCGGTTTTCCATGGATTCAAGGCTTTCCGTTAGGGCTGCCCGAGGCGAGAAAGATGTACACGGCACAGGGCAAGATCGACCAAGGGGCATTGCTCGAGCAGTACCTCCCCATAGTGCGGCGACAGGCTTTGGCGCTGCAGGTGAAACTGCCGGCGAGTGTAGAGCTCGATGACCTGATCCAGGCGGGCATGGTCGGTCTGCTGGATTGCCTGGCGCGTTATGACGCCAAGCATGGGGCAAGCTTCACCACTTATGCCAGCCAGCGCATTCGCGGGGCCATGATCGACGAACTGCGCAGCCGCGACTGGGTGCCGCGTAGTGTGCGGCGCAATGCCAGGGCTCTGGATGAAGCCATCCGGCGACTCGAGCAGAAGCTTGGCCGAGCCGCCGATGAGCGTGAAATCGCCGCTGAGCTGGGTATCGGCCTCGACGAATATCACCAGTTGCTGGGAGATGCCAATGGCGGGCAGTTGCTGCCCTTCGAGGAACTCGTCGCCGAAGGCAGCGAGCCAGGTGCGGGGGAGGGGGCACCGCCATCTCCTTTCGCGGCGCTGCTCGACGGTGAGCGGCGGGAACTCCTGGTGGCGGCCATCGAGCAACTTCCCGAACGCGAAAAGCTGCTGCTGGGGCTCTATTATCAGGAAGAGCTCAACCTCAAGGAGATCGGCGCCGTGCTCGGCGTCAGCGAGTCCCGCGTGTGTCAACTCCATAGCCAGGCGGTATCACGCCTGCGAGCCAAACTGGTCAAATGACTGGGACACAACGGTACTTCTAGATGGCTTGCATGATGGCTTGGGTTTCCTCCACGGCTCTCAGATAACAGCCACGTAGCTCCTGGCTGGGTTGCGCCGCCTCCTCGGCCTCGAGTTGTTGATAATCCCGAGCCAGCGTCAGAATGGCGCCCAGGGTGCCGTTGCCAGTGAGCAGGGCGCGGGCAATGCCTGAATCCAGTGGTATCTCTTCGAGCAGGTCACGCATCTCGACGCCCAGCATGGCATCCATCAGCGAGAATAGGCCGGTGGTAAAGGCGTCTTCGGCGTCGATATCGCGGAAGGGGGCGGCCAGATGCTTGCACATGAAGGCACGGGTCAGGGCATGCTGCATGGTCAAGCGACAGATGGGACCATTCTGCGACAGCATGACGGTGGCCACCAGGGTGCGCAATTCGTTCAAGCCCAGAAGCTGGAGGCAGCGCTTCAAGTTGGTGGTTTCGCTGTGGCCGAAATAGCTCGAGTTGGCACGCTTGATCACCGTTAGATAGAGATGGGGGTCGAGGGCAATCATGTCGGCGACATGCTCGAGGTTGACCAGCTCGCGATAAAGCTCGCGGATCAGCTTGATTTGAATGCTGCTGTTGTTGCGGCGCTGGGTGCGCCGTGACGCAACATTGTGGGGATGCGCAAAGAAGAAGCCCTGGAACAGTGAGAAGCCCTCGGCCTTGGTGCGCTCGAATTCCTCCAGGTTCTCCACCTTCTCCGCCAGCAGAGTGCAGCCATGGTCGCGATAGAGCGTCAGGTGATGAGGCTCATAACCCGCGACGACGTCCACCTTGACGATGTCGGCCAGCGACAGCAACGCAGCATTTCCCTTGTTGACCACGTAGTCGTCCAGGGCGATCCGGAAGCCGCGAGACTTGATGAACCGCAAGGCGGCGATGATCGGCTCGCTGGCTTCGACACTCTCGAGTATTTCGATGACCACCTTGTCGGCCGGCAGGGGAAGTAGCTCGGGGCGTTCCAGCCATTCCCGCGAAACATTCATGAACAACAGGCGATCGCCGACCAGCCTGTCGAGGCCGATTTCGTAAATGGCCATGCTGCTCGCGCGGGCAGTCGCCACCAAGGGATCGCTGATACTGGCGCTGTCCGCGCCGGCATGGCTGCGGTACAGAAGCTCGTCGCCGACGTGACGGTACTCGGCATCGCAGATGGGCTGCAGGGCGATGCAATAGTCGGTGCTGGGTGCGTCTTGCTGATAAGGCGCCGTTGGACCCTGTGGTGTGATCACGGTGGTTCCCTGCTGTCGTTCCCCGAGGATGAGCCTTTGGTGCCATGGTGGTGGCCGGTTGGCTTCGCATTATGGGAATGATCTTACTCTCGGGATCAAGGGGCTGACAATCGAATCCAGAAGGGAGGAGTCCGCCGGTGGATCAGGCCCACCGGCGGCAGTGAGGGTCAGGCCTGCTGGGGACGACGGGCCCGCCGCCGACGGCGTGGGGCGTGTTGTTCGTTGTCGTTGCGGGCTTGGGAAGTGCCGTTCTGGCGGCGCTGGTCTTGTCCCTGGCCAGTGCCGGAACGGCCGCGACCGCCTTGGCCGCGACGGCCGTTCTCGATCGGCTCCGGCTTGGCATGAGGATCGGGTTCGAACCCCGGCTCGACATGCTTGTCCAGGTTGCGCTTGATCAGCCGTTCGATGCCACTCAACAGGCCGTGTTCATCGACGCATACCAGCGATACCGCTTGGCCTTCGCTGCCGGCGCGGCCGGTACGGCCGATACGGTGTACGTAGTCCTCGGCGACATTGGGTAACTCGAAGTTGACCACATGAGGCAGCTCGCTGATATCGAGGCCGCGGGCGGCGATATCGGTGGCCACCAGTACCTGCAGGCTACCGTCCTTGAACGCGGCCAATGCCTTGGTGCGCGCCGACTGGCTCTTGTTGCCATGAATCGCCATGGCCGGGATGTCCTGCTTGGACAGTTGCTCGGCCAGACGGTTGGCGCCGTGCTTGGTGCGGGTGAAGACCAGGACCTGGTACCACCGATGCTTGGTGATCAGGTGGGCCAGTAGCTCACGCTTCTTGTCACGGTCGACACGGTAGATAGCCTGGTCGACGGTCTCGGCGGTCGTGTTGCGTCGGGCGACCTCGATCATGGCCGGGTTGTCCAGCAAGCCGTTGGCCAATTGCTGGATCTCGTTGGAGAAGGTTGCCGAGAACAGCAGGTTCTGGCGCTTTGCCGGCAGCAGGCGCAACAGTTTCTTGATGTCGTGGATGAAGCCCATGTCGAGCATGCGATCGGCTTCGTCGAGCACGAGGGTCTCCACCTGCGACAGGTCGACGTGGCGCTGTTGGTGCAAGTCGAGCAGGCGGCCGGGGGTGGCGATCAGGATGTCGAGGCCGGGGCGAATGGCATCGACCTGCGGCTGTTGGCCGACACCGCCGAAGATGACATGCGAACGCAGCTTGAGATGGCGGCCATAGGCGCTGACGTTATCGCCGATCTGGGCGGCCAGTTCGCGGGTCGGGGTCAGCACCAAGGCACGGATCTGGCGTGCCTTGGGACGAGAGCCCTCCGCCAGGCGCTGCAGCAGTGGCAGGGTAAAGCCGGCGGTCTTGCCAGTGCCGGTCTGGGCGCTGGCCAGCAGATCGCCACCCTTGAGGACGGCAGGAATCGCCTGGCGCTGGATGGGGGTAGGGACGGTATAGCCTTGTTCTTCGACCGCGCGCAGCAGTTCGGCGCGCAGGCCAAGTTCGGAAAAGCTCATGCAAACTCCGGGAAATACGCATCCGCCGCTCGCCTCGATCGTGTGTAGGCGCGAGTCCCGGGCCAATGCGTGGAAAAGTCGATGACAGGCGCGGCAGGAGGGACCATGAATTGCCGCGGGCGCCCATCATGACAGAAAAGACTACCGAGCGCAGCAAAAGCCTCATGATCGTCGTCGCTGGCTCGCTTATCGCAGCTCGACGATGCGTTCGGCCAACCGGTCCGCAACCTTGTCCCAACTACGCCCCAGCGCCCTGACCAGGGCGGGGTAGCCATCGGCATCCAGTTCGGTCTCGGCGCTGAACGACTCCTGTGCCAGCAGTCGGCCGCGGGCATCACGCAACTGCCACTGACCGCCGGCGATCGCCAGGCCGTCATAGCGTCCCTGAAAGCGGTCGACCGTGAGGAGCAGCCTCAGGGAGTCGGTGTCGGCGACATCGTCACTCAGCACATGGGTATCCGGGAGACGGTTGGCCAGGCGCTGTCGCAGGCCACGCTCGAGTTGACGGCTCAGGTCTTCGGCCCACTGGTGTTCGCGTGCCTGGTTGAGGGTGATGTCGTCGAGTTGCAGCACGATGCCCTCGGCGTCCAGGTAGTCGGCGACCCGCAGCGGGCGTACCACTAGCGTATAAGGGGCCGAGGCCTTGCCTTCTGTGACCGAGTCGCTGCCCTCCGGCAGGGTGTAACGCGTGGCGGACGCTGGACTCGAAGCGCATCCCGTGACCAGTGACAGGGCGATGAGCAATCCCAGCAGGCGTATGGCTATCATGATGTCTCCTTGTGGTTCGCCGTCCTACGGCCGCGGGGCTCGGGGCTGCGGGTCTTCGCCGCTGCGACGATCGAAGATCAGAGCGTTGGGCTGATCGCTCAGGGTGCGTGCCACCGGTTGCAGGTCACGCATCAGGTTCTCCAGGCGTTGCATGGCGCGTGTCAGCTCCCGATAGGCGTCGGAATCCGGCGAAAAGCCCTCGAGTGTCTTGCGCAACTCGGTCATGGTGCGGTTCAGGTTCTCGGGCATGCCGCGGGTCGCCGGATCATCGAGCAGTGTCTGGAACGATTCGGTGAACTGGCGAACTTCGGCCAGCATGGCCTCGGATGTCGCCAGGTTGCGGTCCAGGCTGGCAAGGACCGGTTCGATTTCCAGGGCATTGAGCTTGTCGAGCAAGTTGGTGACCTGAGCCTCGATCTGGGCGAAGCCGCTGGACGTCGTGGGGAAGACCTTGCGGTTCTCGAAGGTTTCCGCGCGGTAGGACTCGGCCTGGTCGCGCTGGAAATTGAGGTCGACGAATAGCGCACCGGTGAGCAGGTTGCCAGCCTTGAGCGAGGCCCGCAAGCCAAGCCCGAACATACGCTCGAAGCGCTGCTCCCATTCCTCGAGCTCGACGGGGCCGTTGTCGCTGGCGATGCGCTGTGGCTCGATGCGAATCAGTACCGGAATCGCGAAGCGCTGGCGGGAGTCCGGCTGAGGAGCGCTGAAGCGCCAGGGCACGCTGGCCACGGTGCCCACCCGCACGCCGCGGAATTCCACCGGGGCCCCGCGCGACAGGCCGCGCACGGTGTCTTCGATCAACAGCACGTACTCCAGATAGCGATTGAAAGTGCCCTGACGGGCGCTGTCCTCGTCGGCATAGAGCGTGAAGGTGGTATCGGGTGCCACCGGGGCGCCACGAGGAACGTCCTCGAGATAGCCGAAGGTCACGCCGCCGCCCAGCAACGCTTCCAAGGATTCGATATTGACGCGAACCCCCTCGGTATCCAGGCGCATATCGATCCCGCTGGACGACCAGAATCGGGTGCTGTCGGTGATCAACGAGTCATAGGGGCTTTCGATGAACAGGCGGTGACGCATCTGGCGCGACTCGGTGTCGAATTGGGCTTCCTCCACGCGACCGACGGTATAACCCTGGTAGGTGACCGGGTCGCCGACGCGCAGTGAGTTGCCGAGTTGACTGACCAGGTTGAGACGGATGCCCTGGGCGCCGGCGGGGGCGACGGGCGGGTGGTCGAGCACGTTGAACTCACGCCTCTCGACATCGCTTTCGCCGGGTTGCAACTGGATATAGGCACCGGAAAGCACGGTCCCGAGGCCGCTGATGCCCTCGCGTCCGATGCGCGGCTTTACCACCCAGAAGCGACTATCCTCGACCAGCATGCGTTCGGCATCGGGGCTCATCCTGGCCGTGATCAGGGTATGGCTAAGGTCGTCGGAGAGCCGGACCTGCTCGACGCGACCGATTTCCACATTGCGCGATTTGATCAGGGTACTGCCAGCCTCGATGCCCTCGGCACTGGGCATGGTCAGGGTGATCTGCGGACCACGGCTGGTGATATTGTCGTAAACCAGCCACAGGCCAATCAGCGCGGCCACGATGGGCACGATCCAGATCGGCGACAGGCGCGTCTGTGGGCGCCGACTGGCGCGGTGAGTCGCGGGAGCCTGATCGTCGGTCATGTGGTCTTTCCTTGGTTATGGCGAAGGCGCTGAGTCCGGGGGGCGTCCCAGATCAGGCGGGGATCGAATGTCATGGCGGCGAGCATGGTCAGCACCACCACACTACCGAAGGCGAGTGCCGCTGGGCCTGGCGTGACCGACATCAGAGTGCCGGCACGAATCAGGGCCACCAGAATCGCCACCACGAAGACATCGACCATCGACCAGCGGCCGATGAACTCGGTCACTCGATAGAGCCGCGTACGGGCCTGGCCATTGAGTTCGTCGCTGCGATGAACGACCAGGCATAGCCAGGACAGGGCGATCAGCTTGCCCACCGGGACAAGGATGCTGGCCGTGAAGATCACGGCGGCGATGGGCCAGGAGCCCATCTGCCACAATTCGACGACACCGCCGATGATGGTCGATGGCTCGCTTTGGCCCAGCGAGGTGGTGGTCATGATCGGGTAGACATTGGCTGGAATATACATGACCGCTGCTGCGGCCAGTAGTGCCCAGGTGCGCTGGAGACTGTAAGGCAAGCGGGCGTGCAGGTGCTCTCCGCAACGTCGGCAATGTCCGTGGCCGTCGCGCCCGAGTCGGTTGACCAGGCCGCAGGTCGGGCAACCGGTCAGGCCCTGAGACGCGGCAGTCTGTCCGCTGTGGGTGCCTTCCGGGGCGCGGGGTTCGCCGGCGAGTGAGAACCACATCCAGTCGGCGTCGATGGACTGGGTGGTGGCCAGCAGCAGGATGGCGAAGGCGCAGAAGGCCCAGAAGGAAACCCCCAGTTCGAGCTGTGCCATGCCGGCAACCTTGATCAGGCTGACCAGCGCCCCGATGATGAAGACGTCGGCCATCATCCATGGATGCAGATGGGACAGCGAACGGGCGATGCCCCGGCTGATGGGCAGTGGATCGTCACGCAGCAGCCCGATCTGCAGCCAGATCACTCCCAGCAGGTAGACCGCTGGCAGCACGATGATGGTCAAGGCGACACCGATCGCGACGAGCGGTTGGTGAAAACCGATCAGGGTGGTCGCCGTCTGTGTCAGCTCGATACGGTTGCCGATCCCGCCTGCCTCGAAGCTGACGAAGGGGAAGGAGACCGCCAGCATCAGGGCGATCAGGGCGCTGACGGCCAGTGCCAGGCTGCGCTGGGCGGGCCGATAGTGGCGCTTGGCCAGGGTATGGCCGCAGCGTGGGCAATCGGCCCTTTCTCCAGGCCGCAGCGGCGGCAATGCCACGACCCAGTCGCATTCATGACAGGCGCGCAGGCGCCGCCGCGAGGTGTGTGTCGCGGGAGAGGCCAGGGTCATCCCCGTTGCGGTGGCTGGCCGGGAGCCATGTTCAGAGTCACGTTCGGACAAGTGATGATCCCGCAGTATTGGTCGAATACGACATCTGCATGTCATTATGCCGGTTGTTATTCTACATACAAACATTCATGCCTGAATGTTGGAGCTGCGCCGGCAGGTGGTCGCTCACGCAACAGGCTGGATAATCGCTGCTCAAAAGGAATGTCTGTCGATGCTGTTGTCCGTGGCTGCCGTCTTGGTGGGGTTGGTACTGCTGGTATGGAGTGCCGAACGTTTCGTCGAGGGTGCCGCTGCGTCGGCACGTCACTTGGGATTGTCGCCATTGTTGATCGGTATGCTGGTGATCGGCTTCGGTACCTCGGCACCCGAGTTGATGGTGTCGGCATTGGCGGCGGGACAGGGCAATCCCGGGCTGGCGCTGGGCAACGCCTATGGTTCCAATATTGCCAATATCGGCCTGATCCTGGGCCTGGTGGCGTTGCTCTCGCCACTGGCGGTGCATTCCCAGGTACTTCGTCAGGAGCTGCCATTGCTGGGAGTCGTCACCCTGCTGGCTGCCTGGCAACTGGGAGACGGCCTCATCAACCACACGGAAGCCGTCGTACTGCTGGTCGTGCTGGTTGCCTTCATTGGTTTCAGCATCTGGCGAGGGCGGCAGGCTGGCGCGGCCGAGGATCCCTTGGCCGGCGATACCGCCGAGAGTCTGGCGATCAAGCCGATGTCGCTGACCGCGGGGCTCTCGTGGACCCTGGTGGGGCTGGCGGTGTTGATCGTCAGCTCCCGGATTCTGGTCTGGGGGGCGGTGGCGATCGCGCAGCGCTTTGGCGTCAGTGATCTGATCATCGGTTTGACGGTGGTGGCGGTGGGCACGTCGCTTCCGGAGCTGGCCTCCTCGATCAGTGCGCTGCGACGCAATGAGCATGACCTGGTACTGGGCAATGTGGTCGGCTCCAACCTGTTCAATACGCTGGGAGTAGTGGGATTGGCTGGCGTCATCCACCCCATCGACGTTGGTGGCGAGGTGCTTGCCCGCGACTGGCCGATGATGGCGGCCATGACCTTGCTGATGGCAGCTTTCGCCATGGGGTGGCGAGGGCGTCAGGGACGGATCAATCGTCTGGAAGGCGCGACCTTGCTGTTGCTGTTCCTGGGATACACCACCTACCTGGTCAATACCGTGTTGCAGGCTCGTGGCATGTGATGCCCGGAAGCCCGGCTGCGGCAATCCACCGCAGCCTTTTACGGTGCAAGTGCGGCAACACGACACAGTCTAGCCGGGGTGCCATGGTTTCGCTTTCGGGTGTCTGCCAGTAGTCTGTTGGCTGAAGTCATCAGGAGTCGCTCATGGAGCTCGATCCGCTGTTACTGTCGCGAATCCAATTCGCTTTCGTGGTGTCCTTTCACGCGATATTCCCGGTGTTCACCATCGGGTTGGCTTCCTATCTCGCGGTGTTGAACGGTCTCTTCTACAAGACCGAGAATCCGGCCTGGGAGCGGCTGGCGATATTCTGGGCCAAGGTTTTTGCCGTCGTCTTCGGCATGGGCGTGGTGTCCGGCATCGTCATGTCCTTCCAGTTCGGTACCAACTGGAGCAACTTCTCCCTGGCGGCGGCGAACTTTCTCGGGCCGATGCTCAGCTACGAGGTGGTGACTGCCTTCTTCCTGGAAGCCGCATTCCTGGGGGTGCTGCTGTTCGGCCGCGGTAAAGTGCCCCAGGGCGTGCATCTCTTCGCCTCCATCATGGTCGCCACCGGCACCTTTATCTCCGCGTTCTGGATCCTGGCGGCCAATAGCTGGATGCAGACCCCGGTCGGCATGGAGCTGATCGACGGTCGCTTTCACGTGACCTCGTGGAGCGAGGCGATCTTCAATCCATCCTTCCCCTATCGTTTCGCACACATGGTGCTGGCCTCGTTTCTCACCGGCGGCTTTGTGGTGGCGGGCGTCAGCGCCTGGTATCTGCTCTTGGGGCGTGATGTGCCGGCCAACAAGAAGGCCCTGTCGATGTGCTTGTGGCTACTGCTGGTACTGGCGCCGACGCAGGCGGTGGTAGGCGACTTCCATGGCCTCAATACGCTGGAGCATCAGCCGACCAAGGTGGCGGCCATGGAGGGCAATTGGCAAACCCGGGAAGGGGCGCCACTGCTGCTGTTTGCCTGGCCGGATCAGGCGGCGCAGGAGAACCGCATCGAATTGGGCATTCCCCGCTTGGCCAGCCTGATTCTGACCCACGAGTTGGATGGTGTGGTGCCTGGCGTCAGTGAAATGCCGCCACAGGAGCAGCCGCCGGTATGGCTGGTGTTCTGGGCGTTCCGGGTGATGGTGGCGCTGGGCTTTCTGATGATTGCCGTGGCGGTGGCGGGTCTGTGGCTGCGTCGCGGCGGTCGCCTGTACGAGCACCGCGGTTATCTGCAATTGCTGCGGCTGATGAGCGTCACGCCCTTCATCGCCGTGTTGGCGGGGTGGATCGTCACCGAGACGGGACGGGCGCCCTGGCTGGTCTACGGCATCATGAACCAGGCCGAGGCGCTGACGCCGTCGCTGACCGGCGGCATGGCGCTGTTCACCCTGCTCGGTTATATGGCCGTTTATGGCGTGGTGTTCTGGGCCGGTGTCTATTACCTGACCCGGGTCGTGCGGGGCGGCATGTTGCCCGAGGAAGAAGATCGAATCGTCGACGAGGTGGAACGCGCCATGCGCCCCCTCTCCGCCTCGCATATACCCTTCGATGATGATGCCGGCCACCCGGTGAGGAGCTGAGCCATGGAAATGTTCGATCTGTCTCTGATCTGGGCCGTCATCATCGGTTTCGGGGTGATCATGTACGTGCTGATGGACGGCTTCGACCTGGGGGTGGGGATCCTGTTCCCCTTTGCCCCGGACGAGGAATCCCGTGACGTGATGATGAACTCGGTCGCCCCGGTGTGGGATGGCAACGAGACCTGGCTGGTGCTGGGCGGCGCCGGTCTGCTGGGGGCCTTCCCGCTGGTCTACTCGGTGTTCTTGCCGGCACTCTACATCGGGGTCTTCCTGATGTTGGCCGGGCTGATCTTTCGCGGTATCGCCTTCGAGTTTCGCTTCAAGTCGCGCAAGAACCGCCACTGGTGGAACCGTGCCTTCTGCTGGGGCTCGGCGGTGGCCGCCTTTGCTCAGGGGGCCGTGGTGGGCACCTATATCCAGGGTTTTGCGGTGGAGGACTTCGTCTACGTGGGGGGGGCGCTCGATTGGCTGACACCCTTTACCGTGATCACCGGCCTGGGGCTGATGGCCGGTTACGCGCTGCTCGGCGCCACCTGGCTGATCATGAAGTCCGAAGGCCATATCCAGGCCTGGGCCTATCGCATCACGCCGCCGCTACTGGTCGCGGTACTGGCGGTCTTCTTCATCATCAGCCTCTGGACCCCGTTCGTGGATACCAGCGTGCGTGATCGCTGGTTCGGTCATCTGCACCTGATCTGGATCTTCCCGTTCCTGGCCCTGGCCTGTGCGGCGCTGCTGTGGCGTGCCGTGAAGCAGCGCCGTGAGGGACAGCCCTTCATTGCCACCCTTGGCGTGTTCGTCTTCACCTACCTCGGCCTGGTGGTCAGCAAGTGGCCGGTGATCGTGCCACCGAACCACACCATCTGGGATGCCGCTTCGGCACCGGGATCGCAGCTCTTCCTGCTGCTCGGGATGCTGTTCGTGATCCCCATCGTGCTGGCCTATACCGCCTGGACCTACTGGGTGTTCCGCGGCAAGGTCAAGGTCGGCGAGGGCTATCATTGAGCCGATGTCGACGCCAATGGGTGACGATGGTGAACTGACCCCGCGGCGTTGGCTGGCCTCGCTGGCGACTCGCCAGCGCCGCTTGTTGCGTCTCGCCATGCTGGCCGGTTTTGCCGCCGGCGGGGCGACGATCGTCCAGATGTTGCTGTTGGCCTGGACCGTCAGTGCCGTGCTGGTCCGGAGCGCCGTGCCCAGCGAGTTGGCCGGGGCCTTCATGGCCATGGTGGCAACTGTCGCGTTTCGGGCGTTGGCCCAATGGGGACAGGAGGTCGCCGCTCAGGAGGCCAGCCTGCGCATTCGCTCGGCGGCCAGGTCGGCGCTTGTCGAGCGTCTCGAGGCGCTGGGGCCGGTGCGTCTGGCCGGGCGCCACAGTGCCGGCCTGGGCGGACAGTTGGTGGAGCAGGTCGAGGCACTGGATGGCTATTTCGCGCGTTTCCAGCCCCAACTGCGCCTGGCCGTGGCGCTACCGCTGGCGGTGCTACTGGTGGTGGTCTGGTTGGACTGGCTGGCGGCACTCTTTCTGTTGCTGTCGGCACCGCTGATTCCGCTGTTCATGGCACTGGTCGGGATCGGTGCGGAGCGGCTCAACCGACAACAGTTCGCCGCGATGAATCGTCTGGCGGGACAATTCCTCGACCGGGTTCGTGGGATCACCACACTGCAACTGTTCAATCGCACGTCCCAAGCTACCGACGAGGTCTTCGCTGCTGCCGACGATTATCGCCGTCGCAGTATGCGTATCCTGCGCCTGGCCTTCCTGTCCTCGGCGGTGCTCGAATTCTTCGCCTCGGTGGCCATTGCCGTGGTGGCGATCTATATCGGTTTCGGGTTGCTGGGATATATCGAATTCGGTCCCGCGCCACGGCTGACGCTGTTCAGTGGTCTCGCGGTGCTGTTGCTGGCACCGGAGTTCTTTCAGCCGCTGCGTACCCTGTCCCAGCACTATCACGATCGTGCCGCCGCATTGGGGGCCGCCGATGGCCTGGTGGCGCTGCTCGGCGAGCCGTTGCCGGATGCAGGTGGCGGAGTAAAGCCGGCAAGGATCGATGAAGCGGGCAAGCCGGCATCGATGATCGCCCTGCAAGGCGTCAGTGCTAGCCATCCCGGTCGCGGCCGTGTGTTGGGCCCCGTCGACCTCGAGGTGCCGGCCGGTACCTCGCTGGCCCTGGTCGGCCCATCGGGAGCAGGCAAGTCGACGTTGCTGCAGCTGATCGCCGGGTTCATCGGCCCTGAGACCGGTGAGGTGGCGGTGGACGCCGACGATGGAATCGCCTGGCTGGATCAGCGTCCGCTGCTGATCCAGGGCACGATCGCCGACAATCTGCGTCTGGCGGCTCCCGAGGCCAGTGAGATGCAGATGCGTACCGCGCTGGAGCGGGCCGGGCTAGGCGAGCTGATGGCACGCCTTCCCGAGGGGCTGGCGACACCCTTGGCGGAACGCGGAAGCGGTCTGTCCGGCGGCCAGGCGCAGCGCCTGGCGCTGGCGCGGGTCTTTCTGTCGCCGGCACGCCTGGTACTGCTGGACGAACCGACGGCGAGCCTCGATGAGGCATCCGAAGCGCGGGTGATCGAGGCCCTTCGCACACTGCTCGACGAGGGGCGCACCCTGGTGATCGCCACCCACCATCCGGCCTTGATGACGATGGCCGAGTGGGTCATGACCCTCGACGAGGGGCGGGTGGTGGCGCTCGATCCGGGACGAGGCGTGGCGGGAGGATGGTCATGACCTCGCTGCGCCGGTTGCATCGGGAGCTGGCTCCCTGGCTTCGGCTGCTGGCCCGGCGCCGTCGTCGTTTGATTCTCGGCACGCTGTTGCTGGTCATGACCGTGGCTTCCGCCATCGGTTTGCTGGCACTGTCGGGCTGGTTCATTACCGCCACGGCAGTGGCCGGCGCTCTGTTGGCGGCAGGGGGGGCGGCGAGCCTGGACGTCTATGTGCCCGGCGGCGGGATACGCCTGTTCGCCGTGATGCGTACCGTCTCGCGCTATCTCGAACGGCTCTATAACCACGACAGCGTGTTGCGGCTGCTGGCCGATCTGCGCGGCGGCATGTTTCAGGTGCTGGCGCGACTCGATGCCCAGGCGTTGTCACGGCGCCGCGCCAGCGAGTGGCTCAATCGTCTGACGGCGGATATCGATACCCTCGACAGCCTGTACCTGCGGCTATTGGCACCGCCCGCGGTGGCGCTGCTGGCGATTCTCGGTGCCGCGCTGCTGCTGGGTATCTTCGCACCGCGCGTCGGAACTGCCGTCGGGCTGGTGCTGCTGGGGCTGTGGTGTTGGCTGGTGCTGGGACAGGCGTGGCTGGGGATGGCAGCCAGCCAGCGGCGGGTGGCGACACTCGATCGCCTGCGCGCACACGCCATCGAACATCTGCAGGGACTCGCCGAGTTGCGTGCCTATGGCAGCCTGGGCAGGCACCGGGGTGAGATGGCCAGCGTGGAAACGAGCCTCTACCGCGACCAGCGCTATCTGGGACGTGTTGCGGCATCGGGCAATGCCCTGGTGGGGCTGGGCGTGAGTCTGGCCATGCTGTTGGCGCTGTGGCTGGCGGCGCAGGCATATGCGGCGGGCACCTTGACGGGGCCGTTGATGGTGATGATGCCATTGGCCGTGCTGGCGCTCGGCGAGGCCTTTGTCGGCCTGCCCGTGGCCTTCACCCAACTGGGCGCGACGCGTGCCGCGGCGCGTCGCCTCAATGCGCTGGGCCAATCGCGCAGCGCCATCGTCGAGTCCCCGGCACCACGTCTGGTCGGTGATGGCCCCGCCGAGCTGTGCCTGGAGGCGGTCAGCCTACGTTATCCCGGCGCGTTGACGCCGTCACTCGAAGAGGTTTCCCTGACGCTCGGCCGTGGCGAGCAACTGGCGCTGCTGGGGGCTTCCGGTGCCGGCAAGTCGAGCGTTGCCCTGCTTTTCGCCCGCCTGCTCGATCCGGACCGGGGACGTGTACGTCTCGACGGGGTGGACCTGCAAGAGCTGAAATTGGGCAGCCTGCGCTCGCGCATCGGTTATCTGACCCAGCGGGTCGAACTGTTCCATGACAGCATTGCGGCCAACCTGCGTCTGGCCAGGCCCGAGGCCAACGCGGCCGAACTGTGGCGAGTTCTGGAAGCGGTCGAGCTGGCCGATTGGGCTCGTGATCTGCCCAAGGGGCTGGAAACCTCGGTGGGCGAGGGCGGGCGCCAGCTATCCGGAGGGCAGGCGCGTCGCCTGGGCCTGGCTCGAGTGTTGCTTCTCGACGCTCCGGTGGTGATCCTCGACGAGCCTTTCACCGGGCTGGATCGCCCCTTGGCAAGACGCATTGCGACTCGCCTCGAGTCCTGGCTGGCCGGGCGCACGGTGCTCTATCTACTCCATCAGTTGGGCGATGAACAGGTCACCCCCGTAGGCATTCAGAGGAGCCTCCGGCTGGTAGCGGGGCGGCTGGAGTCAGTAGTGGAGCGGGAACAATAGCGTTCAGGAAAGACTGAACAAATGCCTACGCGGGCAAATCGCTGCGTTACGCGGTGCTGGTGCGCCAGCCCGGTCGGAATCCTCACATATACCCCATAGGCTCCGGTTCCTGTGCTCCGGGTGCCTTGCGCTTCACGCCGCTCGTCGATTTGTTCAGCGCTTCCTTAACTCACGGCAGCATCGTGCACTTTGCGCAAACGGTCAGATTGTCGCAGGATTAGTCAAAGTTCCGGCGTGGAGTGCCTTATGCAAGACTTCCTCAAGCGGCTGCCGAAGGCCGAACTGCACCTGCATATCGAGGGCTCGCTGGAGCCCGAGTTGATGTTCGCCCTGGCCGAACGCAACGGCATCGAGTTGCCCTATGCATCGGTGGACGAGGTGCGTGCCGCCTACGAATTCGAGGATCTGCAGTCGTTCCTGAATCTCTATTACCAGGGCATGGCCGTGTTACGCAGCGCCGACGACTTCTTCGACCTGGCCATGGACTACTTCCGCCGCGCCCATGCCGAGGGTGTGGTGCACGTGGAAATTTCCTTCGATCCCCAGGCGCACCTGGCGCGCGGGATCGAGCTGGGTGTCCAGATGGAAGGGCTGAGCCGTGCCCGGCGCCAGGCCGAACGTGAGTTGGACATGTCCACGGCGCTGATCATGAGTTTCCTGCGCGACCGTCCGGCGGACGAAGCGATGCGCGTGCTGGAGCAGGCCGCTCCCTACTGGGAAATGCTCGACGCCGTGGGACTCGACAGCGCCGAGTGCGGTCATCCGCCGTCGAAGTTCCGCGAGGTCTTCGCCCGCGCCATGACGTTGGGGATCCCGCGGGTGGCGCATGCCGGCGAGGAAGGGCCGCCGAGCTACATCCGCGAGGCGCTCGACCTGTTGGATGTCTGCCGTATCGACCACGGCGTGCGCTGCCTGGAGGATTCGGCATTGGTCGAACGGTTGCGTGAGGAGCGGATTCCGTTGACCGTCTGTCCGTTGTCCAACGTGCGACTGAAGGTGGTGGAGCATATCGACGATCATCCACTGCCGAAGCTGATGGATGCCGGTCTGCTGCTGACCCTGAACTCCGACGATCCGGCCTATTTCGGCGGGGGCGTGCTGGCCAATTATCTGGCCTGTCAGCGCGCCTTCGGCTGGTCGAAGGAGACCTTTGCCATCCTGGCACGCAATGCCATCGAGGTGGCGTTCCTGGACGATAGCCGCCGCCAGGCACTACGGGCCGAGCTCGACAGGGTGGTGATGGAAGCCTGATCGACGGGCGGCGTTCTCAAGCGCCGCGCGCAAAAAAGGGCGGCACGTCGATGACGGGCCGCCCAACAGCGCGAGGCAAAAGAGTAAAGAATCAGGCCAGTGGTGCCGGCGTCTGACGTCGGTGCACGCAGCGGCCGTTCGCCCAGGTAGCGAAGACGGTACGGTCGTCGCCCAGCATCATCAGCGCGAAGAGCTGCTCGGCGAGGTTGCGGGTACGGGCACTGCGCCGCTCCAGCAGCGGGGTAGCACGAGGGTCGAGCACCACGATGTCGGCCTCGGCGCCCGCGCGCAGGCTGCCGATATGAGCATCCAGGTGCAGGGCCCGGGCATTGCCCAGCGTCAGGCGGTAGAAGCCCTGCCAGGCAGTCAGCGGTTGACCGAGCAACTGACCGACCTGATAGGCGGCCTTGAGGGTGGCCAGTCCCGAGAGGTCGGTGCCACCGCCCACGTCGCTGGCCAGGGTGGTGTTCAGCCCCGCGTCGCGGCATGCCTGGCGATCGAACAACCCGCTGCCGAGGAACAGGTTGGAGGTCGGACAGAAGGCCACATTGGCGCCGGCCGCGGCGAGTCGATTGCGCATCTCCTGGGTCAGATGGATGCCATGCGCGAAGGTACTGCGTGGCCCGACCAGACCGTAGCGCTCATAGACGCCGAGGTAGTCCTGGCAATCCGGGAACAGCTCGGCGACCCAGGCGATCTCGCCCTGGTTCTCGGACAGGTGGGTCTGCAGGTGCAGGTCCGGGGCGTTGCGCAGGATGCCGCCGGTGGCGTCGAGTTGCGCCGCTGTCGAGGTCGGCGCGAAGCGTGGCGTCAGGGTGTAGCCCAGGCGGTCCTTGCCGTGCCAGTCGCCGATCAGCCGTTCGCTGTCGCGGATGCCGTCGGCGACCGTGTCGGTCAGCCCCTCGGGCGCGTTGCGGTCCATCAGCACCTTGCCGGCCAGCATGCGCAGGCCGCGTTGGCGCGCCGCGGCGAAGAAGGTGTCCACCGAGACCGGATGCGAGGTGCAGAACACCTGGGCGGTGGTGGTGCCGACGCGCAGTTGCTCGTCGAGAAAGGCCTCGGCGACGTTCTCGGCATGTGCCTGTTGGGCGAACCGGCACTCCTCGGGGAAGGTGTATTCGTTCAGCCAGTCGAGGAGCTGGCGACCATAGGAGGCCATGATGTCGAGCTGGACATAGTGCACATGGCTGTCGATGAAGCCGGGCATCATCAGCTTGCCCGAATAGTCCACCACCTCGATGCCTTGGGGAAGGCTTGGGGCCAGTTCACGGTAATCGCCGATGGCGCGAATATGGCCGCCTTCGATCCAGATGGCACCGTCTTCCAGATGCAGCACGCTGCCCGGGTCGGGGCTGTCGCCTTCGCCGGGGTCGTTGAGAAAGCTCAGGAGGGGGCCGCGCAGCACGTGCGTGCGCTGTTGTTGAGCCTCGGTCATGGATTTCTCCGAAAAAGTCGTTGGCGGTGTGACCGCTTTGTCGTTATCAGGATGCGGCGTCCCGGGGATTCGGTGCCGAGAAGGCGTCTCGCAATGTCTCGGGGGAGACGCCACGGCGATCGTCCTGGTCGGTGGCCGGTTTGAGGGTCAGCAGTTCCGCGACCACCGCTACCGCGATCTCGTAGGGCCGTTTGCCCTTGGCGCCGGGGATGCCGATCGGGCAACGCACCCGCGCATCGAGGGTCGCCTGGTCGTGGCCGGCGTCGCGCAGGCGGCGCTGGAAGCTGGCCCACTTGCTGTCGGAACCGATCAGGCCGATGGAGGCGCAGTCGCCGCGCTTGAGCAGCGCGTCGACCAACTGACGATCCTCGCCATGATCGTGCGTCATCACCAGGGCATGGCTGCCCGCCGGCAGCGAGGCCACGGCGGCTTCGATGTCCGGGCCCTCCGGCCCCGTTTCGACCCGCCGACAGCTCAGCCGCGGCTGTGACTCGCTACCCGCGGGGAAGGCGTCTGCGCGGCTGTCGAACCACAGCACACGCCACGGCAGCGGGGCCAGCAATCCCACCAGGGCCTGACCGACATGGCCGGCGCCAAACAGCGCGACGCACATATCGGCACCACCGAAGACCTCGATCAGCACATGCACATAGCCACCGCAACACTGCCCGCTGCGCCCGCCCAGCGGAAAGGCTTCCAGGTGCGGTCCGCCGTCACCCCGTTCGAGGGCCTCTCGGGCCGCGGCGATCACTTGGAATTCGAAGGTGCCGCCGCCCAGGGTGTCGTAGACGGCCTCGGCGGTGATCACCATCTTGGCGCCGGGCTCGCGTGGTGTGGAGCCCGCTGTCCCGACCACGCTGGCCAGGGCGTGTGGGCGGGCCTCCCGCTGCAGGTGATGCAGTGCCGCGTGCCAGGGGAGTGGCTGTGACTCAGACCAGGTCATCGCTGGTTTCTTCCACGTTGGTGGTGGTCATCTGGCGCTGGCGCAGGGCTTCGGCGGCCATCAGTACCCGTTCCGGTGTGGCCGGGGTGTCGAGCCGTGGGGACTCGCGATAGCCGGTCAGGCTGGCCAGCGCATCGCGCAGTGCCGACCACACCGACATGCCAAGCATGAAGGGCGGTTCGCCCACCGCCTTGGAACGGTAGATGCTGGCCTGGGAGTTGGGATGGCCCTGCATCAAGGCGACGTTGAACACCGGCGGCAGATCGCCGAAGGCCGGGATCTTGTAGGTTGCCGGGCCATCCGAAACCAGGCGACCCGCTTCGTTCCACTTGAGCTCTTCACTGGTCAGCCAGCCCATGCCCTGGATGAAACCGCCCTCGATCTGGCCGATGTCGATGGCCGGATTCAGGGAGTCGCCGACGTCGTGCAGGATATCGGCACGAGTCAGCTGATATTCGCCGGAGAGGGTGTCGACGCTGACCTCACTCACGGCGGCACCATGGGCATAGTAGTAGAAGGGCCGGCCCTTGCCGGTCTCGCGGTCATAGTGGATCAGCGGCGTGGAGTAGAAGCCCTTGGCCGAGAGTGAGATACGTCCCAGGTAGGCGGCCTGCACCAGTTCCCCCCAAGGAATGCGCTTGACATCGGAACCATGACCGACGACCAGTGCACCATTCTCGAGACGCATGCCTTCGCGGTCGAGCCCGCCCTGATCCTTGAAGAAATGCTCGGCGGCGAAGTCGAACAGCCGTTCGCGGATCTGGCTGGCGGCATCGCGAGCCGCCTGGCCATTGAGGTCGGCACCGCTCGAGGCCGCGGTGGGCGAAGTATTGGGCACCTTGTCGGTACGCGTGGCGGTGATCCGTACCCGTTCCAGATCCAGCCCCAGTTCGCGCGCCACCACCTGGCAGACCTTGGTGTGCAGGCCCTGGCCCATCTCGGTACCGCCGTGGTTGATCATCACGCTGCCGTCGGTATAGACGTGCAGCAGGGCGCCGGCCTGGTTGAGGTGCTTGGCGGTGAAGGAGATGCCGAACTTCACCGGGGTCAGGGCCAGCCCCTTCTTGATGACCGGGCTCCTGGCATTGAAATTGGCGATCGCCTGGCGGCGTGCCCAGTAGTCGCTGCTCTGCTCGAGCTGGGCGACGATGTCGTGAAGAAGATCGAGTTGTTCGACCTGCTGACCGTAGTGGGTCACGTCGCGCCCAGGACGATACAGGTTGCGCTTGCGCACCGTCAGCGGGTCTTCGCCGATCCGGCGCGCGATATCGTCCATGGCGGCCTCGATGATCATCATGCCCTGGGGACCACCGAAACCGCGGAAGGCGGTGTTGGAGGCGGTATGGGTCCGGGCGCGATGGCCGGTGACCCGCGCCTGGCCCAGTGAATAGGCGTTGTCGGCGTGGAACATGGCTCGGTCGACGATCGCTTCGGACAGGTCCGGAGAATAGCCGCAGTTGCCGATCACGGTGATGTCGCCGCCCAGCAGCACCCCCTCGTCATCGAAGCCGAGACGGTAGCGGTTATGGAAGGGGTGCCGCTTGCCGGTGACGCGCATGTCCTCGGCGCGCGGCAGGCGGATCCGCGCCGGGCGCCCGGTGCGCCGGGCGATGATGGCGGCGATGCAAGCCCAGGGCGAGGCCTGGGTTTCCTTGCCGCCGAAGCCGCCCCCCATACGGCGCATTTCCACGGTCACCGCATGGAAGGGGATATCCAGAACCTCGGCGACCAGCTTCTGGGTTTCGCTGGGGTGCTGGTTGGAGGTATACACCATCACCCCTTCGTCTTCGGTAGGGGTGACCAGGCAAGCCTGGCCCTCCAGGTAGAAGTGTTCCTGGCCGCCGACGAACTGTTCGCTTTCCAGTACGTGCGGGGCGCCGTCGAGCGCTTGCTGCCAGTCGCCGCTTTCCTGGACATGGGTGGGGCGCACGAACTCGCCGCGCTCGGCGGCCGCCACCGGATCGAGGCTGGCCGGCTGCTCGTCGATCTCGACGATGGCTTCCTTCACCGCCAGTCGGGCCGCCTTGTGGCTGGTGGCCGCGACCGCGAACAGGCATTGGCCGACATAGCTGATCTCGTCGTCGACGAAGATCGGGTCGCCAGGGAACACCGGGCCGATATCGGTATGGCCGGGCACGTCGACGATGGTGATCACGTCGACCACTCCCGGGGCTGCCTTGACCTTTTCCAGGTCCAGGCGGGTCAAGCGGCCATGCGCAACCGGCGACAGGCCCAGGGCGATATGCACGGCATCGGCCGGTGCGGCAATATCGTCGATATAGGCGGCGCGGCCGGTGACATGCTTGATGGCACTCTCGTGAGCGCGTGCACTGCCCGCGGCACCACCATCTCGCGCGGTCGCTTGGCGGCGGTTCCGAGATGAGTCCTGGGGAATGTCAGTGAGCGTACGCATCGAGGGTCACCTCCGCATCGGTGCTGTTGTTGGATGCCGCAATCATGAGGCGCAGGCGTTCGAGCAGGTTGCCGGCAGCCACTTGGCGGTATTCGGCTCCGCCCCTGACATCGGTCATGGGCTGGAATTCGTCGCGCAACGCGCGTTTGGCCGCCTCGAAGGCCGCGACGGTAGGCGGCTGACCTTCCAGCGCCCTTTCCGCATGTGGGGCACGGCGCGGAATCGCCGCCATGCCGCCGAAGGCCAGGTGGACATCACGCATCGCCCCGTCCTCGAGGCGCCAGGCAAAGGCCGCCAGGACGGCGGAAATATCGTCCTCCCTACGCTTCGACAGTTTCCAGACCTTGAGATTCTGTCCGGCTGCCGGGCGCGGCAGGAAGATGGCACGGATGAATTCGTCGGCCTCGAGGGCTGTCTGCTTGTAGTCGAGGAAGAACTCATCCAGCGGTAATTCGCGCTCGCCGGCGGGCCCGTCGAGTGCCACGCGGGCGTCGAGGGCCAGCAGCACCGGCGGGGTGTCGCCGATGGGCGAGGCGTTGGCCACGTTGCCGCCGAGCGTGCCGCGGTTGCGGATCTGCGACGACGCGAAACGGTGCATCAGATGGGCGAAGGCCGGGTAGTGCGCCTGGAAAAGCGGCTCCAGGCGCGAGTAGGTCACGGCGGCACCGATCCACCAGCCGTCCTCGGCTTCTTCGATCGTGTTGAGCTCGGCGACCTGACGTACATCGATCAGGTCGTCCAGGGCCTTCAACTGCTGAGTGGTTTCCAGCCACAGGTCGGTGGCGCCGGCAACCAGGCGGGCCCGCGGACGAGCGCGCTTGAGTTCACGCAGGGTGGCCAGATCGCGTGGTGCGGTGAAGTGTCCCTGGGCGGCGAGCTCGGGAGTCGTGGCAGCACTGCGCCGCAACTCGGCGACATTGGTTGCCAGATCCGGATCGTCGGCCCAGGTGGGATGGGTGTCGGGGTAATCGTCCATCGTCAGGGCGGCATCGCGAATCGGCCGATAGCCGGTGCAGCGGCAGAGATTGCCACCCAGCGCGGCTTCCAGCCGTTCCTGGGTCAGTGGTGCGGGGCGGCGACGTTGTTCTTCATGCAAGGTGAACAGCGACATCACGATGCCCGGCGTGCAGAAGCCGCATTGGCTGCCATGACACCCGACCATCGCCGCCTGCGCGGGGTGCAGGGCATCGCCGCGAGACAGGCCCTCGACGGTGACCAGGTGGCAGCCATTGAGCTGATACGCCGGGGTAATGCAGGCATTGGCGGACTGGTAGCGCAACTCGCCGCTGGCGTCGGGCTCGCCAATGGAGACGGTGCAGGCGCCGCAGTCGCCGGAAGCGCAGCCTTCCTTGGTGCCGGTCTGGCCGAGGTGTGTCCTCAGCAGTTCCAGAATGCTGGTGTCGGGGGTAATGTCGGCGCATTGCCGACGTTTGCCGTTGAGATAGAAGTCGATCATCGCAGAATCCGCTGTTTGTTATGCTGTCGCCAGGGTGTTGTCCAGGTATCGCTTCCTTTGACCATTTGGTCAACTTCCATAAAGCGTGGCTCAAAGTGACGCCGAGTGCAAGGGGGATCGTCATGTTTTTGTCCCATTGCAGCCCGGCGGTGGCTGCGGCAAGCTTGAGGCTTTCCACTCAAGGGCTTGAGTTATGACATCGATGAGCACGCCCGATGCGACACGCACGCGGCTGCGTAACGAAAAGGCGATTCTCGAGGCGGCGGAACGTGTGTTTGCCCAGCATGGGTACCGGGGAGCCAGCGTGCAGGCGATCGCCGAGGTCGCCGGTCTGCCGAAATCCAACGTGCTCTATTACGTGGGTAGCAAGAAACAGCTCTACATCGCGCTTCTCGAACGCATGGTGACGCGTTGGAACGCGACGCTGGACGATATCAGCGTCGAGGACGATCCTGCGCAAGTGCTCGAGGCCTTCATTCGCAGCAAGATGCAATTGACCAAGGAGCATCCCCAGGGGTCGCGGTTGTTCGCCGCCGAGATTCTCGGCGGCGCGCCTTTTCTGCAGGAGTACCTGCATGGCGAGTTGCGCGAATGGGTCCGGGCCCGTGCCAGAGTCTTCGAGCAGTGGGCCGAACGTGGCCTGATGGACCCGGTCGATCCGGTGTGGTTGATCTTCCTGATCTGGTCGGCGACACAGCACTATGCCGATTTCGAGTCCCAGGTACTGGGCATTACCAACCGTGAGACACTGAGCGACGAGGACTATCGGCGGATCACCGACTTCCTGTGCCGGGTGATCCTCAAGGGTTGTGGCGTTCGTCCATAGTTTGTATACAAATACCATCCAAAATGATGGCCAATTTTCCCGCAACATGCGATGGTGAGGGAAAACGACGGAGTCGCGGGGACAACGCAAGATGAGCGATAACTGGCATGACGAGATGCTCGCCGACGCCAAGGCGGGGGGACGCATCAATGATCGGCATATCGTCGACAGGATTCGCCAGGCGGTGTTGATGCAGCGCCTGCCGCCGGGAACACGGCTTCCCGAGGTGGCGCTGGGCGAGATCTTCGGTGTCAGTCGGTCGGTGGTGCGCAAGGCCCTGACGCGGCTGGCGTCGGATCACGTGATCACTCAGCAGCCCAATCAAGTGGCCAGGGTGTGTGCGCCCAGTGTCGACGAGACGCGCGAGATCTTTGCCGCCCGCCGCCTGATCGAAGGAGAGGTCGTGGCACTACTTGCCGGTCACCTCGGACATGCGCAGTGCCGGACCCTGGCCGCCTATGTCGACGACGAGTATCAGGCACATCTGCGTGGCGATGAGAGTCAGCGGATCGAACACTCGCTGGCCATTCACCATTATCTGGCCGACCAGTCGCCCAACCGCATCCTCGGCATGATGCTGTCCGACCTGATTCTGCGCACCTCCATCGTGATCGCCCTCTACAAACGCTCGGGCCTGGCCTCCTGTTATCTGGAGAACGATCATGCCGATCTGCTGAAACACCTGGAACGTGGCGAATCGGAGGCCGCGCGGCGCTGCGTGCAAGCCCATCTCACGGCGTTGGAGAAGTTGCTCGATCTGCGCCCCCACGAGGCCCGTATCGATCTGGCGGCGATTTTCGGCAAGGCAGGATGAGTCCGTACGGAAACTGCCTGTCCTCGACCCTGCCGGTCCCTCGCTCGCCGAATGCTCGTAAAGAATCCGGCCACAAGGCGCGCCGGTTGAGAGTCTGATGCACCCGCTCAGCAACAGCCTGCCTGACGCTCGGGACGGTTGCCCATCCGTGTCAGCGCGTCCTGCATCCGACCGACCTCCGTGTGGCAGCCTCTCGCGGCGCAGGTCAGGGTTTCCAGTGCCCAGGAAGGCAGCGAAGGATGCAAGCGATAGTAGATCCATTGTCCCTGGCGACGGTCGGCCACCAACTCGCAATTGCGCAGTTGAGCCAGGTGGCGCGAGACCTTTGGCTGCGAAGCGTCGATGACGTAGGTCAGTTCGCACACGCAGAGCTCTCCCTCGGCCTGAATCAGCAACAGGATCGCCAGCCGAGTCTCGTCGGCCAGGCACTTGAACAGCCGAGTGGCATGCTCGGTCATGGGGGTTCTCCTTGCCGAAAAGACAGGTGATTTTCAGTATATATGTTACATCGTATATGAGGTGGAGGACAGTTCATGACAGCCGCCGATGCCTTGCCCATCGATGATCGGTTGGGCGAGATTCGCCGGGCGCTGGCCGGTCATACGCGGGCGCTGCTGGTGGCGGAGCCGGGGGCCGGGAAGACTACCCGCGTGCCGCTCGCGCTACTGGATGAACCCTGGTGCCGACCGGGCAAGCTGTTGTTGCTGGAACCCAGGCGGGTGGCGGCGCGTCTGGCCGCCCGCTACATGGCCGAGCAGCTTGGCGAGCCACTGGGGGAAACCGTGGGCTACCGGGTCAGAGGGGAGAGCCGCGTGGGAGCTGCCACCCGCCTGGAGGTCGTCACCCAAGGGGTGCTGACGCGCATGCTGCAGGACGACCCGATGCTCGAGGGCGTGTCCGGTATCGTGTTCGACGAATTTCATGAGCGCAGCCTGGAGGGCGATCTGGGATTGGCGCTGGCGCTGGATGTCCAGGCCGGGTTGCGCGAGGACCTGCGGTTGCTGGTGATGTCGGCAACCCTGAATACCGAGGCCTTGCGTCCCCTGATGGGGAAAACGGCGCCACTGATCGATTGCCCGGGGCGCACCTTCCCGGTCGAGACGCGTTACCGGGCGCTCAACAGTCGCGACGATGCTGCCACCCAACAGGCCGCCGTGGTTCGTGAGGCGCTGGCCCGGGACGGCGGCGATGTTCTGGTCTTCTTGCCCGGGGTGGCAGAAATCCGCCGATTGGCCCGCCTCCTGACGGAGGTGTCGGACGAGGTCGTGGTACTCGAGCTGCATGGCCGGCTCAAGCTGGAGGCCCAACAACGGGCCCTGCGTGCCGACCCCTTCGGCCGCCGGCGCGTGGTGCTGTCCACCGCCATCGCCGAATCCAGCGTCACCGTGGACGGGGTGCGTACCGTCATCGATGGAGGATTCGAACGGGTGCCGGTGTTCCAGCCGCGTACCGGCCTGACTCGCCTGGCCACTCAGCGTCTCAACCGCGCCAGCGCCGATCAGCGGCGTGGACGAGCCGGGCGCCAGGGGCCGGGTGTCTGTTACCGGCTGTGGGCAGAGGAGCAGCCGCTACCGACGCATGGCGAACCGGAAATCGAGCAGGCCGATCTGTCAGGGCTGGCCTTCGAGTTGGCGCGTTGGGGCATCAAGGCGCCGGAACAGCTGGCTTGGGTAACGGCGCCACCGGCGGCGGCCCTGGCGGCCGGACGTGAGCTGTTGCAGCGCCTTGGGGTACTGGATGCCGAGTATGGCCTGACACCGCTGGGGCGGGCCAGTGCTCGATGGCCGTTGCATCCGCGTCTGGCGGTGCTGCTCGAACGTGCTGCCGAACGGAACGCTCGGCCGCTGGCTTGCTGGCTGGTGGCATTGCTGGAGGGGCGTGACGGCGACGATGCATGTGACCTGGCCGTCAGCCTGGCGCGCCGGCCCGCTGGCAAGACGGGCGGGCCGGCAGGGCAGTGGTATCGCGATACCAGCCGTTTGGCGCGACTGGCCGGCTGTAGCCTCGATGTCGATTCGCTGGCGCCACTGGGTGAGTTGCTGGCCTTGGCCTATCCCGAGCGTGTAGCACGGTGCCGGGAACCCGGTTGTTTCAAGCTGGCCAACGGCGGCCTGGCGTTGCTGGACGTTGCCCAGCCACTGGCTCATGCGGAGGCCCTGGTCGCGGTCGAACTTGATGGCCAGGCTCGGGGGGCACGTATTTACCGGGCGGCTGCCGTCTCGCTGGAGCGGTTGGAAGCGTGCTTTCCTGAATCGAGGCGGTGGCGGCCTCGAGTGGTGTGGTCGGAGGCCGAGGGACGCCTGGTGGGCGAAGAGGTCAGGGGGCTGGGAGAGCTGGTGCTGGCACGTCGACCGCTGGCGACACTACCCACCGGGGCCGTGCATCAGGCATTGCTGGCCGCGCTCAGGCGGCGTGGTTACCTGGCTCTCGATACCGAGAGCGAACAGTTGCTGGGGCGCATGGCACTGATGCGTCGAGTGCTGGGCGAGGAGTGGCCCGACTGGTCGCAGGCAGCATTGCTTGGCACGTTGGACGATTGGCTGGCGCCGCAGCTGGGACCTGGTGTCCTGCGACTCGCGGACATCGACCGGCTGCCCTTGGCACGTCTGCTGCTCGATACCTTGACGTGGCCGCAGCGTCAAGCACTGGACGAGGAGACTCCCATGCATCTCATGGTACCGAGTGGTTCCCGGATTCGCCTCGACTACCGGGGCCAGGAGCCGATTCTGTCGGTCAAGTTGCAGGAGTTGTTCGGGCTCGCCGAGACACCACGCCTGGTGCGCGGCCGCGTGCCGGTGGTACTGCACCTGTTGTCACCGGCGCGGCGCCCCTTGCAGGTGACCCGCGACCTGGCCAGCTTCTGGCGCCAGGGCTATTTCGAAGTGCGCAAGGACATGCGCGGGCGGTATCCCAAGCATCCCTGGCCAGAGGACCCGTGGGCGGCGAAGGCGACGGCCGGGACCAAGCGACAGGGGCGTTAGGCTCAGGGTTAGCACGCTTGTAGCAGGCCATATCACGTAAAGCTATAAATTGGCGAGTCCCAAGGGCAGTCACTATATTGAGGTAACGCTAACATCTTTTCTCTGAACGAGGCTTCTTCTTGATGTTAGGGAGGGGGGCGACCTATGGCGATGGCGATTGCTCTGATCGTGCTGGCGCTGGGGTCGGTCGTCTTCTATTTTCTCAGTCCCTGGAACTTGACGCCGCTGGCGTCCAACTGGGGCACCATCGACGACACGATTCTGATCACCTTCTGGGTCACGGGTGGCGTGTTCGTTGCCGTCAATCTATTCATGGCCTGCGCCATCTTTCGCTTCCGCTTCAAGCGGCACAAGCGCTCGCACTATGAACCCGAGAACAAGAAGCTCGAGGCCTGGCTCACCGGGCTGACCACCTTGGGCATCGCCGCCCTGCTGGCGCCCGGGCTCTTCGTTTGGGGGGCCTTTGTCACGGTGCCGGAAGACGCACACGAAGTCGAAGTGGTGGGCCAGCAATGGCATTGGAGCTTTCGCTTCCCCGGCGAGGATGGCCGCTTCGGTGCGGTGCATACCCGTCTGGTCGACGAGGATAATCCTTTCGGCCTCGACCCGGACGATCCGCAGGGCCAGGACGATGTCCTGGTGGCGAGACCGCACGTCAAGCTCCCTGTCGATCGACCGGTGAAGATGAGGCTGCGCTCGCAGGACGTCATTCATAACTTCACGGTGGCCCCGTTCCGCGCCAAGATGGACTTGGTGCCGGGGCAAGTCTCCTATATGTGGCTGACGCCTACGAAAACCGGTGAGTTCGAGGCCGTCTGTGCCGAGCTCTGCGGCATCGCCCATTTCGCCATGCGCGGCCGAGTGGAGGTGGTGGAGCAGGAGGCGTTCGATGACTGGCTGGGGACCCAGCCCACCTATGCGGACCTGGTGGCGCGCGGGCCTGGCGATCCCGAGGCTGGCGCCGAGCAATATGCTCGTTGCGTAGCCTGCCATGGTCCCCAGGGCGAGGGGCAACAGGCAACCAATGCGCCGCGTCTTGCCGGCTTGAGGGCTGACTATCTCAGGCGCCAATTGCGTAATTTTCGTATTGGTGCTCGCGGGCAACATGAGGGCGACACTTTCGGTCAGCAAATGCGTCCCTTCGCTCTCAGTCTGCAAAGCGAGTCAAGTATCGAGGATCTCGTCGCTTATATCGAAACCTTACCTGTCGAACCCACGCGAGCCACCATCACGGGGGATGCCCGTCGTGGAGCCCGGCTCTACCGTTCCTGCGGCAGCTGTCATGGTGCCCAGGGGCAGGGGAAAGTGGAGCATAGGGCGCCGCGTCTGGCGGGCATGAACGACTGGTATCTGGTGCGGCAGCTACAGCATTTCAGGGACGGGATTCGTGGCCGTCATCCTCAGGATTGGTACGGCAATCAGATGGTCGATATGGCGCAGATACTAGTCGACGACGCCGCCTTGCGTGACGTGGTGGCGTATATCGGCAGCCTGGCCGAGACGTCGCAGGCTGATGCCGGTCAAGCAAGCGCCGAGGAGTAACTCATGGGCGAACGCGAATATGATGCCGGATCCTATGTGCCGCCGGCGGAAGTCGAAGAGATGGAGCTGGTCCATCCGAAGACTTTCATCGGCAAGTATATCTGGAGCCAGGATGCCAAGGTCATCGCCATCCAGTACGCGGTGACCGCGACCGCCATTGGCCTGGTGGCGCTGGTGTTGTCGATCCTGATGCGATTGCAACTGGGGTTTCCCGATACCTTTTCCCTGATCGATCCTGGCGAGTATCTGCAGTATGTGAGCATGCATGGCATGATCATGGTGGTCTATCTGCTCACCGCTCTCTTCCTGGGGGGCTTTGGCAACTACCTGATTCCGTTGATGTGCGGAGCCAGGGACATGGTCTTTCCCTATCTCAACATGCTCAGCTTCTGGTTCTATCTGGCCTCGGTGCTGATACTGGTGGCCGGCTTCTTCGTGCCCGGTGGTTCGATGGGAGCCGGTTGGACCCTCTATCCCCCGCAGGCGATAAGCGAAGGAACACCGGGTGCCGAGTGGGGCATCATCTTGATGCTGGTGTCACTGGCCGTGTTCATCATGGGTTTTACCATGGGGGGGCTCAACTATGTGGTCACGGTCCTGCAGGCGCGCACCCGTGGCATGACGCTGATGCGCTTGCCGCTGACCGTATGGGGTATCTTCATGGCCACGGTATTGGCCCTGCTGGCCTTCCCGGCGCTGTTGGTAGCCTGTCTGATGATGCTGTGCGATCGCCTGCTGGGGACCAGCTTCTTCATGCCGGACATGCTGAGCATGGGCGAGGCATCGGCATATGGAGGCGGCAGTCCGATTCTCTTCCAGCACCTGTTCTGGTTTTTCGGTCATCCCGAAGTCTATATCGTGGCGTTGCCGGCCTTCGGTATCGTTTCCGACCTGTTGGCCTGTCATGCCCGCAAGAACATCTTCGGCTATCGCATGATGGTCTGGGCGATCATCATCATCGGTGTTCTCAGCTTCGTGGTCTGGGCGCATCACATGTATGTCAGTGGCATGAATCCCTACTTCGGCTTCCTGTTCGCTACCACGACACTGGTGATTGCCGTGCCCACCGCGATCAAGGTCTATAACTGGGTGTTGACGCTATGGCGAGGCAATATCCGCCTGACCGTGCCGATGCTGTTCGCCATTGGCTTTATCTTCACCTTCGTCAATGGCGGTCTCAGCGGGCTGTTTCTCGGCAATGTCACGGTGGATGTGCCGCTGTCGGATACCTATTTCGTGGTCGGGCATTTCCATATGGTCATGGCGGTGGCCCCGGTACTGGTGATCTTCGGGGCCATCTATCACTGGTACCCCAAGGTAACCGGTCGCCTGCTTGACGATACCCTGGGCAAGATCCATTTCTGGGTGACCTTTCTGGGCACCTACCTGATCTATTATCCGATGCATTTCATCGGGCTCGAAGGGGTGCCGCGGCGTTATTACGCTTATGGTGAAACCACCTCCATTTCCGATTCCGTCCAGGATCTCAATGCAGTGATCACGATGGCGGCCATCGTCGTGGCCGTGGCGCAGGTGCTGTTCATCTTCAACCTGGTGCGGAGCTATTTCCGCGGCCGTGACGCTGGTCCCAATCCCTGGGAGGCGACCACTCTGGAGTGGCAGACCGAGCATACGCCACCGCGGCATGGCAACTTCGGCAAGGACCTGCCGGTGGTCTATCGTTGGGCCTACGACTATGCCGTGCCGGGCGCGAAACAGGACTTCATCCCCCAGAACGTGCCGCCGGAAGCCGTGGAGAGACACTCATGACCGTCAGCCTGGTATTTCTGACGATATTGATGGCCGTCCTGGCCGGCTGGTTATTGCGACAGTCATTCAATGTCAGGCCCTGGGAGCCCCAATCGGCCCCGGTGGCCCATGGTTCCCACTTGCCGCCTGCCATGACGGCGGGACGAGTGGGGCTAGTGGTCTTTCTGGCGGTAGCGACCTCGCTGTTCGCACTGACTATCAGTGCCTACATGATGCGCATGCACGCCAGTGGTGACTGGCGTCCCCTGCCGATACCGGGACTGCTGTGGTTCAATACCGGCGCACTGCTGCTAGGCAGCATCGCTCTGCAGTGGGCCTGGAATGCGGTTAGACGCAATGACGAGTCGGGGCTGACAATCGGTTTGATGGTGGGAGGGGCCTGCAGCCTTGTCTTTATCCTTGGGCAATTGCTGGTGTGGTACCAGCTCAGCGCAGCCGGTTACTACATGGCAGGGAATCCGGCCAACTCCTTCTTCTTCATGTTGACCGCCTTGCATGGACTTCATCTGCTGGGCGGTCTGATTGCCTGGGGCAGGCTGCTGCCCAAGGTGTGGCGGGGGGTTGCGCCGATGAGGGTGTGCTCGAGTGTCGAGCTGTGTGCCCTCTACTGGCACTACCTGTTCGCGGTCTGGATCATCCTGTTTGGCCTGGTGCTGTCTGGCTGAACGTTGCCCCGTCGCGGCGAGGAGGCGGCAATGTCTGAGATAGATTCCCGTAGCCCATCACTGTCGGGCATGAAAGGCCTGGCAGCGGACTGGGCGTCGGATCAGCGGGCGTTCAAGAAGGTTCCCTGGGGCAAGGCGATGATGTGGCTGTTCCTGCTCAGCGACATCTTCATCTTCGCGTGCTTTCTGATCGGCTACATGACGGTACGGATCTCGTCCACCGACGCCTGGCCAGATACCGGCGAGGTGTTCGCCCTGCATGTCGGTGAGCAGAATGTGCCGTTGCTGCTGATCGCCATCATGACCTTCATCCTGATCAGCAGCAGCGGCACCATGGCCTTGGCGGTCAAATTCGGCTATGAGAAGAACCGCCGCGTGACGGCGACCCTGCTGGTGCTGACCGCCTTGCTCGGGGCTTCGTTCGTCGGTATGCAGGCATTCGAGTGGACCAAGCTCATCCACGAGGGGGTCAGGCCCTGGTCCAACCCTTGGGGAGCTCCCCAGTTCGGGGCTTCCTTCTTCCTGATCACCGGCTTTCACGGCACGCATGTCACCATTGGCGTCATCTTCCTGATCATCATGACGTTCAAGGTCATGCGCGGCTCGCTGGATGCTGCCCGCCCCGGCTTCTTGACCGGGCGAAAGGGGCGCTACGAGATGGTCGAGACGTTGGGCCTGTACTGGCACTTCGTCGATCTGGTCTGGGTCTTCATCTTCGCGTTCTTCTATCTTTGGTGAGTGTCGTACGCGAGCCGACATCGCGTGTTGGCGTCTCGTGCGATACCAGTGGAGGACGACATGGCGCATGCAGAAGCTCAACAACACCCCATCGGTATCTATCTATGGGTGTGGTTCCTGTTGTTCGTACTCAGCTTATTCTCCTATCTGGTGGACTATGTCGGCCTCGAGGGCTATCTGAAGTGGACGTTGATCACCGCGTTCATGCTGATGAAGGCGGGCCTGATCATGGCGGTCTTCATGCATATGGTCTGGGAACGCCTGGCGATCATCTGTGTCGTTCTGGTGCCTCCCGGCGTATTGGTGTTCTTCATGGGCCTGATGGCGCTCGAGAGTCGTTATACGCTACTGGCTCGCCTGGAGTTCTTCTTCCACTGACTCTTCGGCTTGCCGCTGGCAAGCTTTTGAAAGGCAAGCCCAAAAGGGGCTTTCCATTTGCCGGGAACCCAGGTAGTATACGCCTCGTTCTCGGGGCATGCCGTGAGACGAGTCGGAGCGTGGCGCAGCTTGGTAGCGCGCTGCAATGGGGTTGCAGAGGTCGCAGGTTCGAATCCTGTCGCTCCGACCAACTATCTTCAGAAAAGCCGCTTACGGATTCGTCCGGAGCGGCTTTTTGCGTCAAGGGATGCTGGTGTGGCGATGATCGTAATGCAGGTTGATGAGTCTGTCGGGAATAAAAAGGGGTGGCCGCGGCAGTGGACACCCCATAGTCATGCACATAAGAGGCCAATCAAAGCTCTTCCCAGACTCGCTCTCGGAACTCGTTCGACAGTTCGGTGACCTTTCCCATCCGGGTCAGATGGGCGTCGGTCACTTGCTTGACCATATTGTGATAACACTCGCCTAGTGTGGCGGGATCCTTGTGCATCTCCTGATCCATGAAGCACTTGGCCATCCTCTCGCTAGACATGGCGCAAGCCGTCAGGAATTCGGCTTCATGCTGAATGGCCTCGCCGACGGTTTCCATCCATGCTAGCTGCATGCGAGCCATGGGAGTAGCGGCATCCATCCAGTGCTGCATCCACCATTCGACGACCGGTTGAGTTACCTCGAAAACAGGCTCTCCCACCGGGGCAACGTCATGCATTGCGGTTGTCATGTCTTCGCCCTCACTTATAGTGTCAAGTGCAATCCTGAGTATAGTGGCTGAGGAGCCAGCAAGTTGTTGCAAATGGTATATCCGAACGATGTTCTGTTTGACATGCGACAAGGGAAGCGGACGCTAGGTCCGGTGGGCGCTCTTTCGTTAATCCCTGAAGTATGAGGCCTCCGATGTGGGAAGTGATCAAGTCAGTGCTGGCGGCGTTTTTCGGCGTACAGAAGGAAAGTCAGCGTCAACGGGATTTCGAGCATGGCAAGCCCAAGACCTTCGTCGCGGTAGGCGTCGCCATGGGGGTGGTGCTGGTGATCCTGATGGCCGGCGTGGCGATCATGGCCGCTCGCTGACGCTGCCGTGTCCTAGCGTTGATGCTCGCGTTTGGCAAACCGCCAGGGACGCTTGCCATTCGACTTGCAATCCTTTTCTATAGACGTTAAAGACACGCCTAATATTGCCACAACGCTCCAAGGTAGGCATGACAATGACAAGGAGGGGCCGATGCGCAAGACGCTCGTTTGGTTGACGGGTGGGGGATGTTTCCTGGGGCTGGCGTCAGCCACCTTGGCCAATGGCTGGAACATGCCGGTGGGGGTCACCGATGTCAGCCGTGAGATCCATGCGTTGCACATGACGATCTTCTGGATCTGCGTGGTGATCGGGGTCGCGGTGTTCGGGATGATGTTCTTTTCCCTGTTCCGTTATCGCCGCTCGCAGGGCGCCAAGTCCGCCAACTTCCATGAACATACCACCGTCGAAGTGATCTGGACGGCGATCCCGCTGCTGATTCTGGTGGGCATGGCGTTGCCGGCCACGGCCACGCTCAAGCGCATGTACGATGCCTCGGAAGCCGATCTGGACGTGATGATCACCGGCCAGCAGTGGCGCTGGCGTTATGACTATCTGGGTGAGAACGTCTCCTTCACCTCGAACCTGAGCACACCTCGCGCCCAGGTGCGGGGTGAAGAGGAGCGGACCGAACATTATCTTCTCGATGTCGACGAGCCTTTGGTGCTGCCGGTCGACCGCAAGGTCCGCTTCCTGATGACGTCCGATGATGTCATCCATTCCTGGTGGGTTCCCGAGCTCGCCGTCAAGCAGGACGCCATCCCGGGATTCGTCAACGAGAACTGGGTGCGTATCAATGAGCCCGGGATCTATCGTGGCCAGTGTGCCGAGCTCTGCGGCAAGGATCATGCGTTCATGCCGGTCGTGGTGCATGCCATGGAGGAAGGGGAGTTCGATACCTGGCTGGCCGAGCGGCAGGCGGCAGCCGAAGCCGAAGCGAGCGGTGTCGATCGCGAGTGGCAAATGGATGAGCTGATGGAACGAGGCGAACAGGTCTATGGCTCGATCTGTGCAACCTGCCATCAGCCAGACGGCTCGGGGGTCGAGCCCACCTTCCCGGCGCTGGCGGGCAACGAGGGTATCCTGAACGATATCGACCGGCACATCGATGTGGTATTGAACGGTGTCTCCGGGACACCCATGGCGGCATACCGCAGCAACCTCAACCCCGTGGAGCTGGCAGCCGTCATCACCTACGAGCGCAATGCCTGGGGAAATGAAAGCGGCGACGTGGTGCAACCGTCGGAAATCCAGTCACTGCTCGAATAGTCGCTCATGACAGGATTTTCCCTCTGGGTATCTTTGACAGGACAGGAGATTTCCGATGGCTTCGAATTTGCCACCCAAACCGACTCTGGAGCACAGCACGGCCTCTGCTGGCGGCATCGCTCATGAAGAGCATTACCGGCCGGGCGGTCTCTGGCGCTGGCTGTTGACGACCAATCACAAGGAAATCGGTACGCTCTATCTGGTCTTTTCACTGACCATGTTCTTGATCGGCGGGATCTTTGCGCTGGTGGTGCGGGCCGAGCTGTTTCAACCGGGACTGCAACTGGTGCAGCCGGAGTTCTTCAACCAGATGACCACCATGCATGGCCTGATCATGGTGTTCGGCGCGGTCATGCCGGCCTTCACCGGCCTGGCCAACTGGATGATTCCATTGCAGGTCGGCGCCCCGGACATGGCGTTGCCGCGGCTCAACAACTTCAGTTTCTGGCTGTTGCCGGTGGCCTTCACCTTGCTGCTGTCGACCCTCCTGATGCCAGGCGGAGGGCCCAACTTCGGCTGGACCTTCTATGCGCCGCTGTCGACCACCTATGCACCACCGTCGACCACTTTCTTCATTCTCTCGTTGCATATGGCCGGGATCAGTTCGATCCTGGGGGCGATCAACATCATCGCCACCATCCTCAACCTGCGGGCGCCGGGCATGCGCCTGATGGACATGCCGCTGTTCGTGTGGACCTGGTTGATCACCGCCTTCCTGCTGATCGCGGTGATGCCGGTGCTGGCCGGGGTGATCACCATGATGCTGATGGACATCAATTTCGGCACCAGCTTCTTCAATGCCGCCGGTGGCGGGGACCCGGTGCTGTTCCAGCACTTGTTCTGGTTTTTCGGCCACCCCGAGGTCTATATCATGATCCTGCCGGCCTTCGGCATCGTGTCGGCGATCATCCCGACCTTCGCTCGCAAGCCGTTGTTCGGTTACGCCTCCATGGTCTATGCCACGGCCTCGATCGCCATCCTGTCGTTCCTGGTCTGGGCGCATCACATGTTCGTGGTCGGCCTGCCCCTCGTGGCGGAACTGTTCTTCATGTACACCACGATGCTGATTGCCATACCGACCGGGGTGAAGGTGTTCAACTGGATCACGACCCTGTTCCGTGGCTCGATCACTTTTGAAACGGCGATGCTGTTCGCTCTGGCATTCGTGGTGCTGTTCACCATCGGCGGCTTCTCCGGGTTGATGCTGGCCATCTCCCCGGCGGATTTTCAGTATCACGATACTTATTTCGTGGTTGCTCACTTCCATTATGTGCTGGTCCCCGGTGCGGTGTTCGCCATCATGGCTGGAGCCTATTACTGGCTGCCGAAGTGGACAGGCCACTACGCCGACGAACGCCTGGGTCGCTGGCACTTCTGGCTGTCCATCATCGGCGTCAACCTGACGTTCTTCCCCATGCACTTCTCGGGGCTGGCCGGCATGCCGCGTCGTATTCCCGACTACGCGTTGCAGTTCGCCGACTTCAATATGGTGTCCAGCCTCGGCGCCTTCCTGTTTGGAGCATCGCAGTTACTGTTCATATGGGTAGTCGTCAAGTGCGTGCGCGGCGGTGAGAAAGCGCCCGCCAAAGCCTGGGATGGCGCGGAGGATCTGGAGTGGAGCGTGCCGTGCCCGGCTCCTCTGCACACCTTCGACACGCCACCGGACTTCAAGCCGATCGCCCACTGACAGCAATCAGACAGCTCATGCGCCGCCAATGCCTAGGGGCGGGGGGAGTAGCGCCATGAACCCGGTTCAGCGAACGGTCTTTCGCACGGTGATAGCCTTGATCGGCATGTTCGCCTTTGCCTTCGCGCTGGTGCCGCTGTATGACGTCTTCTGCCAGGTGACGGGCCTCAACGGCAAGGTGAGCGACAGGGCCAGGTCGCTCGTCAACGAGGAGGTCGACACCTCGCGCTATATCAACGTGCAATTCATCACCCGCTCGGGAGGTGGCTTGCCCTGGCGCCTGGACGTGGAGCATTCGCAGATCCGTATACATCCCGGCCAGTCCGCCGAGGTCAATTTCACCTTCACCAATCAGAGCGATGAAGCATTGTCAGGCCGTGCGGTTCCCAGTGTGTCGCCTTCACAGGCCTCCCTGCATCTGCGCAAGGTGGTTTGCTTCTGTTTCGAGCAGCAGCATCTTCAGGCCGGTGAGCGGGTCGAAATGCCCTTGGTGTTTCAGTTGACCCGGGACCTACCTGACGAGATCAAGACGGTAACCCTGGTCTATACCCTGTATCCCGTATCGGGTGCCCAAGCACAGCTACAGGCGCAGGCCGCGTCTGGTAAAGGAGGTGACGCATGAGTGGTGGCAGCTACTACGTTCCGGCGAGCAGCAAGTGGCCTGCACTAGGTTCACTGGCAGTGGGGACCATGATGGTGGGTATCGGCACGATGCTGGTGCATGGCAGTGGAAGCCTGGTCATGTTGGTGGGACTGGTTGCCGTGCTGACCGTCATGTGGATGTGGTTTCGCGATGTCGTGCGCGAGTCGCGTGGAGGCCTCTATGATGCCCAGATGGACCGTTCCTTTCGTTGGGGAATGGGATGGTTCATCTTTTCGGAAGTGATGTTCTTCGCTGCCTTCTTTGGTTCCTTGTTCTACGTGCGTACCTTTGCGGTGCCCTGGCTGGATGGTGAGGGGGCCAAGGGAGTGACGGCACTGCTGTGGCCGGATTTCACTGCGAGTTGGCCGCTGATGAACCCACCGGGCAGCGATATCAGCGGGCCTCATGAGGCGGTCAGTCCCTGGCAGTTGCCGTTGGTCAATACACTGTTCCTGGTCACTTCCAGCATCACCCTGACCATTGCGCACGAGGCCTTGAAGGAAGGGTATCGCCTGACTGCCCGCAATTGGTTGATAGGTACCCTGCTGCTGGGGGTATGTTTCCTGCTGGTCCAGGGATTCGAATACCATGAGGCGTATACGCATTATGGTATTACCCTCGAGGCCGGGATCTATGGCTCGACCTTCTTTCTGATGACGGGATTTCATGGCCTTCACGTGACTGTCGGCGCCATCACGTTGGCGGTGATTCTGTCGCGCGTGATCAAGGGACACTTCACTCGCGACAACCACTTTGCCTTCGAGGCGGCAGCCTGGTACTGGCATTTCGTGGATGTGGTGTGGATCGGTTTGTTCCTGTTCGTCTATGTATTCTAAGCCCTGACGAGCCAGAGGCCGAGATGACCGAAGACCGAAAAGGACCGCCCTCAAAGCGGTCCACGGGTCGCTTTACCCCCCGAGATCGCCGATATAGAAACCATAGAGCAGCAAGATGACCAGTAAGCTGGCCATGGCGACGCGCACCTTGAGCGATGTCAGTAAGCGGCGCGAGCGACTTTGGTCGCGTAGCAAGAAGCCGGCGCCTGCCACCAGACTGGTGAGCATGGCCAGAAAGACCAGTGCAATCAGTGCTTTCAGCATGAAGAGCTCCGTGAGGCAGAATGTGATCAGTTCAAGCAAGAGAGGGCATGATGTCAAGCGGCAAAGCTTCTGGTGGCTGTTCTGGGGGCTAGTGGTCGTGCTAGGCGTGGGGCTTGGGACATGGCAGTGGGAGCGAGCGGGAGACAAGCGTGCCTATCTGGCGCGCCTGCACGAGGCCCCGGAGCTTCAGGCGCCACAGAACACCCCTCCGGAGGGGGCGCGCATCGTGCTGAGCGGAGAATATCTGGCCGAGGAGACCTACTTCCTCGATAACCGGGTCGTCGATGGCCGGGTTGGTGTGGCGGCGCTGACCCCTCTGCGGGGAGAGGACGGTCGCTTGTGGTTGATTCAGCGCGGCTACTTGCCTACCGGCCCCACTCGTGACGAGCCAAGCGTCGCGACGCCAGCGGGAACGGTACGCCTCAGTGGCCAGTGGCAGCCAGCAAACGACGATGCCTTGGTCTTTGGTGACAATCAGGAAGGTCGCAGGCTGCAGAGCATCGACCTGGCTGCCTGGTCGTCGCTGCCCGATTTTGCCCATGATGGCTGGGTACATCTCGAGCAGGGAGGCGGTGCTCTGAAACCCTGGTGGCAACCCAATGTGATGCCGCCCAGCCGCCACTTGGGCTATGCCGTGCAATGGTGGGGGTTGGCGGCTACCGCGCTGGTGGTGATGCTGGTGGGAGGACGGCATCTTTTCTATCGCGATGATCGTCAGGAGCGAGCAACCGGCTCAAGCATGCAGGAGTGAGATCGATGACAGCTGCCAATCGTCAACGCTGGAAACTAATCGCCCTGATAGCGGTTTTCGTGGCCCCGCTGGCCACCGCCTGGGTAATGGTCGAATGGCGTCTGGGAGTTCCTGAAGAGCGTACCGCCCATGGTGAGCTCAATCCCGACGTTCCTCCCCTGGCACAGTGGCCCTTGCGCGATGCGCCCCATGTGCTAGAGGCGGGAGATTGGGTCATGGCCTTCGACTGTCCACCCTCGTGTGATGCGCTTGCCGATCAGTGGTGGCGTTTGCATCGGGCGCTGGGTCGTGAAGCCCCGCGAGTCACGCGTCTGCGTATCGGTGATGCCGCGACACCTCTCCCCGGGGAAGTTCTGGGGCAGTGGCAAGAGGCTCCCGACTGGCAGAGCGACGGGCAACTCTGGCTGCTGGACCCGCGGGGCAAGGTGGTGCTGAGCTATACTGCTGGCGCCGAGCCTGACGATGTCCTGGATGATCTCAACCGGCTGTTGCGGATGAATCCGGACAAGCCCGAGAACCTGGAAGGTTGACCCGCCCCTGACGACAAGGTGATTCCTTCAGGGAGGCCCAAAATGCACAAGAGGAGCTGCCATGCTGGATGTCGACGCTAGGCTTCGACTGCTGAAACGGCTGAGCCTGGCGGGGGTCGTGTTCACGGTGACGGTGATCCTGGTCGGAGTCTGGACGCGTCTTGTCGACGCAGGGCTGGGGTGCCCCGACTGGCCGGGTTGCTATGGTCGTCTGGTGGTTCCTGATGTCGACACGGCCAATCTGCACTCGCCGGATGCTCCGCTCGAGACATTCAAGGCCTGGGTGGAAATGGTGCACCGCTACATCGCCTCGGGGCTGGGGATGCTGGTGCTGGCCATACTCCTAGTGGGGATGCCGTTGCGTCGCCATGCCGGCTATCCTTGGGGCGTCTGTCTCGCCTTGTTGGCCGTGATCCTGCTGCAGGGTGCCTTTGGCGCCTTTACCGTGACGCTGCAGTTATGGCCTCAGGTAGTGACCTTGCACTTGCTTGGCGGTATCAGTGTCATGCTGCTGTTCCTGTGGTTGCATCTGCGCCTCCGCCAGTATGAACGACGCCGGGCACCGCTAGCGCGACGACGCTTGTCACCCTTGTGGGGAGTGGCCATGGCGCTGCTGGTCCTGCAGCTGGGGCTGGGTGGCTGGACCTCGAGCAATTATGCCGGGATCGCCTGTCAAGGGTTTCCTACCTGCAATGGCGAGTGGTGGCCGGACACGGACTGGAGTGAAGGTTTTCACTTGACGCAGACGGTCGGGCCTAATTACCTGCACGGGAAACTGCATGCCGAAGCGCGTACCGCGATCCAGGTCGGTCACCGGCTTGGTGCCTTGCTGCTGGGGTTGTCGCTCCTGGCACTGGCGTGGCGACATTGGCGAGAGCGGCGTTTACGCCCGGTGCTGGCGACATTGCTGGGAGGCTACGCGATACAGGTGGGGGTGGGCGTGGCCAATGTCCTGTGGTGGTTGCCGTTGGGTTTGGCGTTATTGCATACCGCAGGTGCCGTGGCGCTGGTGATCGTGATGGCACTCGCCGTGTGGCAGTCTCGATTGCCGGGATGCTTGACCACGGCGAAAGAAGAACAGGGGTCGAAGAAGGAGTGGGTGCATGCGTAATGCGGTAATAGAGCGAAACGGAGCCTTGTCGCAGGCCACCTGGCAATGGCGAGACCTGATCGCTCTGTGCAAGCTGCGCGTGGTGGTCGTGATGCTCGCCTGTGCATTGGTGGGGATGGCACTGGCATCACCGCTGCTACCTTCACCGACAGTGGTCGTCCATGGCCTGGTGGGAATCGGCCTGTCGGCCTGTGGTGCTGCGGCGTTCAATCATGTCCTGGATCGCCGTCTCGATGCGTTGATGCTGCGGACCTCCCGGCGCCCTCTGGCTACTCAGCGATTGCCTACGGCCTATGCCTTGGTCTGGGCGAGCCTGTTGTCGGTGTCCGGTATCGGCTTGCTGCTGTGGCAAGTCAATGCTCTGACGGCCTGGTTGACGCTAGGCTCCTTGATTGGCTATGCGCTGATCTACACGGCGTTTCTCAAGCGTGCCACACCCCAGAACATCGTGATCGGCGGGGTGGCCGGTGCAGCGCCGCCGCTGCTGGGCTGGACGTCGGTCACTGGGCAGTTGAGCCCGGAGCCTTTGCTGCTGGTGCTGATCGTCTTCGCCTGGACGCCACCGCATTTCTGGGCACTCGCCATTCACAAGCGTGATGAATATGCCAAGGCGGGCGTGCCGATGCTGCCGGTCACTCATGGCGATGCCTTCACCCGGCTGCAGGTGTGGCTCTATGGCTGGTTGACGGTTGCCGTGACCTTGATGCCTTTCGTGATTGGCATGAGCGGTTTGCTCTATCTGGTAGGGGTGATGGCGTTGAATGTCCGCTTCATGTTCTGGAACTGGAAGGTCTGGCGCGGCCAGGATCCCGCGGCGCCGCTGGCGGCCTTCTGGTTTTCGATTCGCTATCTCCTTGGCGTGTTCGGAGTCCTGTTGCTGGATCATTATGCTCGGGGCTGGATCAGCTGAAGGCCTGTTGGCATGATCGAGGGGGCTTGCGCGTTCTTGCAAGAGCCGTGAAGCGGGATCCCAGGCTGATAGGCAGGTGCTCTCACACTGCCTCCTATATGCAGGATTTCGCGATCCCTTCTTCGTGTGCGTCGACCCGGGCGGTTTCTGGCATGATTTCATCGGCTCGTGACCGGTTGGGTCGAATGCTCAGTCAACGTATACTCCCCAGCGCAAAGACCGAAGTGAGATGTTGCGTCGATGAGTGAAATGACTGCGATGATTTTGTTGGGTATCGCGCTGGTGTTTCTGGCTGGCCTCGGTGCCTACGCTTGCTCCCTGTGGCAGGAAGTACGACGGCGGGAAGCATTCAAACGCGATGAAATTCGTCGCGCCAATGAGAAGTGCCTGGCGAGCTTGGATGCGATTGCCAGAGCGATGTTGCAGGAACAGGTTGATCTGACCGAAGGGGCGCTGCGCTGCAAGGTCCTGCTCGAAATTATCGAGCCGGCGCTGATGGAGCGTCCATGTTTTCACGTGTTCGGCATGATGCATGCGCGTACCGCGCACTTGCATACCCATTCCGCTCGCAAGGCCTTGAGCCGCCGAGCGCGTATGAAGGAAGATCGTGAGCGCTTGGCGATAGAGGACGAGTATCGCTCGGACTTGTTCGATGCCGCGAAGGCTGTGCGTGAATTAACGTCAGGCTGGCCGGAAGGTCTTCACTGAGATCTGGCTCGATTCACCAGGGCCTTGTCAGCCGATGAGTGCTGCTCAGCGACGCTGTGAAGATCAAGATTTGCGACATTTTTGGTATTAAGTCATTCTGACCGACAAGCCTGCTATGGTGATAAAGCACTAGCCTAATCACGTGTGTTGTGCTTTCTTTTGCGGGGTGAGGTGGGGTAATCTCTCTCCGCTTTTGGGTTCTACAAAACGATGGACCTGCTGTGTAACGTAAAGTTGCGACTAGCGCTGTGTTAAGAAGGAGTCTTACATGAAGAAATCAACGACTGGCTTAATGCTCGGTTCCGCTCTGGTCGTCGGCCTTTCGGGCTGCGCCAGTTCGGGGGGGCAGACCTCCGGCCAGGCTTCTGCCTCTGCAGATCGTGCCTGGTATCAGCACCCGGTGGTATGCGGGCTTGCGGGCGGCCTGATTGGCGGTGGCATCGGTTATGCCACCAGCGGTGAGTCCGATGAAGAGGATGGCGCTGCCATAGGTGGTACTGTTGGTGCCACCGCTGGTGCGATGTTGTGTGCCGATCGCACGCCGGAGCCCGTCGAGCCGCAGTGTCCGGCCTACGGTGACGTTCCTGCGGGCGTTGCTACCGATGCTGAGGGCTGTCCGCTGGATTCCGATGGCGACGGCGTACCGGATTATCGTGACCAGTGTCCGGGTACACCGGCCGGCGTTGAGGTCAATGCTGAAGGTTGCCCGCTGGATTCCGACGGCGATGGTGTGCCGGATTACCGCGACCAATGCCCGAATACGCCGGCAGGTTCCGAGGTCAATGCTCTGGGTTGTCCCGAGAGCCTGGTGCTGCGTGACGTGAACTTCGAGTTCGACTCCGCCAAGCTGACGCCGGGAGCGGAGCAGGTCCTGGATGGCGTTGCCGAGCGTTTGGTGGCCAATCCCAATGTGCGTGTGAGCATCGACGGTCATACCGACTCCGTGGGTCCGGCCGACTATAACCAGCGCCTCTCTCAGCGGCGTGCCGAATCGGTTGTCGATTACCTGGAGTCGCGCGGTGTCGAGCGGGAGCGCATGCGTGCCCAAGGCTTCGGTGAGGAGCGCCCGATCGCGACCAACGAGACGGATGCCGGCCGCGCCGAGAACCGCCGCGTCGAGCTCGACGAGTGGGAATAAAGCGTCGTTTTTCGACATGAGTGGTAATCGCAGGCGCTGATTCGCCTGCTGGGGTCAGGGGTGCCTTCGGGCGCCCCTGACGTCGTTGTGTCCGCTCTGCGCTCGCCGGCGTTCTAGACGGCCTCTGGTGCTGGACGTCGGGTTGGCGAGGCTGCTAATGTTCGCCCTCTGCTGCATCAATGACTGCTGGCACCGTCTCATCCCGGGCAGGGCAAGGTCGTCTTGTACCCTGATGATGGCCAGTCGGTATGATAGTGGCATGTTCTTTCCCCACAGCCTGCGACATGTGAGCCTTGGTATGGCTCACCACTGCGTTGAAGGATATTCGTAATGCCAATCGTGACACTGCCTGACGGCAGTCAGAAACATTTTGACGCTCCCCTGACCGTCATGGAACTGGCCGAATCCATCGGTCCAGGGCTGGCCAAAGCCTGTGTGGCGGGCAAGATCGACGGTAAACTGGTGGATGCCGCCGATGTCATCGACCGTGATGCCGAAGTGGCGATTCTCACCGCCCGCGACGAGGAAGGCCTCGAGGTTATCCGCCACTCCTGCGCGCACGTGGTCGGTCATGCCGTCAAGCAGCTCTACCCCGAGGCCAAGATGGCCATCGGACCGGTGATCGATGACGGTTTCTATTACGATATCGACTTCGGTCACTCGGTGACCCCGGAAGATCTGGACGCCATCGAACGGCGCATGAAGGAATTGATCGAACGCGGCTACGATGTGGTGCGCGAGTACGTCGATCGTGACAAGGCGATGCTGACCTTCCTGCACCGCGACGAGCCCTACAAGGAGGAGATCGTGCGCGGGATTCCGGAGGGAGAGACCATCCGTCTCTACCACCATGAAGAATATATCGACATGTGTCGTGGGCCGCATGTTCCCAATACGCGCCACCTCAAGGCCTTCAAGCTGACCAAGCTGGCCGGCGCCTACTGGCGCGGCGATGCCGACAACCCCATGCTGACGCGCATCTATGGCACGGCGTGGGCGGACAAGAAGCAGCTCAATGCCTACCTCAAGCGTCTGGAAGAAGCGGAGAAGCGCGATCATCGCAAGCTGGCGCGTAAACTGGATCTGTTCCATATGCAGGAAGAAGCGCCCGGCATGGTGTTCTGGCATCCGCGAGGCTGGACGCTGTGGCAGGTTGTCGAGCAGTACATGCGTAATGTCTACAAGATCGGCGGCTATCAGGAGATCCGGTGTCCGCAGATCATGGACGTGTCGCTATGGAAAAAATCGGGGCACTGGGACAACTACGCAGAGAACATGTTCTTTACCGAATCGGAAAAACGTGAGTATGCGTTGAAGCCGATGAACTGTCCCGGCCATGTGCAAGTGTTCAATTCCGGGTTGCGCAGCTATCGTGAGCTGCCGGTACGCTATGGTGAGTTCGGTGGCTGCCACCGTAACGAGCCCTCCGGTGCGTTGCATGGTATCATGCGCGTGCGGGCGTTTACCCAGGATGACGGGCATGTCTTCTGTACCGAGGAGCAGATCGAATCGGAGGTTGCGGACTTCCATCGTCAAGCGTTGAAGGTCTACAGCGACTTCGGGTTCGATGACATTGCCGTCAAGATCGCCTTGCGCCCCGACAAGCGCCTCGGTAGCGATGAGGATTGGGATCGGGCCGAGCGCGCCCTCCGCGGCGCCTTGGCCCATTGCGATGTGAAGTGGGAAGAGTTGCCCGGAGAAGGGGCGTTCTATGGCCCCAAGATCGAATACCACATGAAGGATTGCCTGGGTCGCGCATGGCAGGTCGGGACCATGCAGGTCGATTTCATGATGCCGGCCCGTCTTGGCGCCCAGTACGTCTCCGAGGACGGTTCTCGTCGGCCCCCGGTGATGCTGCACCGTGCCATTGTCGGTTCCATGGAGCGGTTCATCGGTATCCTTATCGAGCATTATGCCGGTGCCATGCCACTCTGGCTGGCTCCGCAGCAAGCGGTCGTGCTGACCATCACCGATGCGCAGCGTGATTACGCGCGGAACCTGGAGCAGCGCCTGCAGAAAATTGGTCTGCGCGTCAAGGCGGACTTGAGGAATGAGAAGATCGGCTTTAAAATCCGGGAACATACGTTGCAGAAAGTTCCCTATCTCCTGGTAGTGGGAGATAAGGAGGTCGAATCCGACGCAGTTGCCGTGCGCACCCGCAGTGGCGAGGATCTCGGCACCATGAGAGTCGATGACCTCATTGCCCGGCTTGAGGCCGAGCGGGGATAACGACAACGTCAACCAACACGGAGATGTAACGATCAAGCGGAATACTCAGCGTGGGCGTCCCCAAGACAAGCGCCCCCCAATGAATGAGCGTATCAGCGAAGACGAAGTCCGCCTCATCGGCGCCGACGGCGAACAGCTTGGCATCGTCCCCACGCGCGAAGCGCTGGAGCAGGCCGAAGCCGCTGGTATGGATCTCGTGCAGATCTCCAATGCCGATCCCATCGTCTGCAAGATCATGGATTATGGCAAATTCGTCTTCGAGCAGAAGAAGCAGAAGGCTGCTCAGAAGAAGAAGACCAAGCAGATCCAGGTCAAGGAAGTGAAATTCCGGCCTGGCACCGACGAGGGGGACTATCAGGTGAAGTTGAGAAACCTGATCCGATTCCTCGAAGGTGGCGACAAGGGCAAGGTCACGCTGCGTTTTCGCGGCCGCGAGATGGCGCACCAGGACATCGGCCGCAAGCTGATGGAGCGGATCGCCGCGGACCTCGAGGAGGTGGCGAGTGTGGAGTCCTTCCCCAAGATGGAAGGGCGCCAGATGATCATGATTCTTGCCCCCAAGAAGAAGTGATCCATAGGCAGGTAAACGGATGCCCGCCATCGCTGCGGCGGTGACGGAGCATCGGCCTAGGATTTTCTGAAAAACACCGAGCGGAGTTTTCCCTCATGCCGAAGATCAAGAGTAACAGCGGCGCTGCCAAGCGCTTCAAGAAGACGGCCAATGGCTTCAAGCACAAGCAGTCTTTCCGTAGCCACATTCTGACCAAGAAGTCCACCAAGCGTAAGCGTCAGTTGCGTGGAATGAAGCAGATCCACGATGCCGACAAGCAACTGATTCAGCGCATGTTGCCGAATCTCTAAGCCTGGTTGACCCTTTTTAACGTCAGGAGAAAGCTATGACTCGTGTCAAGCGTGGCGTCGTTGCTCGTCGCCGTCACAAGAAAATTCTGAAGCAGGCCAAAGGCTACTATGGCGCCCGCTCGCGGGTATTCCGCGTTGCCAAGCAAGCGGTCATCAAAGCCGGTCAGTACGCTTACCGTGACCGTCGTCAGCGCAAGCGTCAGTTCCGCGCACTGTGGATCGCGCGTATCAATGCGGCGGCTCGTCAGAACGGTCTGTCCTACAGTCGCTTCATTGCCGGTCTGAAGCAAGCCGGTATCGAGATCGATCGCAAGGTTCTCGCCGATCTCGCCGTTCACGAGAAAGCGGCATTTGCTGCCATCGTCGAGAAGGCCAAGGCTGCTCAGTAAGTGACACTGGCCGTTTTGACGTTTCGAAGGCGGCCTGACCGCGTACCGGAACGTCGTGTGAACGTCGCAGGGGAAGAGCAGCCGCTCTTCCCCTGTTTTTTTACCATATGACCTCGTTTCGACGGTCACCGCGCCAGTCGAAACGCTTTCGGAGCGCAACGGATGGACCATCTTTCCAATCTGGTTGCCGAGGCTCGCAAGGCCATCGAGGCTGCCCAGGACATGCAGTCCCTCGACGAGGTGCGGGTGCGCTATCTCGGCAAGAAGGGTGAGATCACCGCCCTGCTCAAGGGGCTGGGCAAGCTACCGGCGGAAGAGCGTCCCGCAGCAGGCGAACGGATCAACCTGGCCAAGCAGCAACTGGGGGCTGAGCTCGAGAGCCGCAAACAGGCGCTGGAAAAAGTCGCTCTGGACGCACGCCTGGCGGCGGAGCGCCTCGATGTGACGTTGCCCGGGCGAGGTCAGGTCAGTGGCGGCCTGCATCCCGTCACTCGCACGCTGGAACGCATTGAAGGGTTGTTCACCCGCATTGGCTTCGATGTGGCGGTGGGGCCGGAAATCGAGGACGACTATCACAACTTCGAAGCCTTGAATATTCCCGCCCATCACCCGGCGCGGGGCATGGCCGATACGTTCTATTTCGATGCCACACGACTGTTGCGCACCCATACCTCACCGGTACAGGTGCGCACCATGAAGGAAACCACTCCCCCGATCCGCATTGTCTGCCCGGGGCGGGTCTATCGCAGCGATTCGGATCTGACGCATACGCCGATGTTCCATCAGGTCGAAGGATTGCTGGTCGATGAGGACGTCAGTTTTGCCGACCTCAAGGGGACCATCGAGGACTTTCTGAAGGCCTTTTTCGAACGCGACGAACTCTCGGTGCGCTTCCGCCCTTCCTACTTCCCGTTCACCGAACCGTCCGCCGAGGTCGATATCCAGTGCGTGATGTGCGGCGGGGAAGGGTGTCGAGTCTGCTCGCACAGCGGCTGGTTGGAAGTGATGGGCTGTGGCATGGTGCATCCGGAAGTGTTCCGGCATTCCGGTATCGATGCCGAGCGTTACAAGGGGTTCGCCTTCGGCATGGGCGCCGAGCGCTTGGCCATGCTGCGCTATGGCGTCAACGATCTGCGGCTGTTCTTCGAAAACGACCTGCGCTTCCTGCGCCAGTTCGCCTGACCGCACCGACCGATACCAGAAGACAGGATCTCCCATGAAATTTTCCGAACAGTGGTTGCGCGAGTGGGTCTCTCCACAACTGGCGACCCAGGCATTGGCCGACCAGATCACCATGGCGGGCCTGGAGGTCGATGCCGTAGAACCGGTGGCCGAGGGCTTCGCAGGTGTCGTGGTGGCCAGCGTGACCCATAAGGCCCAGCATCCCGATGCCGATAAGCTCAATGTGTGTCAGGTCGATGACGGCAGCGGTGAGGTTCGGCAGGTGGTCTGCGGCGCCCCCAACGTGGAAGTGGGCCAGAAAGTGCCGTTTGCCCGTGTCGGTGCGGTGCTACCCGGCGACTTCAAGATCAAGAGGGCCAAGCTGCGCGGCGTGGAGTCACAGGGCATGATCTGCTCTGCCTCCGAATTGGGGCTCGAAGAGGGGCATTCGGCCGGAATTTTCGTGCTACCCGCATCGGCACCGCTGGGCGAGGATTTTCGTGCCTGGATGGGGCTGGACGACAGCACCATCGAAGTCGACCTTACCCCCAACCGCGGGGATTGCCTGAGCATAAAGGGGTTGGCCCGTGAGGTTGGTGTGCTCAACTGCCTGGCGGTAGCGGGGCCGGCCATCGAGACGCAGGTGGCGACGCACGATGACCGTTTCACGATACATGTCAGCGATCCGGAGCGTTGCCCGCGCTATGTCGGGCGGCTGATCAAGGGCGTCGACGTCGGCGCCGAGACGCCACTATGGATGGTCGAGCGGCTGCGTCGCAGCGGTATCCGCAGTATCGATCCAGTGGTCGACATTACCAATTATGTGATGCTCGAGCTTGGCCAGCCGATGCATGCCTTCGACCTCGACAATCTTCACGATGCCATCGAGGTGCGCCTGGCCCGGGAGGGGGAGCGCCTGGTATTGCTCGATGGGCAGGAGATCGCCCTGCGGGACGATACCCTGGTGATCGCCGATAGCCGGGGCGCCTTGGCCATCGCCGGTGTCATGGGTGGTGAACACTCCGGCGTCGGACTCGAGACGCGCGACATCTTTCTCGAGTCGGCCTTCTTCACGCCCTTGGCGGTGGCGGGGCAGGCGCGCACCTATGGCCTGCATACCGATGCGTCCCATCGCTTCGAGCGCGGTGTCGATCCTGAGCTGACGCTCATGGCGGTAGAGAGAGCCACGGCGCTATTGCGCGAAGTCACCGGCGGCGAGCCAGGGCCGGTGGTCGATGTCACCAGCCACGACCATTTGCCGCCCTCGCGTTGGATCGAGCTGCGCGCGGCGCGTCTGGAGCAGGCGCTGGGCATGCGCCTGGAGTCCGATCGGGCGGTGGATATCCTGCAACGCCTGGGCATGTCGGTGACCGACACCGTGGCGGGATGGCGGGTCGAGGCGCCGAGCTGGCGCTTCGATATCGCTATCGAGGAAGACTTGATCGAGGAACTGGCACGTATTCATGGCTATAACCGTTTGCCGGTGCGTCGCCCTCTGGCCCGGTTGTCGCTGCGCCCGGATGGCGAGCGTCGTCAGCCATTGTCCCGGTTACGTCATCAGATGGTGGCACGGGGCTATCAGGAGGCCATCAGCTATAGCTTCGTATCTCCCGACCTGCAACGGACCCTGTTGCCACAGGCGATATCGCCCCGGCTCGCCAATCCGATCTCCAGCGATATGGCGGTGATGCGTGCGAGTCTGTTTCCGGGGTTGATCAAGGCCCTGGAGCATAACCTCAACCGGCAGCAGAGCCGCATACGGCTTTTCGAATCGGGGCTGGTATTCCACGGCGATCTGGACGATCTCGCGCAGATTCCCATGCTGGGTGGTCTGGCCTGCGGCTCTCGAGATCCGGAGGGCTGGGCGGGAGGACGCGAAACGGTCGACTTCTATGACGTCAAGGGTGACCTGGAAAGCCTGTTGGCGATGGGCGGGAGCATCTCGGCCTGGCGCTTCGAGCCGGGTGAGCATCCCGCTTTGCACCCGGGCCAGACGGCACGGGTGTTGTACCGGGGCGATGCCGTCGGCTGGCTTGGGACGCTGCATCCGGCGGTACGCGCCGAGTTGGGTTTGAAGGTCGATGCGGTATTGTTCGAAGTGCAGCTGGAAGCCTTGTCACAAGGGATTCTTCCGGAATTTATACCGTTATCTCGATATCCGGAAGTCCGTCGCGACCTGGCCTTGCTGGTCGATGAAACGCTACCCGTCCAGTCATTGCTCGACTGCCTGCGCGAGCAGGCTGGCGAATGGCTGACGGAACTGCGTTTGTTCGACGTCTATCAGGGCAAGGGGGTGGCAGAAGGGCACAAGAGTGTCGCCTTGGGCTTGACCTGGCAGCATCCTTCACGCACGCTCAATGATGAAGAAATCAATCAGTTAGTCGATGCAATCGTCACTGAGTCCAAGCAACGTTTCGGGGCTCGGCTGAGAGGTTGAGCCGGAAGGAGGCGAGGTGGTGGCGATATCCAACGAGGGAATGACCATGGGTGCGTTGACCAAGGCGGAACTGGCCGAACATTTGCATGTCGAGCTTGGTCTGTCCAAGCGCGAGGCCAAATCGATGGTGGAGGCTTTCTTCGAAGAGATCCGTGGCTGTCTGCGCGAAAACGAGCAGGTCAAGTTGTCAGGGTTCGGCAATTTCGATCTGCGCGACAAGCGTGAACGTCCCGGACGCAACCCCAAGACCGGGGAGGAAATTCCCATCTCGGCGCGGCGGGTAGTGACCTTCCGGCCCGGCCAGAAGCTCAAGGGCCGAGTCGAAGGCTTTGATGGTCCCTTGCAGCACTGAAGGGATGGTCTCGATGCCATGGCAGGAACCCTGTCATTCCAAAACGGAATGACAGGGTTCCTTTTTCAAACATTGCCTTCCATCAGGTAGGCGATCACGACCTTGACGATATAGCCCAGCATCCCTGCTCCCAGCACGATGAACAGCATGATGGTGCCGAATCTTCCGGCCTTGGATTTGCGCGCCAGATCCCAGATGATGAAGCACATGAACAGGATCAAGCCACCTATCAAGAGCGGCGTTATCCAGGCCTCGAACGTCTGCTGCATGTTCTCTCCTGCGTGTTGAAAAGAGCGAAGTATAGCTTGCCAACCTCGTATCTTGCAGGCGCAACGTGGGCAGTGTAATGGCGCATATGGCAGTCGGGATTCGGCTCGATCACCGGCTATGTTACCATTCGAGAAAATTTCTCGAGCAAAGCAATCTCACTCATGCCCACTCTGAAGATTTTCGTTGGCACCGTATATGGCGGTGCCTTGGATGTTGCCGAACAGGTGAAGCCGCTCTTCGAGCAGGCTGGCTATGAAGTCAGCATCTATGACCAGCCGACTCTGGATGACCTGGTCGGTTCTCCCACCGACCTGGCCCTGTTTTGCGTCTCCACCACCGGAAGTGGGGACTACCCGGGTAATCTGGTGCCTTTCACGCGGGCCATTGTCGATGATGGGCCCGACCTGAGCGAGCTTCGCTATGGCCTGATCGCCTTGGGAGATAGTTCCTACGGCGATACGTTCTGCGGCGCAGGGCGTTCCCTGGACGCGCTGTTGAGCGAACATGGTGCGTATCGCCTCGGCGAGCGTCTCGAGGTCGACGCCATGGAAACCTTCATGGCCGATGATGCGGCACTGCCTTGGGCCGAGGCCTGGATCGACGAAGAGAATCTTCAGGTTGCCTGAGATGCGGATCAATCCTAGCCCCGAGCGGCTCAGCGTGATGCTGGGCCTGTTGCTGGTGATTCTTGCCACGCTACCGCGTTATGTGAATGAAGGGCAGGATACCCGCCTGTCATTGATCGGCATGGTGTTCGTGGTGGTGGCGATAATGGCCGTTGTGCACTGGCGTCTACTGACATCGGCGGCACGCGCACGGGTGTTACCATTGCTGCGCCGCCTGGGGGGTGCCGTACTGGTCGGCTTGGCACTGATGGCGGTCTGGCAGGCGTTTTCCTCCGCTTGGGGGCGCTGGCAGATCCTGATATCGCATGGCGCGACATTGGGGGTGCTGCTGCACGTGCTGGGATTGTGGTGGAAGCCGGCGCCTGAGCGCTAGGGGGCTGGAGGCGTCGTAGAATGCTGCCGAGAAGCGAGGCGCGACCAACCACGGCGCCTCGCTCAGCATCTCTCCCGGTCAGCCGAGGGTATAGCAGGGCACGTAAGTGCTGCCCGGCAGTTTCATGCGCCCTTGGTCGACGAAGGAACTGAGCAGTTCGTCCAACCGCGCCATCAGGTCGGGTTCGGCGTGCAGCCGGAAGGGTCCATTGGTTTCGATCGCGCGAATACCCGGTTCCTTGACATTGCCGGCGACGATACCCGAGAAAGCTCGGCGCAGATTGGCAGCTAGTTCGTGAACGGGTTGGTTGCGATGCAGGGCGAGCCCGGCCATGGCTTCGTGAGTCGGTGCGAAGGGGGCCTGGAAGTCTCTCGCGATATTCAGGCGCCAGTTGTAATAGAAGGCATCCTGATGGGCGCGTCGGAATTCGGTCACTTCGTTGACGCCCACTCTCATGCAGCGCGCCACGCCGATCGGATCGTCGATCAGGATGCGGTAGCGGCTTCGTGCCTCATCGCCCAGCGTGTAGGCCAGGAACTCGTCGATACGCTTGAAGTAGTCGGCCGAGTCGGCAGGTCCGGTAAAGATGACCGGGAAGGGCATGTCTCGATTGCTGGGATGCAGCAGGATGCCCAGCAAGTAGAGGATTTCCTCGGCGGTACCGACGCCGCCGGGGAAGATGACGATACCGTGCCCGACGCGCACGAAAGCCTCCAGACGCTTCTCGATATCGGGCATGATCACCAACTCATTGACGATCGGGTTGGGTGACTCCGCGGCGATGATGCCCGGTTCGGAAATGCCCAGGTAGCGGCTCACGCTACGACGCTGCTTGGCGTGGGCGACATTGGCGCCTTTCATTGGCCCCTTCATGGCACCCGGGCCGCACCCGGTACAGATATCCAGGTCACGCAAGCCCAGGTGATAGCCGACATCCTTGGTGTATTCATACTCCTCACGGGAGATCGCGTGCCCTCCCCAGCAAACGACCAGGCTGGGGTCCCGGGAGGGCTTAAGCGCGCCGGCCTTGCGCAGGATATGGAAAATGGCATTGGTGGTGCCTTCCCCGGTACTGAGGTCGAAGCGTTGCTGGGTCTGGATCTCGTTATAGACATAGACGACGTCGCGCAGCACCGCCGACAGCAGTTCGCGGATGCCGCGGATCATCTTGCCATCGACGAAGGCCTCGGCAGGGGCATTGCTTAGCTTGAGGCGGATGCCGCGATCCTGCTGCAGCACTTCGATATCGAAGTCGTGGTAGGTTTCCATGACCTCGCGGCTACTGTCGGTCGGGTTGCCGCAGTTGAGTACGGCCAGGGCACAGCAGCGCAACAGGTCATGCAGACCGCTGGCCGATGTGTCGCGCAGCCGATTCACCTCGTGCTGGGACAGCACCTCGAGGCTGCCTTCGGGGGAAATGGTGGTGGAGATCGTTTCGGGCACGGTAGGAATCCTTGTCATGCAGCGTCGGCCTTGTGTCGGTCTGGAGTCAGCAATTGGCGAAGGGGCAACTGGTCATCGCGACTCATGGCATCTTCGACAAACGGGCCCGGGGGCGTCATTGCCAAGGGTGCCTGAGGAGCGGCATCGGCTCGACAGGCGCGGGGGCGAAGACGGTCGGAACTCTTGGTTGACGGTTCTTCCGTGATGCTATCATGTCCGTGACATACTCGCAGCGCTGCGTAGATTGCCGAAATCTGATAAATTGGGAACCCGCCTAGATACGCGCATCCAACAGGCCAATGAGTGAACCGCTGCTCCATGTTCAACGCCCAGTATTTTCGCACCTTCATTACCCTGGTCGAAACCGGTAGCTTCACGCATACCGCGCAGCGGCTCGATATGACCCAGCCGGGGGTGAGCCAACATATCCGCAAGCTCGAGCAGTATCTGCGCAAGCCCTTGCTCAACCGTCATGGCCGCAGGTTCACGCTGACCGAGACCGGGCGTCGTGCCTACGATTATGCCGTCAAGCTGTTCGCCGAGCATGAGCACTTTCGCCATTCGCTGGATAACGACTCACTCGACTCCGGGGAATGTCGTATCGCATCGCCGGGCAGCGTTGGCCTGATGTTCTACCCTTTCATTCTCGGCTATCAGCAAATGTATCCGGGGCTCACGGTAAGCTACAGCTTCGCCTTCAATGGCGAGATCGTGCAGGATGTGCTGGCTGGCCGCTATGACCTGGGCATCGTCACCGACGTGATCAAACATCCCGATCTGCATTATGAGCCTTGGCTTCAGGAGCCGCTGTGTCTCGTGGTGCCTGCGGACTTTACCGGCACCTCTCTCAACGACCTGTTGGGACTGGGTTTCATGAACTATTCCGATGGTATCAACCACGCCAGTCAGTTGCTGCGTGCCAATTTCCCGGGAGAATTTCGCTCCATGAGCCATTTTCCCCAGCAGGGTTATACCAACGAGATATCCATGGTGCTGGATGCCGTGGCACGAGGTCTCGGCTTTACCGTCATATCGCGCTTGGTACTCGAGACATCGCCCTGGCAGCGTCAGGTCAAGGAACTGGCATTGCCCCAGCCGGTTCACGAGGCTCTGCATGTGGTCACGCCTTCCGATGGAGAGCTGCCGCGCCGTTATGCTCAGTTGCTGGACGATTTTCGCAGTCACCGTCGCCATGCGCTGTATGGCTATACCGAAGAACCGAGCTTCGATAGTTCCCTGTGATCGGCAGGGAGTCCTCGATGCATAGCAAGGCCCCGGACCAGTCCGGGGCCTTGTCGGCATGGGCAAGGAGAATCAGTCGCGGTATTCGTCGATGCCCGGACAGGAGCAGATCAACTGGCGATCGCCAAGCACATTGTCGACACGGTTGACTGCCGGCCAGACCTTGGCGGCCTTGACCGCGGCGGAGGGAAAGGCTCCCTGCTCGCGGGAGTAGGGGCGCTCCCAGTGAGCGTCCATCAGATCCGCCATGGTATGCGGGGCATGCACCAGCGGGTTGTTGTCGCCTGGCCACTCACCGCTTTCCACGCGTGCGATCTCTTCGCGGATGGCGATCATGGCATCGCAGAACCGATCGATCTCGTAGCGTGACTCCGACTCGGTGGGCTCCACCATCAGGGTGCCTGGCACCGGGAACGACATGGTCGGGGCATGGAAGCCGTAGTCCATCAGCCGTTTGGCGATATCCTCTTCGCTGATGCCGGAAGTCGCCTTGAGCGGTCGGATATCGATGATGCACTCATGAGCCACGGTACCGTTGACGCCCTTGTAGAGCACCGGGTAATGGTCGCCGAGACGTGCCGCGATGTAATTGGCATTGAGGATGGCCAGTTCAGTGGCCTCGCGTAGGCCACGAGCCCCCATCATCTTGATGTAGGCCCAGGAAATCGGCAGGATCGAGGCCGAGCCGAACGCCGCCGCTGCCACCGCGCCGCAGTCGTCGTTGACCCCCTGAAGCGGAGTGACCACATGGTTGGACACATGAGGAGCCAAGTGGGACTTGACGCCGATCGGCCCCATACCGGGGCCTCCACCTCCGTGAGGAATGCAGAAGGTCTTGTGCAGGTTGAGGTGCGAGACGTCGCCACCGAAGTCGCCGGGGCGGGCGAGGCCGACCTGGGCGTTCATGTTGGCGCCGTCGATGTACACCTGACCGCCATGGTCGTGGACGATCTGGCAGGCCTCCCGCACGCCTTCCTCGAACACCCCGTGAGTCGACGGATAGGTGAGCATGATCGCCGACAGGTCGTCATGGTGCCGTTCGGCCTTGGCGCGTAAATCGGCCAGGTCGATATTGCCGTCCTTGTCGCATTCCACCACGACCACTTTCATGTGTGCCATGGCGGCCGAGGCCGGGTTGGTGCCGTGTGCGGAACTGGGGATCAGACAGATATCGCGGTGTCCTTGCCCCTGCGCGGCCTGATAACGGCGGATGGCCACCAGGCCGGCGTATTCGCCTTGCGCGCCGGAGTTGGGCTGCATGGAGATGTGTTCGTAGCCGGTGATCTCCACCAGGAAGGCAGCCAGCTCGTCGATCATCTGCTTGTACCCCACCACCTGATCCTTGGGCGCGAAGGGATGAATATGCGCGAACTCCGGCCAGGTCACCGGGATCATCTCGCTGGTGGCGTTGAGCTTCATGGTGCACGAGCCCAGTGGGATCATCGCATGGGTCAGCGATAGGTCCTTGTTTTCCAACCGCTTGAGATAGCGCAGCATCTCGGTCTCGCTGCGATAGCGCTGGAAGGTCGGGTGCGTCAGGAAGCCGGATTCGCGGCGGCAAGCGTCGGGAATGCCGCTCAAGCCCTTGGCGATGACCTCGTCGTCCAGAGATGGCACGGACAGGTCGTGCTCTTCGCCGAGCAGGACGTCGAACAGCACTCCCAAGTCTGCCGCCGTGGTGGTCTCGTCGAGGCTGACACCGATATCGCCGTTATCGAAATAGCGCAGGTTGATCTCGTGGGTCATGGCACGGCCATGGATCTTGCCGGCGTCGACGCGGGTCAGGCGCAGGGTGTCGAACCAGCTATCGTGAGCCAGGGCAATGCCCTTGCGCTTGACGGCCTCGGCCAGGATGGTGGTCAGGCGATGGATGCGCGAGGCGATGGTGCGCAGGCCTTCGGCGCCATGGTAGACGGCATAGAAGCCGGCGATGTTGGCCAGCAGTGCCTGGGCAGTGCAGATGTTGGAGGTGGCCTTCTCGCGGCGAATATGCTGCTCCCGGGTCTGCATGGCCATGCGTAGTGCCTGGTGTCCACGGCTGTCCTTGGAGACACCGATGATGCGGCCGGGAATGGAGCGCTTGAGCTTGTCGGTGGTGGCAAAGAAGGCGGCATGAGGGCCGCCAAAGCCCATCGGAACACCGAAGCGCTGGGTATTGCCGACCACGATATCGGCTCCCAGCCTGCCGGGTTCCTTGAGCAGCACCAGGCTCATGATGTCGGCGGCCACGCAGGTCATGATGTTGCGCTCCGCGGCAGCCGCCAGCAGCGGAGCGAGATCGCGAACTTCACCGCTCTGGCTGGGGTATTGCAGCAGGGCGCCGAAGACGTCATGCGAGGCGATTTCTTCAGCCGGGGCGACGATCAGCTCGAAGCCAAAATAATGAGCGCGGGTGCGCACCACGTCCAAGGTCTGAGGCAGTACGTCGTCGGCAATGAAGAACGCCTGACTCTTGTTCTTCTTGTTGGCCCGTTTGCACAGGGCCATGGCTTCTGCAGCGGCAGTGGCTTCATCCAGCAGCGAGGCGTTGGCCAGCTCCATGCCGGTAAGGTCCATGACCATCTGCTGGAAGTTGAGCAGGCCCTCCAGCCGGCCCTGAGCGATCTCCGGCTGATAAGGGGTGTAGGCGGTATACCAGCCCGGGTTTTCCAGCACATTGCGCTGAATCACCGCTGGGAGGTGGGTGTTGTGGTAACCCTGGCCGATATAGGTCTTGAAAACCTTGTTCTGGCGCGCCAGGCGCTTCAGGTAATCGAGCGCCTCGGCCTCGGCACGCGGGCCATCGAGATCCAGTTCACGGCCCAGGCGTATGCCGGCTGGTACGGTCTTCTCGATCAACGACCCGATGTTGTCGAGGTTCAGTGCCTCGAGCATCCGTGCGCTGTCATCGGCGCTGGGGCCATTATGACGATGGAGGAAGGCGTCGTGGCCGGCCAGTTCGGCCAGGCGGCGATTGTCTAGAGCCATGGAGCACCCTGTAATGGTGGCGGAGCGGTCAAACCCCTGACGGATAATGGCAATCGGAGTCGGCGAGAGCGGGGCTCGCCCGGACAGCGATGTTAGTCGTCGTCCTCGGCCAGTTGGCCGTAGGCATCGGCATCGAGCAGGCCGTTGAGCGCGGCATCGATGTCGACGGGTTTCAACTTGGCGATCCAGCCATCTTCGTAGGGGGATTCGTTGATGGTTTCCGGAGCGTCCTCGAGCGCGTCGTTGACTTCGAGAACCTCACCTGAGAGGGGCGCATAGAGGTCCGAGGCAGCCTTGACCGACTCGATGACACCGAATTCCTCGCCGGTATCGAGCTCGCGCCCGACCTCGGGAAGTTCGACGAAGACCACGTCGCCCAGCGCTTGTTGGGCATGATCGGTGATACCGACAGTAATAGTGCCATCACCGTTGTCCAGTACCCATTCATGGCTTTCGGTATAACGCAGGTTCGCGGGGATAGTGCTCATCACGTTTTCCTATACGAAAAGGTTTTCTGATTTGGGGAATCGTAACGCCATTATGCCCGAATGGCGAGCCCGGTGGCAGCTCCCGGCCGATTCATCGTTCGTAGCGATTGACCGCCACCTAAGGGTGGCCGGCTTTGCCGGTATCGTCCAGAACCGCGATATCGTTTCGTCGCCAAGCGGGACAAGTGACCGCCATGTCGCCGGTATAGTGGCTACGCTTGGGAAGAAGGACATCCGATTTCACCACCTGCTTGTATCGTGCCCCGATGACGGCTAATGTACTCTTGTTTCCAATAAGAAACAAAATTTCTTTTAATGGCTGCGGTTTCGGTTCGAGGATAGTGGCCGATAGTGGCAAAGTCCCCTATATTTTGTTCCGTAGTGGCGGGATATGACAAAGTTTTCTATGGGGCTCTGGTGAGAAGGCAGGGGAATCCGCTATGGTACGCGGATTCCACTTGTTGGGATTATCCGATCAACCACCGCATGCACGTCTGTGCATAACAACAAGACAGCTTTGGGGAGATTAAGTCGTGGAAACCTTGACGAGTCTATTGACCGCTATTGAAGGCGTGGTCTGGGGGCCTTTGATGCTGGTATTGCTCCTTGGGGTGGGCTGCTACCTGCAAATAGGCCTGAAGGTGTTGCCGATTCGTAAGCTGGGCATGGGCTTCCGGCTGCTCTGGCAGGGGCGTACCACCGCTGCGGGAGAAGAAGGTGAGGGTGAGGTGTCGCCCTTCAATGCCCTGATGACCTCACTGTCGGCAACCATCGGCACTGGCAACATCGCCGGCGTGGCGACCGCGATCTTTCTCGGCGGGCCGGGTGCAGTGTTCTGGATGTGGATTACCGCCCTGGTAGGCATGGCCACCAAGTTCTCTGAGGCGGTGCTGGCAGTACGTTACCGCCAGGTCGACGAGGCTGGCGACCACGTCGGTGGCCCCATGTATTACATTCGTAACGGCCTCGGCAAGCAATGGGGCTGGCTGGGCGGCACCTTTGCTTTCTTCGGTGCCGTGGCGGCCTTCGGCATCGGCAATACCGTGCAATCCAACTCAGTGGCCGATGGCTTGGGGGAATCCCTCAACCTGCCGCACTGGATCACCGGGGTGGTGATCATGGTGCTCGCCGGTGCCGTGATCCTCGGTGGTATCAAGCGCATTGCCAAGGTGGCGGGCAAACTGGTACCGATCATGGCGATCGCCTACATCGGCTGCGGCCTGCTGGTGCTGATCATCAATGCCGACCAAGTCGCCAGCGCCCTTGCTCTGATCTTTGGTCATGCCTTCACGCCGATTTCTGCGGCGGGCGGTTTTGCCGGTGCAGCGGTTGCCAAGGCCATCCAGTTTGGCGTGGCACGCGGGGTCTTCTCCAATGAGGCCGGCCTGGGGAGTGCACCGATCGCTCATGCCGCGGCGCAGACCAAGAACCCGGTTCGCCAGGGTCTGATCGCCATGTTGGGAACCTTCATCGACACCATTGTGGTGTGCAGCATTACTGCGCTGGCGATTTTAACCACGGCGTGGACCTCGGGTGAGACAGGTGCCACCTTGACTGCGATGTCGTTCAATGAGGCTCTTCCGGGTGTTGGCCAGTACGTGGTGTCATTTGCGCTGGCAGTATTCGCCTTCACCACCATCCTGGGCTGGGCGTTCTATGGCGAGAAGTGTTTCGAGTACCTTTTTGGGGTGGGGGCGATCAAGATCTATCGGGTGGTCTACATTCTGGCGATTCTGCTAGGGGCTCTCATGCCGCTGGGATTCGTGTGGCTGGTGGCCAGCGTTTTCAACGCCTTGATGGCGATTCCCAACTTGATTGCCCTGGCATTGCTGTCACCGGTGGTTTTCAAGTTGACCAAGGATTACTTCGAAGGCAAGGAAGTCTTGCCGGGCGAAGAACTCGAATAAGTGGGCGTCAGAGGGGTGACGCTCCGGCGCCACCCCTCTGCTACCTTGAGCGATGCAACCCTAGGGGTGAAAGCAAGCGATGAGCGAACTCAGAAAAACTCCACTGCACGATCTGCATGTCGAACTGGGGGGCAAGATGGTGCCCTTCGCCGGCTATGCCATGCCGGTACAGTACGCGTTGGGGGTCAAGAAGGAGCATGAGCATACCCGCGCCGCCTGTGGCCTGTTCGACGTGTCGCACATGGGGCAGGTGATCGTCCGGGGCAAAGGGCCGGCAGCCGCACTCGAGACGCTGGTGCCGGCGGACATCGTGGGGTTGCCCGAAGGCATGCAACGTTATGCGCTGTTTACCAGCGACGAGGGCGGCATCCTCGATGATCTGATGGTGGTCAATGCCGGCGATGTTCTCTATCTGGTGGTCAATGCGGCGTGCAAGGATCAGGATATCGCGCATCTACGTACCGGTCTTGGCCACGACACCGAGGTTGAGGTGCTCGATCGGGGGTTGCTGGCCTTGCAGGGACCCCTGGCGGCTAGCGTAATGGGACGCTTGTGTCCTGCCGCCTGCGACATGGTTTTCATGCAGCATGGCCGTTTCGAGATCGCCGGCATCCCGGTGTGGATCAGTCGTAGTGGCTATACCGGCGAGGATGGTTTCGAAATCTCGGTGGCCGCCGAGGATACCGAGCGTTTGGCCAGGCGCTTGCTGGCCGAAGGGGAAGTCGAGCCGATCGGGCTGGGCGCTCGCGACTCGCTGCGCCTGGAGGCGGGATTATGTTTGTATGGCCATGATATCGACACGACCACCACCCCGGTGGAAGCCAGCCTGATCTGGGCCATCGGCAAGCCTCGTCGACATGATGGTGAGCGGGCAGGCGGCTTCCCCGGCGCGGACCTGATCCTGCAGCAGATAGAGGCCAGGGATCACACCCGCAAGCGGGTCGGGTTGCTCGGGGAAGGCCGCGCCCCGGTGCGTGAAGGCGCCGAGCTCTACTCCGAGGATGACCGCAAGATCGGTGTGGTGACGTCGGGCGGCTTCGGGCCCAGTGTCGGCAAGCCGGTGGCCATGGGGTATGTTGCCATCGACCAGGCGGCAATCGGTACCCAGGTCTATGCCGAGGTACGGGGCAAGCGTCTGCCGATGGTGGTCAGCAAGATGCCGTTCGTCACCCCGGGATATTATCGCGGTTGAGTCAAAGCGGGGTTATCCAGCGAAAGGTCAGGCTGATCCGCAATCCCGGTAGCCGTCTGGGCAGCAGGGCATGTTGGAGCCGCTGCTGGGTGCCAGGCCCCATGACCAGCAGGCTGTCGTGAGGCAGCCAGACATTGAAGGCGGGAGCGTGTCGATCCCGCCAGCGCATGCGCAAGGGGCGTTCGACGCCGAGACTGACGGCGGCGATCAATGGGTCTGGCCCCAATTCCGGCTCGTCGTCGCTGTGCCAGCCCATGCGTTCGTTGCCGTCGGCATAGCGGTTCAGCAATACACTGTTGAAGCGTACCGGTGAGCCCTTTTCCTCGAGCAAGGCTTCGATGTGCAGGCGCAGTCCCTCCACCGACGGGTGCCAGGGAATCGGCTGAAACTCCTGACCGGAATAGCGGTAACGGGTATGCGGATCGCCCATCCACACCTGCCGGCGCGGAATCGAATGGTCGCGTCCATACAGGCGCAGACTCGGTCGCTGCCAGGGCAGCTCGGTATCGAGCCTCGCCAACAACTGCTGGCTCCCGCGATCGCCCAGCACACCCTGAAACCGCCATAACGGTGGGTCGTCGAGCAGCGCTTGCCAACGGCCATTGTCATTAGCGGATGTCATGGCACCCAGATTGCCAGCACCAGGCTCCCATGTCAGCTCATGGGCTCAGCGGCATCAGCCACAGGCTCAGCCAGGCGAAAGCGGTGCCGAGCATGGCACCCGCGACGACGTCACTGATGTAGTGCAGGCCGAGCCCCACACGTGAAGCGGCAATCAGCAGGGTCAGTGGTGCCACGATCACCAATAGCCAGGGCAGGGTGGCGGCGCTAAGCCAGCAGAACATCACTGCGTGCATGGTGTGGCCGCTCGGAAAGCTGTAGCGATCGCGAGCCGGCATGGTGCAGGGAATGCTGCGAAACGTGATGAAGGGGCGTTCGCGGCACAGACGTGTCTTGATCAGTCGATAGATCAGGATCGCCAGCAACGCGGTCAGCGTAAACTGTACCAGCAGTTTCCAACCCATGCGGCCATGCAGTAAGGGTTGTGCCATGATCAGGGCGACCCAGGCCGGCCAGTCCCCGAGCCGACTGGCCAGACGCAGGATGGCAAGCCAGGGGCGGTAGACACTGAAGCTGGCCAGGCGTTGGCAGAGGTGCCACTCGAGCATGTCCAGGCGTTCAAAGACGGTAGGAGTGCGAGGCGTCATCGAGGGGCTCCTGTACGCTGGCAAGGATGGCGAGGAAGTGGTCGGCGATCTGTTCCCAGCGACACGACTGGGTGCGTGCGCGCGCAGCTCGTCCCAGGCGGCCATAGTGGGCGGGGTGTTGGCAGAGCTCGGCGGCGGCGGAAACGAACGCCCGGCCGTCACCGCATGGCACCGTGATGCCATGGCGATCGTTGCCGATCAATTCGCTGGCCGCGGCATAGTCGAAGGCAACGACGGCCAGGCCACTGGCCATGGCTTCGGCGACGACATTGCCATAGGTTTCGGAAAGCGACGGAAACACGAACAGCTCGGCGCTGGCATAGTGGCGCGCCAGGGCATCGCGGTCGATGAAGCCGGTGAAGATGGCATGCGGCAGGCACTGTTGTAGCTTGGCGCGTTGTGGACCATCGCCGACCAGAACCGTCACCAGGTCGGGATGGGCCGCTTGCATGGCTTGAAAGGTGTCTACCAGGAGAGCGAGATTCTTCTCACTGGCCAGTCGGCCGACGTGCAGGGCGACTGGCTGATGCTCATTGACGCCCCATTGTCGGCGCAGCATGGGGTCGCGCTTTTCGGGAGTGAAGTGTTGGCTGTCGATACCTCGTCCCATGACCCGCACATTGGCGAATCCCTGTTCCTCGAGCGTGGCGGCCTGTCTGGCAGTGGGAACCAGGGTGGCTCGTGTGCGATTGTGAAAACGGCGCAGTAGTGCCTGTATCGGCCGCTTCATCCATTGCACGCCGTAGTCGCCGGCATAATGGTCGAAATTGGTATGAAAGCCGCTGGTCACCGGAATGGCGAGGCGTTGGGCGGTACGCAGTGCGGACCACCCGAGTGGACCTTGTGTCGCGATGTAGACGACATCGGGACGTTGCTTTTCCCATAGCCGTGCAATGGCCCGGTCTGAGGGGCGGCCAAACTGCACCTCGGCGTAGCGAGGGAGGTGGAAGCCTCTGACCTGCAGCTCGGCCTCCATCATGTCGGCGCTGGAGCCGTCTGCCGGTCGGGGACGAATCAACTGCTGCCGGATGCCCCGGCGCTGCAATTCATGGCTCAGATGACCGAGAGTATGGGCGACTCCATTGATCTCCGGTGCCCAGGTTTCGCTGACCAGGCAAATGCGCATGCGGTGTCCCGTTATCGTCGTTTTGCGACACTGTCGCAAAATCCGATGACAGGCGATGGACAGCACGATGACCGAACCATGACAGGCAGCGGCACCGCGATGCCAGCCCATGCTGCTTTCTTGGCGTGAGCCGTTCTCCTAACGAAGCACCTTGCGTGGATCGATGGGCTTACCGCCATGGCGCAGATCGAAGAGCAGGTCGTAGCGCTCCGTCGCATTGCTGTAGCCGATCTCACACAGGGGCGTGCCCCGCTTGACGCTGTCTCCATCGGCGACAGCCAGGCGGTCGCATAAGGCATAGACGCTCTGCAGGTTGTCGGCATGGTGGACGATCACCACCTGGCCCAGCTGGCGCATGCTGCTGGCGAAGCGCACTTCACCATCGGCGACGGCCTTGGCCTGCTGACCGTTACTGGTGGCCAGCAGCATGGGCTGCAGGGTGCCTCGGGAGTCGGTGCCGAACTGGCGCACCACACGGTAGTCATCCAATGGCCAGGACCAACCACGGGCCTGCCCAGGCAATGGACCCGGATCCGGACGCGAGGGTGGCGGAGTCGAGCGAGTGCCAGTACTGCTGCGTCGACGGGCAGTGGCTTGGCTACCGCCGCTCAGCGGTACCTGGATCAGTTGGCCGACCTTCAGATTGCTGGGGTTGAGGCTGTGGTTGGCCGCCTGGATACGCCCTGCGGTAGTGCCGAAGCGTCGTGCGATGGCGGAATAGGTGTCGCCGGGGCGGACCTGATAACGATAAGGGCCCCCGGAAGGCGCCCGTTCCCGAGTCGAGGGCACCAGAATGCGCTGGCCCACCGCCAGACGTCGGGCATCGACGCCGGGGTTGAAGCGCTCGAGTCGAACCAGCGGCACCTCGGCGCGAGCCGCAATGGCGCCCAGGGTGTCACCGCGCTGGATGGTGATCCAGTCGCCGGCAATCGATGGCAGGCGTTGAGTGCTCGAGGGGCTGGCGGCGCAACCGGCCAGTATCATCAAGAGTATCAGGCAGGCGAGTCGAGGGAGCCATCCTTGTCTCGCCATAGGGCATTGAGCCATGACTGGAAGCGTTCCTTGTAAAGCGGATCCTGATGATAGTCACCACCCAGCATCCAGGCTGGAACTTCCAGCCGTCTGGCATGCAGGTGAACGGCACCCTCGCGGCCACACAGGAATCCCCAGAAACTGGGGTTGGGATTGGTGTAGCGAAGCGTCACGTCGAGAATGCCACTCAAGTGCTCCCCCATCAGGCTGATGACTTGTGCCGTGCCCCCGGCTTTCGGGCGCAATAGATGGCGATAGGGGCTTCGCTGGGCATCGCGTTTGGCAGGCGTGAAGCGGGTGCCTTCGACGAAGTTGTAGATGGCTATCGGCATCTCCCGGGCTCGTCGGCACATGCGTTCGGTGGCTTCGCGGTCACGTCTTGCCAGTTGTGGATTCTTTTCGAGCTGGTCGCGCTTGTAACGATGCATGAAAGGGAATTCCAGAGCCCACCACGCCAACCCGATGATCGGCACCCAGATCAGCTCTCGCTTGAGGAAGAAACGTGGCATGGGGATGCGCCGATGCAGGGCCATCTGCAGCATGAAGATATCGGTCCAGCTACGGTGATTGGAAATCACCAGCCACCACTGATGCGGCGACAAGCCGGGCGGGAGCTTGACACTTAGTCTGGGCTTGAGCCAGCGACGCATCCACCACAGGTTGGTGCCGATCCAGTTCAGGGCTAGATGGTTGAGCCCCATCAGGACACGGCGACGCAAGGCGCGTGTCGGCGTGACCAGCTTGAGCAGGGCGAGGGCAAACAATGGGGTTGCCCAGAATAGCGTGACGATGACCAGCAGCAGCATGCTGACGATCCCTTTCAGGGTCGACATGCAGTCTCCTTCAATGACGTGCCTTCGATGACTGAATCCTAATGCTACTGGAAGTGTCGATGGCTGCCCAGCCGCCAGGAGCCTGCCGACTTAACGCTGAACTACTGGCGATCGGTCGAGTTCGACAGGCTTCCGGCTCTCGACAATGGCCGGGAGGAGACTCAGTACTGCAGCTCGGGGAGGTTCTCGAACAGCTTGAGGGCCTCGGGATTGGCCAGGGCATCCTGATTCTTGACCGGCCGCCCATGTACCACATTGCGGACCGCGAGCTCGACGATCTTGCCTGACAGGGTGCGGGGAATGTCGGCGACCTGCAGGATCTTGGCCGGTACGTGGCGGGGGGTGGTATTGGCGCGTATGGTGCGTTTGATCTCGTCGCGCAGCGTATCGTCGAGGCTCAGGCCTTCCTTGAGGCGCACGAACAGGACCACGCGCACGTCACCTTCCCACTCCTGGCCGATGCATAGCGACTCCAGTACGCCCTCGACCTTCTCCACCTGGCGGTAGATTTCGGCGGTCCCGATGCGTACGCCCCCAGGGTTGAGCACGGCATCCGAACGGCCGTGGATGATCAGGCCGTCTTCCGGGGTGATCTCGGCATAGTCACCATGCGCCCAGATTCCGGGGAAGGTGGCGAAATAGGCATTACGGTAGCGCTCCCCGGTCGGGTCGTTCCAGAAGCCGATGGGCATCGAGGGGAAGGGGCGGGTACATACCAGTTCGCCCTTGTCTCCACGCAGGGGATTGCCGTCGTCGTCGTAGACATCCACCGCCATGCCCAGCCCCCGACATTGCAGCTGTCCGCGATAGACCGGGCGAATCGGACAGCCCAGCGCGAAACAGGACACGATGTCGGTGCCGCCGGAGATCGAGGCCAGCAGCAAGTCACCCTTGATTTCGCGATAGACGTAGTCGAAGGACTCGTGGGAGAGTGCCGAGCCGGTCGATAGCACCGTCTGGAGTCGCGATAGATCGAAACTCCTGCCCGGGGTCAGACCTTCCTTCTCACAAGCTGCAATATACTTGGCACTGGTACCGAACACCGTCACGCCTTCGCGTTCGGCCATCTCCCACAAGACTTCCGGGCCCGGCGAGAAGGGCGATCCGTCGTAAAGCACGAGGGTGGCACCGCAGGCCAAGCCCGACACCAGCCAGTTCCACATCATCCAGCCACAGGTCGTGTAGTAGAAGAGTACGTCCCGCTCATCGAGATCGGTATGCAGCCGATGTTCCTTGAGATGCTGCAGCAGCGTGCCGCCGGCGGAATGGATGATGCACTTGGGGGCGCCGGTCGTCCCGGAGGAATAGAGGATATACAGCGGATGGTCGAAGGGCTGGGCTTCGAAGGCGACCTCGGTGGCAGCGTTGTTGAGGTAATCCTCCCAGCTTACCGCCCTGTCGATGCCGTGCGTATCGGGTTCGTCGTTCAGGAACGGGAAGATCACCACCTGGTTGAGCGAGTCGATGGCGTCGCTGATTCTTGCCACGCGTTCGCGGGTATCGATGGATTTGCCGTTCCAGGTATAGCCATCGGTGGCGATCAGCACCTTGGGCTGGATCTGGCCGAAGCGGTCGAGTACACCGTTGAAGCCGAAATCCGGGGAGCACGATGACCACACCGCACCGATACTGGCGCTCGCCAGCATGCCGATCACCGCATGTTCGCTGTTGGGGACGAAGCCGGCGACCCGGTCGCCGGCGGTGACACCACTCAGCAGCAGTGAATGTGAGAGTTTGGCCACTTGGTCATGTAACTCGGCATAGCTGATCACCTTGCGGCGAAGGCGTTCGTCGCATATCACCAGGGCGGGGTGTTCATCGCGGCGCTTGAGGAGGTTGGCGGCGAAGTTGAGTCGCGCCTCGGGAAACCAACGCGCACCGGGCATGGCATCGGGGTGCTCGAGCACGGTTTCGCCCTTGACATCGGCGACGACGCCGCTCTCGTCCCACCACAATGACCAGAAAGCTTCCAGGTGCTCGACACTCCAGGCATGCAGATCGGCATAGTCGTTGAGATCGGTGGCTGCCTTGTCCTTGATATGCCGCATCAGGGCGGTCATCTGGGTGGCATCGATAGTGGCCTGCGATGGTTGCCACAGTGGGGTGGTCATTGACGCCCCTCCTTCTTTCTTGTGGGCTGAATGATGGGTGGTTCTGGCCATAGCCTGCCAGCCTTTCGGGGTGATGCAAAGCTGCTGCACCGCACAAGTCGTTGCATGTAATACCAAATGCTAAGAAGTCCGCGCGATGACGAAAAACTGACCATTGTGTGACGACTTCCCCCCGCATCCCGGCTCGGTACGATTGTGCAGCGACTTTGCACAGCGTTATCCACAGAAACTGTGTATAAATGCCTGCGCGTTACGGCGGCTGGGATAGGTATTATTCAAAGTGTAGAATGCGCAACACTCACACTGAATCGCTGTTGGGCCATGGCAGCTTCGCTTCATGGTCTCCGCTTGCATGACGTTGGAATCCGAGGTGCCTCGTTCGAAGCGAGGCTCTCCTCAATCCAGGGAGGTGCTCGTGCGCAGTTTGCCAGCGACCTTGCCGATTCTGTTCCTGTGTGAAATCAGCTTCCTGCTTGGCCATGGTCTGATCATGACCCTGCTCGGGGTGCGCATGTCGCTGGAAGGGTTCCCTTCGCAGATGGCAGGCTTGCTGATGTCGACCTTCTCCTTGGGATTCGTGGTAGGCAGCTACTGGCTCGAGAAGCGAATTCGTGCGGTCGGCCATATCCGTGTCTTTGCGGCCTGTGCCGCCTTGCTGGCGGTGACCGCCATGCTGCATGGCCTGTGGGTGAATCCCTGGGCCTGGCTGGTGTGGCGCCTCTTCGGTGGCATTGCCACCGCCGGATTGCTGATGGTCATGGAGTCATGGGTGTCGGGCGAATCGACCAACGAAAACCGTGGCCGGGTGCTGGCTTGGTACATGGTGATCTCGACCACATCCCTGGCCGGTGGCCAGTGGCTGCTCAATGTCGCGGATCCGGCGACCTCGGTGTTGTTCTCGGTGGCCGGGATGCTATTCGCATTGTCGTTGGTGCCTCTTTCCATTCATCGGATTCACGGGCCGAGTCATGCCGGCGACGTACAGCCTCAGAAGATCAAACTGCGCGTGCTCTATGAGCGCGTGCCGGTTGGACTGGTCGCCGCTTTCGTCGCCGGCTTGATGGTCCAGGCCTTCTTCGCCATGACGCCCTTCTATGGTCAGGAGATCGGCCTGAGCACGGCGCAGACCGCCCAGTTCATGGCTATCACCACTCTCGTGGCACTGGGCGCCCAATGGTCGCTGGGCCGAATCTCGGATCGTTTCGACCGGCGCAAGGTGATCCTGTGCATGGCGGTGGTCATGGCCATTGCCGGAGTGTTCATCTCGGCGGCGGCGCGGGTCAACTTCACGATGCTGCTGGTGGTGGCCTGCTTCCATACGGCCATGCTGCATACGCTGTACTCCCTTAGCCTGGCGCATACCAATGACTGGCTGGAGCCGGCAGAAACCGTGGCGGCCAATGCCAAATTGATGATCTGGTACGGTATCGGTTCGATTGTCGGCCCCTTCAGCGCCTCCTTGGTGATGCAGGTCGTCGGCCCTGATGGTCTGTGGCTGTTCCTGGGAGCGGTGGCGCTGACGCTGGCGATGTTCGTCCTGGTTCGCTTGCACGACCAGCCACAAATGGCGCCGGAGGTCGAACAGGAGCCTTATGTGGCGGTACCGGTCATGGAGTCGATGCATTACATCAGCGAACTCGATCCACGGCACGAGTTTCGGCAGTATGAGCTCGACCTGGAGCCGGAGCCCCTGGCCTTCGTCGGCGAGCCGGAAGTCACCTCGTCTCAGCCATACGAGGATCAGGCCTAGGGGCTGCCGGACCTGACGATTGGTCAAGCCGGACGCTCCTAAACGATCTCGCAGCGAGTATGTTGGGGCAGGAGGAGCTCGGCGGCACGCTCTTGGTTGCTTGGCAGGCACTTCTGTACCAGGGCGAGGCCACCGAGGGAAATGCGATGCTCGTCGCCACCTGCGAAGGGGAGCCGTTGTGAGCAGGTGGGGTAGAAGCGATAGTTGAGGAGCGGCGAGACGGGAAACACGCCATGGTGGCGGTCGGCATTGCCGATCAGGCCGGCTTGTTGCATTTGCCGGTCCAGGCTAAGCAGGTCGCTGCCCAAGCGTTCGCAGTCGAAGCCGGCATGGTGCAACCTGGGACCCATGACCGACAGCCAGGCCGCCAGGGGATGGGCCTTGCGCAGTTGCTCGAAACCATTCCAGTCGGGCATCGGCCAGGGGCGGCCACGCGCCAGCAGATTCTGCCCGCGACGCTCTTCTAGCGGGGTCTGACCAATCAGGGTCTCCAGATAATGGCGCGGTTGGCGTGTCAAGGTGCCGAGTTGCAATTCGCCCAGCACCAGCCAGGCGCCGTCGTCGGGAGCGGCCAGCAGTGACACCAGCAGCCCACGGTCGGCCATGGCATAACGGTCGACGGGACGGTAACCGAAATGCTGCAGGGTAGGGACCAGGGCATCGGCAGCGAAGGGGCCGTAGTTGAGCGTCAGCAGTGCCAGGTACTCCGGCGTGCTATCGAGAGGCCATAGGCGCAGCGCCCCCAGTTCCGGGTGCTGATGAATATAATCGAGCCACAGCTGCTGCAGAAACTCTTGCCGTTGCATGCGACGCCCTCTCCCTCTGCTGCGCCCTGATGATTATTCGGAAGTATAGGCGCAAGGTGTGGCAGGGCTTTCAACGCCAGGGCGACGCTATGTGGAAAAACCAGAGCCTGGGGTCATGTCGCTCAGCAAGGTGCGGCTGGCGGTGGCGATCTCCTCTTCCTCGTCGGTGGGAATCATCCAGAGCGAAGGCCCGCTGCCGTTGTCCAGACGCTGGGCGTGGTGGCGGTTGGCCGTCTCGTCGAGTGCCACACCCAGCCAGGCGAGTCTCTGGCAGATCGCCGCACGGATACGCTGGGAATGTTCACCAATGCCGGCTGTGAATACCAGGGCGTCGAGGCCACCGTTCACCGCGGCCATAGCACCGATCTCATGGACCACTCGCTGGACGAACAGCGCGATGGCCTCCTGGGCATGGGGATGCTCGCTGGCTTCGAGGTCACGCATGTCGTCGGAAATACCCGAGACTCCATACAAGCCGCTGTCGTGATAGAGCAGGTGCTCTACCGCCTGAGCGTTGAATCCCTTGTGCTGCATCAGGTAGAGGATCACCCCCGGGTCGAGTGAGCCACAGCGACGGCCCATCATCAGTCCATCCAAGGCGGTGAAGCCCATCGATGTCGCCTGGCTCCGGCCATCGCGTAGGGCACACAGGCTACATCCCTGGCCCAGGTGGGCGACGATGACCCGGCCACCCGCGGTTTCTCCCAGCATCTCTCGCAGTCGTCGGGTGATATAGGCATAGGACAAGCCATGAAAGCCATAGCGCAGGATGCCTTCCTCGGTCAGGGTGCGCGGCAGGGCGAACTGCTGGTTGACCCAGGGCTGGGTACGATGAAAGGCGGTGTCGAAACAAGCGATCTGCGGCACCTCGGGGTAACGGGCCAGGAGATGGCGTACAATCGCCAGCGCCTGCGGCTGGTGCAGAGGTGCCAGTGGCACCAGGGTGTCGAGCCGGGCCAGGACCGTATGGTCGAGGCGCACGGGATCGGCGAAGTCGCGGCCACCATGCACGATGCGATGTGCGATGCCCTCGAGGCCATCAAGCATGTCTTGCTCCTCGAGCCAGTCGAGCAGCGCGCTACTCACCGCGGCGTGATCGTTACCGGTGAAGGCAATGTCACGCAGAGTGCTGCCGATGCCCACGATGGCGACCAGCTGCGGCCGGCTACCGATGCGTTCGATCCGTCCGCGCAGTACTACCTGCTGCCGTCGGTAGAGGGCGAACTTGAGCGTCGCCGAACCGCCATTGAGGACCAGCAGGCTCATGGGCGGCGCTCGTTGCGGGATTGGAAATGCACCAGCCGCAGGGCCAGTGCTGCCGAGGCTAGCCGGGTATCGATATCATCGGCACGGCTGGTCAGCATGATCGGCACCTTGGCCCCCACGACCAGCCCGGCGGCTTGGGCTCCAGCCAGATAAATCAGTAGCTTGGCGATCATATTGGCAGCTTCCAGGTCCGGGGCGACAAGAATGTCCGCCTGTCCGGCCACCTCGGAGACGATGCCCTTCTGACGGGCGGCTTCGCGGGACACGGCGTTATCGATGGCCAGGGGGCCATCGAGCAGGCCACCGTGAATCTGGCCACGCTCGCTCATCTTGCATAGCGCAGCGGCATCCAGGGTCGAAGGGATATTGGCCCTGACGGTTTCCACCGCCGACAACAGGGCAACGCGGGGGCGCTCAAGCCCCAGTGCATGGGCCAGGTCGATGGCGTTCTGCACGATATCGCGCTTGGCCACGAGGTCCGGGGCAATATGCAGGGCCGCATCGGTAATCAACAAGGGCAGGGGGTAACTCGGCACGTCCAGGGCGTAGACATGACTCATCTGGCGCTCGGTACGCAGGCCGGCATCGCGTGACAATGCCGCGCCCATCAACTCGTCGGTATGCAAGGCTCCTTTCATCAGGGCCGTGACACTACCGCTGGCCGCCAATGCCACGGCGGTATCGGCGGAGGCGTGGCTATGCGGTGTATCGATCAACTCGATGCCGTCCAAGGAGCTGTCGAGAGCCCGGGCCGTGGTTTCGATACGTTCCCTGGGGCCTACCAGCACGGGGTCAATCAAGCCCTCTTGCCAGGCAGCGAGAGCGCCACCCAGCGAGGCGGGATCGCAAGGGTGCACCACAGCGGTACGAATCGCTGCCTGGGTCCTGGTCGACTCGATCAATTGACGGTGGCGTTCGCCAACCGTGTGGTGGTGTCCCGGTGCCACACCTTCGAGATTTCGATATGCCTTCATTGAACCGTTCACTCCACGCGTCAGTCGTCACTTTACGGTAGATGAAAACAGTCTCGACAGTCCTTTCGATCACCGTCTTGACGTACATCAAGAGGAGATGCGTAAACGACGATGCCGCCCGAAAGGGCGGCATCGAGGCCGGAGGGCCAGGCTTCGAACGGCCCGGTTTACTGAGGCGTGGTGGCCGGCATCAACGCGTTATCATGCACGTACCGGTCGAACTCGGTGAAGCCCCCGATGTGAGTCTGGTCGGCGAAGATCTGCGGCACGGTGTTCACCGGCTTGCCAATGGTCTTTTCCATGTCGGCCTTGGTAATGCCTTCTTCGTGGATATCGACATAACGATAGCCGGAGATGGCCCCGGCATCGCGCAGCTTGTCGGCGAGTTCCTTGGCGCGGACGCAGAAAGGGCAGCCAGGGCGACCGAAGATCACGACGAACATGGCGTTCTCCTTTGCAAAGCAAAATGATGAATGTCTGAAATGAGTAAATGTTGAGCGCCATTGTTCCCCACTGTGTGGGATTTTACCAATAGGCACTGGCTAAATTGGTCATTGCATGGCGCTATGGCGGCCATTCGAGGCGGTCTTCGTCGGCGCGTTTCAACAGCTTGGCGAGTTCGGCATGGATATCCGGGGTGCTGACGATGATGTTCTCGCCGTACAGGTCCTCGGGGATGCCAGTGGGGCAAGGATACAGGTGTCCTGTGCGAGCCCCAGCTTCCCGCGCGATCAGCAGGCCGGCAGCGAAATCCCAGGGCGAGACGCTCTCGTAATAGGCATCGAGACGACCGCAGGCGACGTCGCAGAGATCCAGCGCCGCTGAGCCGTTGCGGCGGATGTCCTGACAGTGCATCAACACGGCGGAAAAACGTCGCAGCAGGGGAACGCGACGGTCGCGATTGTAGGGGAAGCCTGTGGCAATCAGGCTGCGGGCCATGCTGGTCTGCCGGCTGACCCGAATGCGTTCGCCGTTGCGGTAGGCACCTTCGCCTCGTATTGCGGTGAAGGTCTCGTTGAGGAAGGGAGCATGGACCACGCCGAGTTCCGTGCGGCCTTCCTTGACCCAGGCGATGGATACCCCGACATGGGCCAGACCATGGGCGAAGTTGACGGTTCCATCGATGGGGTCCACCACCCATAGGGCCGCGTGGAGGTCGAGACCGTCGCGATCGGGCGCCAGTTCTTCGGTCAGTCGGGATTCGTGGGGAAACCGCTGCTCGAGATGCTCGGCGATCAGAGTGTCCACAGCGACGTCGGTATCGGTCACCAGCTCGCTGCCATTCTTGTAGCGTTGGCTGAAATCCTGTGCGGCGCGGGCCTCGCGAATGACCTGCCCCGCCTGGTGGGCGATTTCGACGGCATCCTCTAGGCGCTTGGCAAGTGACATGGGGTCTCCTAACAGTGTCGGTGGCGTCTGGTTGTCAGTCTAACAGCTCCTGTCGCCGGCTTACGTATCCTCTATACTGGGTTTTTTCACCATCAAGGTAGGGGCGCTTTCATGCAGGCTCTCGGCGTTGAACAATATGCGCGCTTGCAGCGCCTGGCACGTGGTTACCAACACCGCCATGCCCAGGCCATCAAACGGTCTTCCGAACGCAATCCTCGCCTGGGCGTGGACGCGTTGTGCTTTCAGCCATTACCCGGCCAGCACCGGGATGGGGACGTCGGCGAGGAATTGGTCGGGGCCCTGATCACGCCACTGTCGCTGTCACTGGCCATCGTGCCGCCTCCGGGGGAGGCCATGCCCGCCGAAGGGCAGAGACGGCTGGTCAGTTTGCCGGGAGGACGCTATCCCTTTCACGCGGAACCTATCGATGACGAGACGTGGCTGTGGCGGTGCCCATTGCTCGACGACCTGTCCGATCTGGACTCGCTGCAGGATGCCAATCGTCTGGCCCAGCATCTGCTGGAGCGGGTCATGACGCCGGCCGTTGACAATACGCAAGAGCCTTGAGCCGTGGCGCGCTAGCCTCGGGGCCCGCCCTCGGCTTATGCTGACGACGATATTTCCCCACCGAGCCCTTCGACTTTCAGGAGTGTACAATGAGCCCCACTTCCCAGCCGACCATCCCTCGCGTGGCCTTGGTGACAGGCACCTCCAGCGGCATCGGTGAGGCCGTCGTCAAGCATTTCTGTCACCTGGGGCATCAGGTATTGGCGGTGGACTACAATCCCGACGGCAAGGCGATAGCCGATGCGGCGGGCGCCGCCTTCTTCGAGGCCGACCTGACCGGGGCCGATGCCTGTCGCGCGGCAGTGGCCGAGGCAGTCAAGCGCTTCGGGCATCTCGATATCCTGCTCAACAATGCCGGTATCCAGCATGTGGCAAGCATAGAGGAGTTTCCCGAAGCCAAATGGCGCCAGATACTCGACCTGATGCTGACCGCGCCTTTCCTGCTGACCCAGGCGGCCTGGCCCTATATGCGCAAGGCGGGTTGGGGACGCATCATCAACATCGCCTCGGTGCATGCCCAGGTGGCATCGCCCGGTAAGGCGGCCTATATCAGTGCCAAGCATGGCATGGTCGGGTTGACCAAGACGGCGGCGCTGGAGGGCGGTGCGCTCGGCATCACCGCCAATGCCATCTGTCCCGCTTATGTGAAGACACCGCTGGTCGACAACCAGATCGCCGACCAGGCACGCATGCACGGCATGGAGGAGCAGGAAGTGATCGAGCAGATCATGCTCAAGAATGCCGCTATCAAGCGCCTGATCGATCCTTCGGAGGTGGCGTCACTGGCCGCCTACCTGGCGTCGGACGCCGCCGGCGCGGTGACCGGGGCAAGCTGGAATATCGACTTGGGGTGGACGGCCCAATAGCTCCTACGGGAGCTGTAAGCTATAAGCTGTAAGAAGAACCGTTGCATCGAGCAAAGGTGGATTCATCGTCTTGGCTTACGGCTTACGGCTTACGGCTTACGGCTTACGGCTTACGGCTTACGGCTTACGGCTATCGCCTCACCGGCCGCTTCTGCAGCTTCCGTTGCAGCGTGCGGCGGTGCATGCCCAGGGCCCGGGCGGTGGCGGAAATATTGCCGTCGTGCTCCTGCAGCACCTTCTGGATATGCTCCCAGGTCACGCGATTGATCGACGGCGGGTTGTCGGCGACCTCGGTGTTCGGGTCGCCGCCTTCCTTGTCGAGAGCGGCGAGGATCTCGTCGGCATCGGCCGGTTTGCACAGGTAGTTCACGGCACCCAGCTTGATGGCTTCCACGGCGGTGGCAATGCTCGAATAGCCGGTCAGTACGACCACCCGACACGCCGGGGCGATGTCCAGCAACTGGGGTAATAGCTTGAGTCCAGAACTGTGCTCCAGCTTGAGGTCGAGAGTGGCGATGGCCGGCGGGGTCTGGCGAGCCAGGGCCAGGGCCTGGTCGGCGTCGGTGGCGACCATGACCTCGAAACCGCGGCGTGCCATGGCGCGCTGCATGACATGGCAGAACATCTCGTCGTCGTCGACGATCAGCAGGCGTTGCTTGGCGTCTTGCATGGTGTCCTCTCGATGGCCCATCTCGGGCGCTCTTCCTCAACTCTGATCGGCATCGCGTCGAGGCAGCTTCACCTCGGTCAGGGTGCCGCCTTCCTCATGATTGTAGAGACTGACTCCGCCGCCGAAACGGTTGATGGTGGCGTGGGTCAGGAATAGGCCGATACCCATGCCCTTGCTCTTGGTGGACACGAAGGTATCGCCGAGTTGGTCGGCGATCGACATGGCCACCCCGGGCCCGTGATCACGAATGTCGATAATGACCTGGTCGGCATCCCAGTCGAGGTTGATCACGATATTCTCGGGATTGGCGTCGGCGGCGTTGTTGAGCAGGTTCATCAGTGCCTGATCCAGGGTGGCATCGACGGCCAGGTGGGGAGTGCCACGGCGCTCGGCCACCTGGAAGCGGTGACTGACATCCGGGCGCAAGACCAACCAGCGCTGAACGACTTCGGTAAGCCATGTCTCGGCGGTCTTGACTTCGGGTTCCGCCAGGCGTCGCCGGTCGGCATTGGCCACCAGGTGCTGCAGACGCGATTTGCAGGTATCGACCTGGGTACGCAACAGGTCGATGTCCTGGCGTAACGGGGAGCTTTCGGAGACGTCCTGACGCATTTCCTTGAGCAATACCGCCATGGTGGAAAGCGGTGTGCCCAACTCGTGGGCGGTACCCGCCGCCTGCGTAGCCACTGCCAGTACCTGTTCGTTGCGCAATGCCGTCTCGCGAGTGCGCGATAGCGTCTGGTCACGCCGGCGCAAGGCATGCGCCATCTTGTAGATGAAGAACGTCACCAATCCCGCCGACAAGCCGAAATTCAGCCACATGCCCAGCACGTGCAGGCTGATGGCACCGACGACCACGCCATGGCTGAGCTGTGGCACCGGCTCGTAGAGTAGCATCAGGAAGGTATAGCCGGCCATGGCGCCGCTGGCGATGATCCAGGCGTACAGCCAAGGCAGGGTGGCGGCGGCGATGGTCACCGGCACCAGATAGTAGGTGATGAAGGGGTTGGTGGACCCACCAGTGTAATAGAACAGCAGCGTCAAGCCGGCCACGTCGGCGAGCAGGTGCAGCAGATACTCGGTGTCGGTCACGGCCCGGGGCCGGCCCAGACGCCACCAGGTGGCGACATTGACCAATCCCATGGCGACGATGACGCTGATCACCGGGATCACTCGCAACTGGAAACCCAGTACCTCGATGCCGAAGATGATGGCCGCCAGAAAGCCGGTCCAGGTGATGCCACGCACAATGGTCAGGCGCACCAGATTGCGGTTGGGCGTCGATAGCGGCAGGGGCAGGGCTGGATGCATGATCACTCCGCTCAGGCAATGGTGGTCATGATACCCGATCGTGGCGCGCTTTCTCAGCCTTGATGGCGCCAGTTGCCGGCGCTATCGGCGAGTTCTAGACTCGAAAGCATGTCTATCAGCGAAGGATGGAGAGCTATCATGCGTACGGAAACGGTGAACGATGAGGTGTTCTTCGAAAAACTGCGGCGCTGCTTCGCCGGTGAGCACGTCGTCATCGATCACGATGGCACGCACTATCCCGCCCGTGTCCAGTATGTAACCGGAACCGGAGTGAAAGTGATTCCCGAGTCGATGCTGGATGACAGTCACGGCGAGCCAGGCGATCTGGACGGTGTCATGGAGTCGTTTGCCTATGTCGTGGAGCTGGAAAAAGACGGGGTTCGTTATCAGCGAGAGCGCTGAGTCGGTCTTTCCTTCACGCAAGGCCTACACGATGTCTGCTCAACCCCGTAGAATTGCCGCCTAACTCCATCCACTCGCGACCAGGCCTTCATGGCTTCTGTCGCGTCAGACGTCGTGAATCGCCTTACATGTCCGAAACATCGCTAGCCCGTGAAGTCGGGCTCAGAAGAACCTTTGCCATCATCTCTCACCCCGATGCGGGCAAGACCACCATCACCGAGAAGATGCTGTTGTTCGGGAATGCCATCCAGTTGGCCGGTTCGGTCAAGAGTAAGCGTGCCGACCGCCATGCCACCTCCGACTGGATGAAGATGGAGCAGGAAAGGGGCATCTCGGTGACCACCTCGGTGATGCAGTTCCCCTACCACGGGCGCATCGTCAACCTGCTCGACACGCCGGGGCACGCGGATTTCTCCGAGGATACCTATCGAACGTTGACGGCGGTCGACTCGGCACTGATGGTCATCGATGCCGCCAAGGGGGTCGAGGAGCGCACCATCAAGCTGATGGATGTCTGTCGACTGCGTACCACCCCGATCCTGACCTTCATCAACAAGCTCGATCGCGATACCCGCGATCCCATCGAGGTCATGGACGAGGTCGAGACGGTACTCGATATCCAGTGTGCGCCAATGACCTGGCCGATCGGCATGGGACGTCACTTCAAGGGGGTCTACCACCTCTATAACGATGTCATTCACCTCTATACCCAGGGGCAGGGCAACCGTATCCCCGACGACAAGCGTATCGAAGGGCTCGACAACCCCGAGGTCGACGAGGTGCTGGGCACGGAGCAGGCCGAGGAACTGCGCATGGAAGTGGAACTGGTGCGCGGTGCGTCTCACGCGTTCGATCTCGAGGCCTATCGCCGCGGCGAGCTGACCCCGGTGTACTTCGGTACCGCGATGGGCAACTTCGGAGTGCGCGAGATGCTCGATGGCTTCGTCGAGTACGCCCCCGCCCCTCAGCCGCGCGAGACCGATATTCGGGAAGTGACGGCCAATGACGAGCGTTTCAGCGGCTTCGTCTTCAAGATCCAGGCCAACATGGATCCCAACCACCGTGACCGGATCGCATTCCTGCGCGTTTGCTCGGGCAAATACGAGAAGAACATGAAGATGCGCCATGTGCGGATCAAGAAGGACGTCAAGATCGCCGATGCGCTGACCTTCATGGCCTCGGACCGTGCCCAGGTGGAGGAGGCCTGGCCCGGCGACATCATTGGCCTGCACAATCACGGTACCATCCAGATCGGCGATACCTTCACCGTGGGAGAGGACATGCGCTTCACCGGCATTCCCCACTTCGCCCCGGAACTGTTCAAGCGTGTGCGGCTGAAGGATCCGCTGAAAATGAAGGCGTTGCAGAAGGGGTTGCAGCAGCTTTCCGAAGAAGGAGCGACTCAGGTCTTCATGCCGCTCGACAACAATGATCTGATCCTCGGTGCGGTAGGGGCCCTGCAGTTCGACGTGGTGGCTCATCGCCTCAAGGAAGAGTACAAGGTCGATTGCGTCTACGAGGCCGTGAACGTGCAGACCGCGCGCTGGATCTATTGCGACGACGCCAAGAAGCTCGATGAGTTCAAGCGCAAGGCCAGCACCAACCTCGCCGTCGACGGTGGCGGCTATCTGACCTATATCGCCCCGACGCGGGTCAACCTGCAGATGACCCAGGAGCGCTGGCCGGAGATTCGCTTCGCCGCCACTCGCGAGCATTAAACCCAGCCGTAAGCTGTAAGCCGTAAGCTTTAAGTTATTAAAGCTCAAGGGATCTGCGAGGTGCTTACAGCTTACAGCTCCGAACTTACGGCTGCCTTATGTTGATCGACGCCCATTGCCACCTGGATTTTCCCGATTTCGATATCGATCGTGAGGCGACGTTCGAACGGGCCCGGGCGGCGGGCGTAGGGCATGTCGTGGTGCCGGGGACGACCCGTGACCGCTGGAGTGGCGTGTTGGCACTCGGGGCGCGGGCCGATGTCAGTGTGTGCCTGGGGTTGCATCCCTGCTTCCTGGCCGAGCATGACGATGGCGATCTCGATGCACTGCAACAGGCGCTCGACGTCCATCCCGAGGTGGTGGCAGTCGGCGAGTGCGGGATCGATGCCCGCTTCGGCGAGACGCTGGACGCCCAGTGGGCGCTGTTCGATGCCCAGCTACGCATCGCCAAGTCACATGACCTACCCGTAGTGATCCACTGTGTGCGCGCCAACGACCAGGTGTCCAAGCGCTTGCGCCAGCTTGACCTGCCCAAGGGTGGTCTGATTCATGCGTTCGCCGGCAGTCTGCAGCAGGCGGAACGCTTTATCGAGTTGGGGTTCGTGGTCGGGCTGGGGGGCGCCGTGACGTATCAACGGGCCCAGCGGCTGCGGCGGGCCGTGGCCGGCGTGCCGAAGGACGGCTATGTGCTGGAAACCGATAGTCCCGATATGCCGTTGGCGGGCTATCAGGGAACCCGTAACGAGCCAGCGCGGGTGGCCGCGGTCTGTGAGGCAGTGGCCCTCTTGCGCGGGCAGTCAGCCGAGACAGTGGCTGCCGACAGTTCAACGACGGCGAGACGACTTTTCGGCAGTTCCTTAGGGAGCTGCTGAGCGAGCGCAGCTGGGCACCTGTGTCATCCCTTCTCTGCCAGACTTTCCGGGTCGAGACGTTCCACGGCGTAGGGCAGCTTGAGCGGCTTGAGCCGCTGACCGGCCACCGATAGAGGACTTGCCACTTCCTTGGTGGTCATCACTGCCAGAATTTCCGCCTGCTCATAGGCATCGAGTTCGGCGCTGAATACCTCCCCTTGGATCTTGCCTTCGGCATCTTCCACCGGCGACCCCGGGGCCGGTAATTCCGCGCCGTCGAGTTGAGCGCGAATCAGGCGTTTCTTGACCTGGCCGCGGAAGTGCGCACGCGCCACAACCTCCTGGCCGGTGTAACAGCCTTTCTTGAAACTGATGCCGCCCAAGGCCTCCCAGTTGATCATCTGCGGCAAGTAGGCGTCCCGGTGCACGTCGCTCATCCAGGCCAGACCGGCTTGGATGTCGTGCAGGCACCAGACGGCATTGCCCACCGGCAACGTCTGGTGAGCCAGTGACTCCCAGACGGCACTCACTTCCCGCGCAGGGACAATGAGCAGCAAGCGTGGGCGAGGACCGGGATGGCGTAGCGCATGCACATCGCCATGGCAGGCATGGTGCCAGATGGCCGGTGGTTCGATATCCAGCTTGGTTTCCAGCAGCGCCGGTGCATCGTTACCGATCATGCCCAGCAGCGCCAGATCGTCGCGAACCTGCATCTCGGCCTTGTAGAAGGCCGCGAACTTGTCGAGATGCGTTTTCAACGATGCCAGCAGGCTGCGCTCGAGAATCAGCCAGAAGCGCTGTTCTTCGACATGTACCACCTGGGCGTTGGCCAGCATGCGCCCCTTGGGCGTGCAAAAGCAGGTCAACGGAGCGAATCCCGAAGAGGTCAGGGTAAGCTGTGCGCTGGCCTGTCCTTGCAGGAAGCGTTCGGCATCGGTCCCCGCGACTTCCAGGATTCCCAGGTGAATCAAGGGAATACGGACGCTGGCATCCAGCGCCTGGCGTGCCTGGTTGGGGGTGTCGAATGTCACCCGCCGCTCGTTCAGGGGCGTGGCGCCCACCAGGGCACTCCAGTCGGTCATACGGTGCACTCCGTTATCGCATCGGGCATGGCGTCATCACAGTATATGGTATTGGGGGCTTGGCGCGACGATTCAAGGTCGGCCCACGGTCCCGGACGCATGATAGACTAATGCGAGAGTTCATACCGTTTTGATAGGAGCCGATCATGGCGCATATTTCCCTGAGCTTCGATGGCGTCGACAGTGCCGACCTGGTCAATCGCATTACCACGGCGCTAATGATGCTCGATGGCGTCGACAGTGTCGAAGTCGGGCGCCATGGTGCCGAAGTGGAAGGGCGCGTGCGTCGCGAAGCATTGATCGAGGCCGTCGAGGCACTCGGCGTGAAGGTGCATTGACATGACCATCACGGTGATCAGTGTACGTGATGGCAAGTATCGCCAGCAGGCGACCTTTGAAAACTTCGAGGATCTGTTCGTCGATGCGCCGAGGATCGTCGGTGGCGATGAAAGCGCCCCCGATCCGCATGACTATTTCGACCTGTCCCTGGCGGCCTGCAAGTCGATCACGGCGCAGATGTACGCCTATCGCAAGGGGTGGCCGCTCGAAGGTGTCACGGCCACCGTTAGCCGTGATGAACGTGACGAGCGCAATGGAGTCTATCGACTCGACGTGGCGCTAAGCTTTCGTGGCGATCTGGACGAGGCGCAGCGCGCGCGGCTGACCGAAATTTCCGACCGCTGCCCGATTCACCGCCTGATGACCACCTCCACGGTCGAGATCACCACTCGCCAGAGATGAGTCATCGCATGAATCCCGGGCTACCCGTCGATGACGAGAGATCGCTGATGAGCAAAGCCTTTCAGATCCATTCCAAGTTCCGGCCTGCCGGCGATCAGCCGACGGCCATCGATAGTCTGGTCAGGGGACTGGAGGCGGGTCTGGCGCACCAGACCCTGCTCGGCGTGACCGGCTCGGGCAAGACCTTCACCATGGCCAACATCGTCGAGCGCCTGCAGCGCCCGACCATCGTCATGGCGCCCAACAAGACCCTCGCGGCGCAGCTTTACGGTGAGTTCAAGTCGTTCTTGCCCGACAACGCCGTGGAGTACTTCGTCTCCTATTACGACTACTACCAGCCCGAGGCCTACGTGCCCTCTTCGGACACCTTCATCGAGAAGGATGCCTCGATCAACGACCATATCGAGCAGATGCGCCTGTCGGCCACCAAGGCGCTGCTGGAGCGTCGTGATGCGCTGATCGTGGTCTCGGTCTCGGCCATCTACGGCCTTGGCGACCCCGACCAGTACCTGAGGATGCGCCTGCACTTCAATCGTGGCGAGCTGATCGACCAGCGCAGCTTCCTGCGGCGGCTGGCCGAGCTGCAGTACACGCGTAACGACATGGATTTCCGGCGTGGCACCTATCGGGTACGCGGCGATGTCATCGACGTCTTTCCCGCCGATGCCGAGGATGAGGCAGTGCGTGTCGAGCTGTTCGACGACGAGATCGATTCGATCCGGCTGTTCGACCCCCTGACCGGCGAAGTGCGCGGACAGGTGCCGCGTATGACCATCTATCCCAAGAGTCACTATGTCACGCCGCGGGAAACGATCATCGCGGCCGCCGAGAACATCAAGAGCGAGCTGGTCGAACGACTCGACTGGCTGCGCAAGCACGACAAGCTGGTCGAGGCCCAGCGTCTCGAACAGCGCACTCTCTATGATATCGAGATGATGCACGAACTGGGCTATTGCAACGGTATCGAGAACTACTCGCGCTACCTGTCGGGGCGAGCGCCGGGCGAGCCGCCGCCGACGTTCTTCGATTATCTGCCGGCCGATGCCCTGCTGTTCATCGACGAGTCCCATGTCAGTGTGCCCCAGGTGGGAGGGATGTACCGTGGCGACCGCTCGCGCAAGGAGACACTGGTCGAGTACGGCTTTCGCCTGCCCTCGGCGCTGGACAATCGCCCCATGACCTTCGAGGAGTGGGAGCGTATCTGTCCACAGACGATCTTCGTCTCGGCCACGCCGGGGCCCTATGAGGCCGAGCATGCCGGCCAGGTGGTCGAACAGGTGGTGCGCCCCACCGGTCTGGTGGATCCCGAGGTCGAGGTGCGCCCGGCCTCGACTCAGGTCGACGATCTGCTCTCCGAGATTCGCCTGCGCACCGAGGTGGGGGAGCGGGTGCTGGTCACCACCTTGACCAAGCGCATGGCCGAAGATCTCACCGAATACCTGAGCGAGCACGATGTACGGGTACGTTATCTGCATTCGGATATCGATACCGTGGAGCGGGTGGAAATCATCCGCGATCTGCGCCTCGGCAAGTTCGACGTGCTGGTCGGCATCAACCTGTTGCGCGAGGGCCTGGATATTCCCGAGGTGTCACTGGTGGCGATTCTCGATGCCGACAAGGAAGGTTTCCTGCGTGCCGAACGTTCGCTGATCCAGACCATCGGGCGTGCTGCGCGTCATGTCCACGGCAAGGCACTTCTCTATGGTGACCGGGTGACCGACTCGATGCGGCGAGCCATCGACGAAACCGAGCGCCGTCGCACCAAGCAGATCGCCTTCAACGAGGAGCATGGCATCACGCCGCAGTCGGTGACCAAGTCGGTGGCTGACATCATGGAAGGTGCCCAGACCCCAGGCAAGAAGGGGGGGCGCAAACGCGCCGAGCGTCTGGTGGCCGAACGCGATGCGGTCTACGACAAGAGCAAGGGCAAGCCGATGAGCGGCGACGAACTGAAGCGCGAGATCTCGCGCCTGGAAGATGCCATGTTCGAAGCGGCCCAGAACCTGGAGTTCGAGGAGGCGGCAAGGTTGCGCGACCGCATTCATCAGTATAAGGAGCAGTTGCTGGTCTTGGGGTAACCAAGAATTTATACCGTTATCTATCTGCGCTTACCTCTCATCTACCCGGACGTGCCATCTGACGTCTACCAGGTAATAGGGTATAATTCGCGCCCACCAGGGCCCGCTCTGCGCAACCTGACAGCGCCAGCGGCGGGCCATCCGTCACTGCCCAGGAGTCCCTTCCTCATGACCGTGATCCGTCAGGATGACTTGATCCAAAGCGTGGCCGACGCCCTCCAGTACATTTCCTATTACCACCCCAAGGACTTCATCGACGCCATGCATGGCGCCTATCAGCGCGAGGAAAACCCGGCGGCCAAGGATGCCATTGCCCAGATCCTGATCAATTCACGCATGTGTGCCACCGGCCACCGCCCGATCTGCCAGGATACCGGCATCGTCACGGTCTTCGTGCATGTCGGCATGAACGTGCGCTGGGAAGCCGACATGAGCCTCGATGACATGATCAATGAGGGCGTGCGCCGGGCCTATCAGTTGCCGGACAACGTATTGCGTGCCTCGGTGCTCGCCGATCCGGACGGCAAGCGTCAGAATACCAGGGACAATACGCCAGCCGTTATCCATCACAAGATCGTGCCTGGCGACGGTGTCGAGGTGCACGTGGCCGCCAAGGGCGGCGGTAGTGAGGCCAAGTCCAAGTTCGCCATGCTCAACCCATCCGATAGCGTGGTCGATTGGGTGCTGGAACAGTTGCCCAAGATGGGAGCCGGTTGGTGTCCGCCCGGCATGTTGGGCATCGGTATCGGCGGCACCGCTGAAAAGGCCATGGAGATCGCCAAGGAAGCGCTGCTCGATCCCATCGACATCCAGGAGTTGCAGGCCCGCGGCGCGAGCAACCGCGCCGAGGAATTGCGTCTCGAGCTATACGACAAGGTCAACAGCAGTGGCATCGGCGCCCAAGGACTGGGCGGTTTGACCACGGTGCTCGATGTCAAGGTCAAGGACTACCCGACCCACGCCGCCAACAAACCGGTGGCAATCATTCCCAACTGCGCCGCCACCCGCCATGTGCACTTCCACCTCGACGGCAGCGGTCCCGCCGAGCTGCCAGCCCCCAAGCTCGAGGACTGGCCGGAAATCACCCGTGAAGTGGGCGAGAACGTCAAGCGCGTCGACCTCGACACCATTACCGCCGAGGAGGTCCAGAACTGGCAGCCCGGGGATACTCTCTTGCTCAACGGCAAATTGCTGACCGGCCGAGATGCCGCTCACAAGCGCATGGTCGATATGCTGGCCAAGGGGGAGCCCTTGCCCGTGGACATGAAAGGGCGCTTTATCTATTACGTTGGCCCGGTGGATCCGGTGCGCGACGAAGTCGTCGGTCCGGCCGGTCCCACCACCGCTACACGCATGGACAAGTTCACTCGCACCATGCTCGAGCAGACTGGCCTGTTGGGCATGGTCGGCAAGGCGGAGCGTGGGCCCACCGCTATTGACGCGATTCGCGACAGCAAAGCCACTTATCTGATGGCAGTGGGGGGCGCTGCCTATCTCGTCGCACAGGCCATCAAGAAATCACGCGTGGTAGGCTTCGAGGATCTGGGCATGGAAGCGATCTATGAATTCGAGGTCGAGGACATGCCGGTCACCGTGGCGGTGGATAGCCAAGGCGAATCAGTGCATCGGATCGGTCCGGCGAAGTGGAAGGAGATCATCGCCGAACGGGCCTGAGCAACCGCCACGTCAAGGCACCATGCCATGCCATTGACGTGGCGTCATCTACCGCACTTGCATGTAGACGAGGAGCGACATGACCTCTTGGCTGATCGGGCTGGCCATCTTCATGGTTCACCTGCTGGGGGTACTGTCCGCGGTGCTGGCGCTGATGTCGAGTCGTACCTCACAGGGTGCCATCGCCTGGATCATTTCACTGGTGACCTTTCCGTATGCCGCGCTCCCTGCGTATTGGGTCTTCGGGCGACCACGCTTCTATGGTTATGTTTCGGCTCGCGGCGAGCGAGACACTGTTTTGCGGCGCGTGCTGGCACGCTACCGCCATCTGATCGAGCCTTATCTGGCCACGACCTACCAAGGCGATACCCTGGCTATCGAACAGCTCGCCAGGATGCCGCTGACCAGTGGCAACCGTGCCGAGCTGCTGGTGGACGGAGAAGCTACCTTCGACAGCTTGTTTACGGGCATCGACGAGGCCGAGGAATACATCCTCATCCAATTTTTCATCGTTCGCCACGATGCTCTGGGGCTCAAGCTCAAACAACATCTCGAACATGCCGCAGAGCGTGGCGTGCGAGTCTATTTCCTGTTCGACGAAGTCGGCAGCCGCAAGCTCAACGAAGGCTATCTCAAGGATCTCGGCGCGGCAGGCGTCGAGGTGAGCGCCTTCAATTCCTCGCGGGGGTGGCGTCATCGTTTCCAGCTCAACTTTCGCAATCATCGCAAGGTTCTGGTTGTCGATGGCCGCATCGGCTGGCTGGGTGGCTTCAATGTCGGTGTGGAGTACCTTGGCCAACACAAGCGGCACGGCCCTTGGCGCGATACGCATCTCAAGCTGACCGGGCCAAGCGTGCTGGGATTGCAGGAAGCATTCTGGGAGGACTGGCACTGGGCCACGGGTGACGTGCTCAACCTGACCTGGATTCCTCAGGTGACTTGTACCGAGTGCCAGAACGTGGTGATCGTGCCCTCGGGGCCTGCCGACCGTCTCGAGACTGCAAGTCTGTTGATGCAGCAGGCCATGCATAATGCGCGCGAGCGTCTCTGGGTAACCAGCCCCTATTTCGTTCCCGACCAAGGGGTCCAAGATGCCTTGCGCCTGGCGGCGATGCGCGGCGTCGATGTCAGGGTGATGATTCCCGAGCGCCCCGACCACCTGTTGGTCTTCCTGTCTGCCTTTGCTTTCCTGCCCGACATGGTGCGTGCCGGTGTGAAGATCTATCGCTATCAACCAGGCTTCCTGCATCAGAAGGTGATGCTGATCGACAATCACAGTGCCACCGTCGGCACCGTCAATCTGGACAACCGTTCCTTTCGTCTCAATTTCGAGATTACCGCCTTCGTGCACGATCAGCGCTTCGCCGCGGAAGTTCGCTTGATGCTCGAGCGAGACTTCGCCGCCTGTCGCCGCATCAGCTATGACGAACTCAAGCGGCGCCCCCTATGGAGCAAGTTGATTGCACGTGCTGCCTATCTGCTGTCGCCGATACAATAGAGACGGATACCAGAATCGTTTGCACAATCTTCGATGCTGCGGCAGGTGCTTGCAGAAAGTCGACCGTGGCGTTGGTCGTCTGACCGGCACTCAAGTAAACTGTTGATTTTTACGGCATGCCATCGGGAGTCGCGGTGAACCTCGAAACCAAGTGGCTGGAAGATTTCGTTGCCCTGGCCAATACCCGTAGCTTTTCCACCTCGGCGCGGCAACGCCATGTCACCCAGCCGGCGTTCAGTCGCCGTATCCGTTCGCTCGAACAGGCGGTAGGGGTGACCTTGGTGGATCGCTCTACCACGCCAGTGGGATTGACGCCGGAAGGACAACTCTTCCTCGTTACGGCGCGCAACCTGGTCGAGCAACTGAACGAATGCCTCGGCCATCTGCGTGGCCTGTCGATGGCCAATGAGGCACTCGACATCGTCGCGGCCCATTCCCTGGCCTTGGCCTTCTACCCGCAGTGGATCTCGCGTCTGCAGCAGGGGCTGGGGGAACTGCCCACACGGCTGGTGGCGATGAATGTCGGCGATGCCATTCATGTGCTACGCGAAGGCAACTGCGATCTGATGCTCGGCTATTACGACCCCTACGCCAGTATGCAGCTCGACTCCGAGGCCTTTCCGTCCTTTTCGATCGGTCAGGTCAAGATGATTCCAGTCTGCCTGCCCGACGAACAGGGGGAGCCGCGGTTCCCGCTGGCGGGTAGCGAGCCGATTCCCTACCTGGCCTACACCCAGGGCGCCTTTCTCGGCCGCAGCGTGCGCATGTTGCTCAAGAACGACCCCTTGCGATTGCGCCTGCGCACCGTTTACGAAACCGCCATGGCCGAGGGCTTGAAGGGCATGATGCTGCAGGGGGTGGGTATGGCCTGGATCCCCGATTTCTGCATCCGCGAGGAATTGGCCAGTGGCCGTCTGGTCCGGGCAGCAGACAGTGCCTGGGACGTGCCGTTGGAGATTCGTCTGTATCGCTGCTCACTGGTCCACAAACCCGGCGTGGAGAAACTCTGGCGGCAGATGATGAAGCTACCACGCGATTTCCTTCAGGCGTGATCCCGTCGAAATCCTTGACCGGCAGGGAACGATGGTCACGGAACGAGGCATCCCAACAGTCATCAGGCTCCGCTGAAGTCGGCCGGCAAGCCCAGGAAATTCTGGATGATGAAGAAGTGGTCCTCGAACAGCGTCTCCGGTTCCAGGTCGGCCAGCGCCACCCAGCGTGCATGCTCGCCCCCCTTGGTCGGTTTGAGCTGGGGGAGTTGTTGTTCGGGACGCAGCGCGAAGTAGAAGGCTTCCGCCAGGGTTCGGCCACGCCAGCTTCGATGCGGCTCGTCGAACAGACGCTGCCCGCGCAACGATCCCTTCAGTACCGGCTCGGGCACTTTAAGCCGAACGCGCTCGCGGAGTTCGCGCAGACAGGCATCCAGCAGTCGCTCGTGCGAGTTGATGAACCCCCCGGGCAAGGCCAGCAGCCCCTTGCCGGGAGCCGCCGTTCGCTTGACCAGCAACACATGACCGGATTGCACCACGACGGCGTTGACGGTGACGAAGATCGGAGGGTAGGGCGCATCGGCCCAGGCCTGGCGATACTGGTTCAGCAGCCGCTGTTCCTCCTGCAGCCGCTGCCAGGCATCACTGGCATCGAAGTCGCGCAGGGCCTGGTGCACGCTGGGCGGCAAGTCATGGGCCGCACCGGTCGACAGGTAATCGTTCGACGAAGAGGGTGAGCGGAAGAGTCGCTCGCGAATCTGGCTGGCAGAAATCCCCTCGACCAGTGGAACACTGACCGACTCCCATTGCGGAAACAGGCTAAGGTAATAACTCGATTGTCCGCGACTGGCGCCGATCAGGCCGATACGCGGCAGTTTGCCGTGGCTGGGGCTGGCGATGTCGCGGACCTTGCGTTGCACATCACGCACCCAGACATCGTTGTTGTAGAGGGCGTCCAGCAGCGGTTCGATCTCCAGGCGCCGGTTATCCTCGTCGTCGAAGCAGCTCCTCAGCATCGACAAGCGCTCTTCGAAGCGCCAAGGATTGCGCAATGAGCGAGCCTGCCAGGCCGATCCCACCAGCACGATGACCTGACGCGCTCGTTTCAAGGCCTCATGGATCACCGCCAGGTGCCCCAGGTGGGGCGGCTGAAATCGCCCAATGAAGACCAGGCAGTCGAAGTCGGGGGGCTGAGTGGGCGAGGGTGGTGGCGGTGACGCCATGGGGACTCCCGGCATTGCGAATGACGATGGATCGGCGGCAGGTCGTGAGTCATTATCCGCGGCAAGACTTCTCGCTGCAATGCAGCTTTGACAGTAAACGCTTGATTAATTGCGCGAACTGTTATGCTGCATACGTCTTGTGACATGACTAGGGAGCACTCGTGATCAAGGATACAACCCTCTTCTGGTGGCGTATCACACGCGACGCCATGCGCCTGTGGATCGAGCGCAATGCCTTCAGCTACGCCGGTTCGCTGGCGTTTTATACCCTGTTTTCCCTGGCGCCGACGGTGATCATTGCGGTGACGGTAATCGGCATAGTAATGGGAGAAGACGCTGCGCAGGGCCAGGTCGTGGCGCAGCTTCAGGACACCATGGGACGGGAGGCAGCCACGGCTATCGAACATGCCGTGGCCCAGTCGCGGATCGAGGAGTCGGGGCTCCTGCCGTCGCTGATGGGGATCGGTGCCTTGCTGCTAGGGGCAACCACGGTATTTGCACAGATGCAGTTTTCGCTCAACACCATATGGGGAGTGACCGCCAAGCCCAGCGGCAACAGCCTACTGATCTTTCTCAAGAATCGTCTGCTATCGCTGACTGTCGTGCTATCGATCGGCTTCATTCTGCTCGTCTCACTGGTATTCGGGGTGGTTCTGCGAGCCATACTGCACCATGCCGAAGGCTTGTTGCCCTTCATCGGCTTGCTGGCGGGTGGCGCCGAATTTCTGATCTCGCTGGCGGTGATCGCGGTGCTTTTCGCCACCATCTTCAAGGTGTTACCCGACGTGGTGTTGCATTGGAGAGATGTGCTGGTCGGCGCCGTCGTCACGGCATTGCTGTTCGCCTTGGGGCGCTATGCCATCGCCGCTTACCTGGCCTATACCGCGACGGCTTCCACCTATGGGGCGGCCGGTTCGGTCGTGCTGATTCTGCTATGGGTCTACTACTCGTCTCTGATTCTGCTGTTCGGCGCGGCTTTCACCAAGTGCCACTTGTTGGGTCGGGGGCTGGCTATCGTGCCGCGCAACTCTGCAGTGCTGGTCAAGCGTGAGCTGTTGACCGATACCTAGCCTAGGCCGAGCGATACCTGCGCCTCCACGAGGCGCAGGCAACCACCATCTAGGCAGCACAGTGTGCCTGTGGCTTGAAGCGTTCTTCGGCGATCCGGTCGGCGACTTCTTCCGGGCGGGTCCGTTCACGCCGAGCCCGTTGGAAGATCTCGTCCAGGGTCGCTTCGATCCTGTCGATGTGGGCCATCACGGCATCGCGGCGATAATCGTCACGACGCTGCCAGGCAACCTCGATCACACCCCCGGCGTTGGCGACATAATCCGGGGCGTAGAGAATCCCGCGCTCATGTAGCCGTTGCCCCGCGGCCGGGCTGGCGAGCTGATTGTTGGCTGCGCCGGCGACGACCTTGGCTTGCAGCCGCTCACAGACCTTCTCATCGATCACCGCTCCCAGTGCGCAAGGGGCGAAGACGTCCACGTCGGCATCGAAGATGGCTTGCGGTGGCAGGACCTTGGCGCCGAGCTCCTCGGCCAGGCGTGATACGACCGGCCCATTCACATCGCTGATGACCAGCTGAGCACCGGCGGCATGCAGCTCGCGGGCCAAGTGAGCGCCGACATGACCTACTCCCTGGATCGCGACCCGCACGCCATCCAACTGAGAGCGTCCGAGGCCGTGACGGACGGCGCAGCGTAAGGCGCAGAACACGCCGCGGGCGGTGAAGGGGGACGGGTCTCCTGACTCGTTGGCGGTTCTGCGCAGGCCAACAACATGCGCGGTCCGCCTGGCGATCACTTGCATGTCCGCCTCGTCGGAGCCGGAATCCTCCGCGGTGATGTAGTGTCCGCCCAGGGAGTCGACCAGGCGTCCCATGGCCTCGAGCAGGGCAGGGGTCTTATGGCGCCGGGGATCGGCAATGATGACGGCTTTGCCTCCCCCCAGAGGGAGATTGGCCAGCGCCGACTTGTAGGTCATGCCACGCGACAGGCGCAGCACATCGGTCAGGGCATCGTCTTCGCTGGCATAGGGGTAGATGCGCAATCCCCCCAGGGCCGGTCCGCGATGCGTATTGTGAATGGCAATGATGGCTTGCAGGCCACTGGCGGTATCGCTACCGAAGACGACTTGCTCGTGTTGGTCGAATTCCGGATGCTGGAAGACATGCATGGTAATTTCCCTTATGAGGATCGTTGTTGTTCGGTCGGGTCGGGTGGGACCGTGACCGTCTAGAGAGGAAGCTTGTGGCTTCCACTATCTAGACTAGAACACTTCAGGAGCGTTCTTGCCAGTGCTCGGTTTGGTCGGCGAGCGAGCAAGCTGCTAGAACTAGAACAGCGGCACAAGTGAACGGAGGTCACGATGTCGAAATGCTGTGTGAGGGCGCTGGTGTCGGGCAGGGTGCAAGGGGTGTGGTTTCGTCGCGCGACCCAGGAGCAGGCACTCAAGGCCCACGTGACCGGCCATGCCAGGAACCTGCCCGATGGGCGCGTGGAAGTGCTGCTGTGCGGCGAGGGGGAGGCCGTCAACAGCGTGACCCAGTGGCTATGGCAGGGCCCGCCCGACGCCCGGGTCACGCATGTCGAACTGGAGGGTGTCGAGTGGCGCGATCACGATACCTTTCTCACTCTCTAGTCTGCCGACCACCCCGACGGCCTTGCCGCCATCGATCGTGTGACGCTACTTGAGCGTCTCGACGATCCATTCCACGACCGCCTTGCCATCCGCCCCGGTACAAACGTCAACCAGCGGCGTTCGTGACCAGCGGGCATCGATGAAGGGTCGCCCCTCGGGAGCAAAGATTGTCTGCCCTTCGGCATCCCCCTCGGTAACGACCATGAGATGGCCGCGTGCGGTGGTGAACAGCTCGGGCTTGAGTAGCCAGGCCAGCGCGCAGCTATCATGCGGGCAGCAGCCATCGATGCCCAGGGCTCCCCGATAGAAGTCGCTGTAGAATGCGTAGCTGCCGGCCAGTATGTCCCCCAGACGCCCCTGGCCGACAGCGATGATGTCCATGTCAGCAGGCCGCAGCACGCAGCGATGGGTTGCATCCAGCCCCACCATGGTCAGTGGCCAACCGGCGGTCAGCACTCGGAAAGCGGCATGTGGGTCGTTGAAGATATTGGCTTCGGCCACCGGTGTGACATTGCCGCCTTCCTTGATCGAACCGCCCATGATCACGACCTGCTTGACCTTGTCGACGATGCCGGGATCGAGCTGCAGCGCAGCGGCCAGGTTACCCAGGGGGCCGACAGCGACCAGGCTGATCTCGCCCGGACGGGCATTGACCTGGTCGATGATGAATTGGGCGGCACTCGTCGCCTCGGCCTGCCCCTTGACCGGTGGCAGTTCGATATTGCCCAGGCCATTTTCACCGTGGATGAAGGCTGGAGCGGGGTACTTGGTCTTGACCAGTGGGCCGGCCGCCCCTTGGGCAACAGGGATTCGCTGACCGGCCAGCTCGCTGAGTAACAAGGCATTGTGAGTGGCGGTGGCGATGTCCACATTGCCGTAGGTGGTGGTCAGGCCCAGCAGCTCGATATCGGGATGGGCGAGGGCAATGGCGATGGCCTGGGCGTCGTCGACGCCCGGATCGGTATCGAAGATGATTGGATGGTTCATGAGATTTCCTTCCTTTCTCAGTATGACGTCAATTCCAGTGACGGCCAGTCGCGAGTGGTCGCCTCGACATCGCTGAATACCGGAATGCTCGGCGCCGCACCGGCTCGCTGCACGCACAGTGCCGATGCCGCACTGGCCTGGCGCAGGCACCGTTCGACATCGTGACCGTGCTGACGAGCGGCCATGAAATAGCCGATGAAGGTGTCGCCGGCGGCCGTGGTATCGATGGCCTCGACACGGTGGGCGGGCAGCCGCAGACGCTGTTGGCCATGCTGGTAGCAGACGCCTTCGTCCCCCATGGTCAGCACGACCTCGACCGTCGGCAGTTGACGATGCAAGGCATCGAGCAGAGCCTCGCAAGGACTCTGTGCGTCGAGCCCGGCCAAGGCCGCGGCTTCACCGCGATTGACGAACAGCAATTGGCACGTTTCCAGGGGCAGTTGTCTCACTTCATCCGACATGGGGGCCGGGTTGAAGGCGATGGACATGCCACGTTCCCGTGCCCGGGTCATGGCACGCGACAAAGCGTTGCATTCGTTCTGCAGCAACAGCCAGTCGCCCTCGCTGGCTTGGCCGATCAGGGCGTCTATCCGTGCGGCATCGAAACCGTGATTGGCTCCCGGGAACAGAATGATGGCATTCTCGCCGCTGTCATCGACCTGGATCAGGGCATGACCACTGGGATCGTCGGTCAGCTCGACACTAGCGGTATCAACGCCGGCAGCGGACAAGGTATCCAGCACCCAGCGGTCGGCGTTGCAGAGCCGTCCCCAATGACAGACACGGCCCCCGGCTCGCACCATGGCCAACGACTGGTTGGCCCCTTTGCCACCGAGTGCCTGGCGATAGCTCGAACTGGCCAGGGTTTCACCGGGGCGCACGAGATGCGCCACCCGGTAGACATGATCGATATTGATCGAACCGAAGTTGTACAACATGGGTTCTCCTGAAGCCGGATAGGGGCATTGTCTCGATGGCATCAGCCTTGCTCGTTCTGGTCTCTCCATCGACGCAGATTGTCGCTGGTAAGACGGACCACGTTGGCGCGTGCCTCGGGAGTGATCCAGGCATTGTGGGGAGTGACGATCAGATTGAGCGGCTCCGCGAGCGCTGCAATCAAGGGATGGCCTTCGCGGGGCGGTTCCACGGGCAGGGTGTCGACACCCAGCCCGCCCAGATGCCCACTACGCAGGGCTTCCAGTGCCGCCGATTCGTCGATGATTCCGCCACGAGCACAGTTGATCAACAGTGCATCGGACTTCATGCGAGCCAGCATGGCGGCATCGATGAGGTGTCGGGTGTCTGCCGTCAGTGGGCAGTGCAGGCTGACGATGTCGGCATCTGCCGCCACCTCGGCGAGCGCAGGGCGGCGGTCATTGGCTTCATTGCCGGGGCGGGCGGTGAAGCTGACGCGCATTCCGAAGGCATCGGCCAGTGTCGCCACTTGCTGTCCCAGCGCTCCCTGGCCGACGATCACCAACTGCTTGCCGGCGAGTTGCAGGGTGCGGTGGTCCATGAGGCAGAAGAAGGCGCTCTCTCCCCAGCGCCCGGCGGCCACGTCACGCTGGTACAGCGGCAAGCGGTTGGCGAGGGCCAGCATCAGCATCAGAGTGTGCTGCGCCACGCTTTGAGTACCGTAGGCGGTAACATTCCTGACCGCGATGCCGAGACGTTCGGCGGCATCCATGTCGATATTGTTGGTTCCAGTGGCCAGCACGCAGATCAGCTCGAGGTCGGGCAGCGCCTTGAGTACCTCGGCGTCCAGCACCACCTTGTTGACGATGGCGACCTGGGTGCCGGAGAGGCGCGCGAGGCGTTCCTCTGGCGCGGTCGTGGCGTGGACCTCCAGAGTCTCGACCTGCTCACGCAAGGGTGAGAGATCGATATCATCACCGAGACTGGCGGCATCGAGAATCACGGCTTTCATGATCAGGGTTCCTTATTTCATGGCATCGCAAGCGCCAACTTGCCCGCCGGGGGGCGCAACACGCTATAATACTGGGCTTTCAGGTTCAGCTTGGAAAGTACGACGAGTGGCCACATATTGCCAGTTGCCAGTCAGAGTCTGCGTGATGCATCTGCTATCACGTTATTACAGGCGTTTTCGTATCCGAGGGTGATGAAAACCATGCCGATCTATGAATATGAGTGCAAGGCCTGTGGCCATCGTCTGGAAAAACTGCAGAAGATCAGTGCCGCGCCGCTGACCGATTGCCCGAGCTGTGACGCCGCCGAGCTGTCACGCCTGGTGTCGGCCGCCGGTTTTCGCCTGGCCGGCGGTGGCTGGTATGAGACCGATTTCAAGTCGGGCAGCAAGAAGAACCTGGCCGGGGATGGCGCCAAGGATAGCGTCGCGCCCAAGGCATCCGACAAAAGCGGCACGGCAGCCTCCGCTTGAGAGTCAGACCGGCGTCGATGCCGGTCGCTCCGACCACGACGAATTTCAGACAACGCAACAGAACAGGATTTGACATGCGCAGCCATTATTGCGGCCAGCTCAACGAAACTCTGGTGGACCAGCAGGTCACACTGTGCGGCTGGGTGCACCGCCGCCGTGACCATGGCGGGGTGATCTTTCTCGACCTGCGTGACCGTGACGGCATCGCTCAGGTCGTGGTCGACCCCGATACCGCCGAGGCTTTCGCCAATGCCGACCGGGCACGCAACGAATTCGTGCTGCGCATTCAGGGGCGTATTCGCCTGCGTCCGGAAGGGACCCAGAATCCCAACATGCCGACCGGCATGATCGAGGTGCTGGCCAAGGACGTCGAGATCCTCAACATCGCCGCAACCCCACCGTTCCAGCTCGATGAGCATGGCAAGGTCGGCGAGGAGGTGCGTCTCAAGTACCGCTATATCGACCTGCGTCGTCCGGAAATGATCGACAAGCTGCGTCTGCGTTCGCGGATTTCGCACAGCGTAAGGGCGTTCCTCGAAAGCCAGGGATTCCTGGATATCGAGACACCGATCCTGACGCGTGCCACGCCGGAAGGGGCTCGTGACTACCTGGTGCCCAGCCGGACCCATGCCGGCAGTTTCTTCGCTCTACCGCAGTCGCCGCAGCTGTTCAAGCAGTTGCTGATGGTGTCGGGCTTCGACCGCTACTACCAGATCGCCAAGTGCTTCCGCGACGAGGATCTGCGTGCCGACCGCCAGCCGGAGTTCACCCAGATCGACCTCGAGGCGTCCTTCGTCGAAGAAGACGACATCATGGGCATCACCGAATCGATGATTCGCAGCCTGTTCCGGGACGTGCTCGAAGTCGAACTGCCGGATTTTCCGCGCATGCCCTACGCTGAAGCCATGGAGCGTTATGGTTCCGACAAGCCCGACCTGCGTATCCCGCTGGAACTGGTGGGGATCGACGACCTGATGAAGGAGGTCGACTTCAAGGTATTCTCCGGACCGGCCCAGGCCAGCGACGGTCGCGTTGCCGCGCTCAAGGTCTCGGGTGGGGCCAAGCTGTCGCGCAAGGAGATCGACGACTACACCAAGTTCGTCGGCATCTATGGCGCCAAGGGGTTGGCCTGGATCAAGGTCAACGAGCGCGCCAAGGGCTTGGAGGGCTTGCAGTCGCCGATCGTCAAGTTCATGGAGAATGTTGTCGAACGGCTCCTCGATCGTGTCGATGCCCGCGATGGCGATATCATCTTTTTCGGTGCCGACAAGGCGCGGGTCGTCAACGAGGCCTTGGGGGCGCTACGCGTCAAACTGGGCGAGGACCTCGACCTCTATACAACAGAGTGGGCACCCCTGTGGGTCGTCGATTTCCCGATGTTCGAGGACGATGGCAGTGCCCGCATGCAGGCATTGCACCACCCCTTCACGGCACCTTCCTGCGACGTCGAAACGCTCAAGGCCAACCCCATCGAGGCACTCTCGCGTGCCTATGACATGGTCCTGAACGGCACCGAGCTCGGTGGCGGGTCGATCCGTATCCACGATCAGGCCATGCAACGTGCGGTGCTCGAAGTCCTGGGGATCGACGAGAGCGAAGCCAACGAGAAGTTCGGCTTCCTGCTCGAGGCCCTGAAGTACGGCGCGCCGCCTCATGGAGGCCTGGCCTTCGGCCTCGACCGTTTGGTGATGCTGATGAGCGGTGCCCGTACCATCCGCGAAGTCATCGCCTTCCCCAAGACTCAGAGCGCTGCCTGCCTGATGACCGACGCCCCGGGCGACGTCTCCGGCGAGCAGCTCAAGGAGCTCAATATCCGTTTGCGCCACAAGGCCAAGACCGAGACGGCCGGCGAGTAAGGCACCGGCGGAGACGGACGCGACGTTGCCAAGTCAACCATGCTGCCGGCGCCCTAGGGCGCCGGCAGCGTATGACGGGAGTGTTTTTATGGCAGGTCATAGTAAATGGGCCAACATCAAGCATCGCAAGGCGGCCCAGGATGCCAAGCGCGGCAAGATCTTCACCAAGCTGATTCGCGAGCTGACCGTAGCCGCTCGCCACGGCGGTGGTGAGCCGGCCGACAATCCTCGCCTGCGCGCGGCGATCGACAAGGCGCTGGCCAACAACATGACCAAGGACACCATCCAGCGCGCCATCGATCGTGGGGCCGGCAACGCCGACGCCGACAGCATGGAAGAAATCGTCTACGAGGGCTACGGCCCCGAAGGCGTGGCGGTGCTGGTCGAATGCCTGACGGACAACCGCAATCGCACCGTATCGGAAGTCCGCCATGCCTTCTCCAAGAACGGCGGCAACCTGGGGACCCCCGGCTCGGTGGCCTTCATGTTTCATAAGCAGGGCCGTGTGCTGTTGCCGGAAGGTATTAGCGAAGAGGCTGCCATCGAGGCGACGCTCGAGGCAGAGCCCGAGGATATCGTGAGTCAGCCGGATGGGACGCTTGAAATCGTCACCACCCCGGAGAGCTTCGGCGCCGTCAAGGATACCCTGGCCACTGCTGGCATCGAGCCTCTGTCCAGCGAGGTGGGGTTATACCCGGACAACTACACGCCCATCAACGATATCGAACTGGCGCAGAAGATCACCAAGCTGTTCGACATGCTCGAGGACCTCGACGATGTGCAAAATGTCTATTCCAACGCCGATTTCGCTGATGATGTCCTCGAGCAGTTGGAGTAAGACGAGGCGCCGATGTTGATCCTCGGCATCGATCCCGGTTCGCGGCTTACCGGCTACGGCGTCATCGATGTCAGCGACGTCAAACCGACCTATGTGGCCAGCGGCTGTATTCGCATTCAGGCCGATGACCTGGCCCAGAAGCTCGCCCAGGTGTATGCCGGCATCAGCGAGTTGATTGCCGTGCATCGGCCGGGGGAATTCGCCATCGAGCAGGTCTTCATGGCCAACAATGCCGACTCGGCGCTGAAACTGGGTCAGGCCCGGGGGACGGCCATCGTGTGCGCCGCCAATCATGGCTTGCCGGTCAGCGAGTACGGGCCTCGCCAGATCAAGCAGGCGGTGACCGGTACCGGGAATGCCGACAAGCATCAGGTCCAGCATATGGTCACCGCCATCCTGGGCCTCGACGGCACCCCTCAGGCCGATGCCGCCGATGCCTTGGCCATCGCCTTGACCCATGCTCATGCGCGACTGGGGTTGGTGCGCACCGGCAGCTACGGCGGTCGGCGAGGCGGGCAGGGCAAGGCCAAACGCTGGCGGGATTTCCGTCCCAGCTGACGGGCATTGGTCATCCTGCTCGACAAGGTTATCAAACAGCGTTTGAGATAAGCTCTGGCCAGTCGCTTGGGCGATGAGTATAGTGGCCTGCAACCATTCACTGGATCGTGCGATACCCATGATAGGACGCCTGCGCGGCACTCTGCTGGAGAAACATCCTCCCTGGCTGGTCATCGATGTGGCCGGTGTCGGTTACGAACTCGAAGCGTCCATGAACACCCTGGTGGCGCTGCCCGGCCCCGGCGAGACGGTGCAGGTCTTCACTCACCTGACGGTGCGCGAGGATGCGCACCTGCTTTACGGTTTTGGCCGTGAGCAGGAGCGTGCCCTGTTTCGCGCCTTGATCAAGGTCAATGGCGTCGGCCCCAAGCTGGCCCTGGCGATCCTGTCCGGCATGGAAGAGGAGCAGTTCATCCGCTGTGTCATGGACGACGATGTCAAGGCACTGACCCGGTTGCCCGGTGTCGGCAAGAAGACCGCTGAGCGCCTGATCATCGAGATGCGTGACCGCTTCCCGCACTGGACGCGCGACACGCTGGATGGCCTGACCGAACAGGGTGCCAGCGCCGTGGCTCCGAGCGCGAACCCGCTGGCTGACGCCGAGGCGGCACTGGTATCGCTGGGTTACAAGCCGACGGAAGCCACACGGATGCTGTCCGGACTGGACGCGGGACTGTCTACCGAGGCCTTGATCAAGGCTGCGCTGGCCCGCAAGCTGGCAGGCTGACATGGACGAAAGCAGAGGCACATGTCGATGAAGGGAATGCCCCATGATCGAAAGTGATCGACTGATCGCCGCCCAGCCGCAAGACGGCGAGGTGCGAGTCGATCATGCCATTCGCCCACGCCGACTGACGGACTATATCGGTCAGGCCGGGGTGCGTGAGCAGCTGGATATTTTCATCACCGCGGCTCGTGGACGCGACGAGAGCCTCGATCATACCCTGGTGTTCGGACCACCAGGACTGGGCAAGACGACACTCGCCAACATCATCGCCACCGAGATGGAGGTGGACATCAAGTCGACTTCCGGACCGGTGCTCGAGCGTGCCGGCGACTTGGCTGCCATGCTCACCAACCTGCAGCCCGGCGACGTGCTGTTCATCGATGAGATACATCGCCTGTCGCCGGTGGTGGAGGAAGTGCTGTATCCCGCCATGGAAGACTTCCAGCTCGACATCGTCATCGGTGAAGGGCCGGCGGCTCGCTCCATCAAGCTCGATCTGCCGCGTTTCACTCTGGTAGGCGCCACGACCCGCGCGGGATTGTTGACCTCGCCGCTGCGTGATCGCTTCGGCATCGTCCAGCGCCTGGAGTTCTACAGTATCGAAGAGTTGACCGAAATCGTCGCACGTTCCGCTCGCCTCCTGGGAGTCGAAGCCGACCGCGATGGGGCGACCGAGATCGCTCGCCGCGCACGCGGCACGCCGCGCATCGCCAATCGCCTGCTGCGTCGTGTACGCGACTTCGCCGAGGTGCGCGGTGACGGTCGCCTCGATGCCGAGATCGCCGACCGCGCCTTGAACATGCTGCATGTCGATCGCCATGGCCTCGATCACATGGACCGTCGCCTGTTGCTGGCGATGATCGAGAAGTTCGATGGCGGGCCGGTGGGCGTCGATTCACTGGCCGCCGCGATCAGCGAAGAGCGCGACACCATCGAGGACGTCATCGAACCCTACCTGATTCAGCAGGGTTTCATGATGCGTACCGCGCGGGGACGAGTCGTCACTCGCTCGGCCTATCTGCACTTCGGATTGGCGGCGGACGACAGCGTGCCGCAAACGAGCGATGGGGCGACGTGATGCAGGGCTTCCGATGGCCGGTAACCGTCTATATCGAAGACACCGATGCGGGAGGCATCGTCTACTACGTGAACTATCTCAAGTACATGGAGCGGGCACGCAGTGAATGGCTCCGACGGTTCGGGATCACGCAACGCGAACTGCTCGAGGCCGGCATCCAGTTGGTCGTGCACCGTCTGGAATGTCGCTTTGCCAAGCCCGCCCGCCTCGACGATAGCCTGCTGGTCAGCGCCGACGTCGAAACGCATACCTCCTGCCGGCTGAGTTTTCGCCAGGAAGTCACGTGTCGCGGGGAACCCCTTTGTGATGCCAAGGTCGACATCGCCTGCCTGGATGCGACCCGGCTCAAGCCAACACGCTGGCCGTCGGCGCTCGCCGCGGCTTTCAATGGTTAATTTGCAAGACAGACGAGGATGCCCGTGAACGACCCCATGTCCATTCCCCATCTGATCGTGAACGCCAGTTTCATCGTGCAGCTCGTCATGCTGATACTGTTGGTGGGCTCGATCATCTCCTGGATCGTGATTTTTCAGCGCAGCTTCGTGATCCGTCGTGCCAGAAAGGCTCATCAAGTCTTCGAAGAGCGTTTCTGGTCCGGCGTCGACCTGAATGAACTCTACCGCGAGACTCCCTCCGAACAGGAAACCGTCGGTGCCGAGCATGTCTTCCGGGCTGGTTTCCGCGAGTTCAACCGCTTGCTGCCCAAGACCCGCAGCCCACAGGCGATTCTCGACGGTGTGCAGCGCAGCATGCGAGTTGCCTGGTCGCGTGAGGAAGAGCGCCTGAACATGCACCTGGTATTCCTTGCCACCGTGGCATCGGCCAGCCCCTATATCGGCCTTTTCGGTACCGTGTGGGGCATCATGGGCTCCTTCCAGAGCCTGTCCCTGGCGCAACAAGCCACGCTATCCACGGTGGCTCCCTGGATCGCCGAAGCCCTGATCGCGACCGCCATGGGGTTGTTCGCGGCCATCCCGGCGGTCATCTTCTATAACCGGCTGTCGTCTGAATCCAACAAGTTGCTGGGCAAGTACGAAGATTTCGCCGAGGAATTCCATTCGATACTGCACCGTAACCTGCAAGGTCGTGCTGACAGTGACGCGGCCTGAGGGGGAACAATGATGACGCATGGACCGTTCCATCGCGGCGGCAGCCGTAAGCCAATGGGCGAAATCAATGTGGTGCCCTTCATCGACGTGATGCTGGTACTGCTGGTGATCTTCATGATCACGGCGCCGATGCTGACCCAGGGAGTGCAGGTCGATCTGCCGCAGGTGAGTTCCGAACCCATCGAGGATGTGGAGGACCGCGAACCTATCGTGGTCTCGGTGGATCGCGATGGTCAGTACTACATTTCGGTGGGCGATGAGGAGTCCCCGGTATCGCTGGATGACATCGCCGATCGTGTGATCACCATCCTTGACCGGCGTCCGGATACGCCGGTGATGGTGCGCGGCGATCGCAACGCCTCCTATGGCCAGGTCGTCACCCTGATGAGCACCCTGCAGATGTCCGGTGTCGCGAATGTCGGGCTGATTTCCGAGCCGCCCACCCGTGATTCCAGTGAGACTTGAGGATTCGTCATGGCCAGACACGATCGGCGTGTAGGCTATGTCCTGCCGACGGTACTCGCCATCGGACTGCATGTGTTGATGGTGATACTGAGTACGATCAGCCTGCCGACGGGGGAGCCCGAGCCGACCTCGTCGTCGATCGTTCAGGCGACGTTGGTCAGTACCGAAACCACTACCGACCAGGCACAACGCGCCCAGGAAGCCCGTGAGCGAGCGGCCGCTCGCCGGGCCGAAGAGGCCGAACGTCAGGCAGCCGAACAGGCAGAGGCTGAGCGCCGCGCCGAGGAACAGCGCGCCCAGGCAGAAGCCGAGCGGGAAGCCGAGCGGGAAGCCGCCCAGCGCGAGCGGGAAGCCGCACGTCAACAGGCCGAAGCCGAAGCACAACGCCGTGCCGAGGAAGCCGAGCAGCAGGCCCAGCGTCGCCAGCAGGAAGAGGCCGAGCGCCAGGCGGAAGCCGAGCGCCAACGTCAGGCGGAGGAGGCCGAGCGCCAACGTCAGGCGGAGGAGGCCGAGCGCCAGCGTCAGGCGGAAGCCGAGCGTCAACGTCAGGCAGAGGAGGCCGAGCGCCAACGTCAGGCGGAAGCCGAGCGTCAACGTCAGGCGGAAGCCGAGCGCCAGCGCCAGGCGGAAGCCGAGCGTCAACGTCAGGCGGAGGAGGCCGAGCGTCAACGTCAGGCGGAGGAGGCCGAGCGCCAGCGCCAGGCGGAAGCCGAGCGTCAACGTCAGGCGGAAGCCGAGCGCCAGCGCCAGGCGGAAGCCGAGCGTCAACGTCAGGCGGAGGAGGCCGAGCGCCAGCGTCAGGCGGAAGCCGAGCGTCAACGTCAGGCGGAGGAGGCCGAGCGCCAGCGCCAGGCGGAAGCCGAGCGTCAACGTCAGGCGGAAGCCGCCCAGCGTGCCGCCGAAGCTGCTGCCAATCAAAGCCTCGAACAAGCCATTGCGGGAGAGTCGGTGGCCAATGCTGCCCAGGGGCAAGAAGCGGCCAATGGCTTTATCAACCTGGTCAGGCAGGCAGTGGAACAGTCCTGGTCGATTCCGCCAGGCAGCACCGACGGTGTGCTGGCAGTGATCTCGGTCCGGCTTGGCCCCTCGGGTGAACTGCTCGATGCCACCATCAGCCAAAGCAGTGGTAACAGTGCCTTTGACCAATCCGCACTACAAGCGGTACAGCGAGCGGAACCGTTCTCGGAGCTGAGGCGTTTGCCCGTCACCACGCAACGTGAATTCCGTCAATTCAATTTGAGATTCCAACCGGGGGATGTCCGCTGATGAAACGTTATGTGACCCTATGGCTGGGCGTGATGCTGATGATGATCGGTGTTCAGGCCCAGGCCGACCTGACCATCGAGATTACCCGTGGCAGCGACCGTGCCACACCCATTGCCATCGTACCTTTCGCTGCCGAAGGCGGAATCTCATTGCCCGAGGACGTCGCCCAGGTGATCAGCGACGACCTCGAACGCAGCGGTCAATTCGAGCCGCTAGCGCGAAATTCGCTGATTTCTCGCCCCAACAGCAGCGCCAACGTCAACTACCGTGACTGGCGGGCCGTAGACAGCGACTATCTGGTCGTGGGGCAAGTCACTCAGGAAGGCCCCGGTTACCAGGTCCAGTACGAGTTGCTGGACGTCTATGGCGAGCGGCGCATGCTCGGCGAGTACATCACCACGAACCCTGACCAGCTACGCAGTGCGGCGCATCTCATCAGCGACAAGATCTACGAGGCGATTACCGGCATACGTGGTGCCTTCTCCACCAAGATCGCCTACGTGACGTCCCAGGGAAGCGGTGACAACATCCGCTATGGCCTCTATGTAGCCGATGCCGATGGCCGCAACAGTCAGGAAATCCTGACGTCCGGAGAGCCTATTCTATCGCCGGCCTGGTCGCCGGATGGGGACAAACTGGCTTACGTGTCCTTCGAAACCGAACGTCCGGCGATCTACATCCAGGACCTGGCCTCGAGCCAGCGCATCCGGGCAACGTCATTCCCTGGCATCAATGGCGCGCCGGCCTGGTCGCCGGATGGCCGCAAACTGGCGATGTCACTATCCAAGGATGGGCAGCCGGAAATCTATGTGATGGATATCGCTGGCCGCAACTTCCAGCGCCTGACCAATAACGATGCCATCGATACCGAACCCAGCTGGTCGCCGGACGGTAACAGCCTCGTCTTCACCTCCGACCGCAGTGGTGGGCCACAATTATACCGCTACGATATTGCCAGCGGGCAGGCGGAACGCATAACCTTTACCGGCAATTACAATTCGCGTGGGCGGTATTCTCCTGACGGTGAATCGCTGTTTCTGATCCACCGTAGCAACAATGGTTATCAGGTTGCCAAACAGGATCTGGAGACCGATCGCCTGGTGACTCTGACCGACTCAAGCCAGGACGAATCGCCCAGTGTCGCGCCCAATGGCAGCATGGTAATCTTCGCTACCCAGCAGGGAAACAGGGGAGTGCTGGGAGCGGTGTCGGCAGACGGCAGAGCCTCGTTCCTGCTGCCCGCGGCACAGGGTGATGTGCGCGAACCCGCGTGGTCACCGTTCTTGAACTAATGTCATTCGACGACCCGTGTCATTCAATCCTAGCAAGGAGTTGACAATGCAATTCAAACCGTACGCCAAGAGCCTGGCAGTCGCCCTGTCCCTCGCTTTCGTGGCCGGCTGTTCCAGCAGCGGCGGTACCCAGGATGGGGCCATGGATGGCACCGCAGGCAACGGCATCGGCACTGGCAGCATGAGCGGCCAGGGCATGACTTCCGGTCAGCAGGGCGGCGCCGGCATGCAGGCCGGGCAGCAGGGCCGCATTCCCGATGTGCGCACCATCTATTTCGATTTTGACAGCGACCAGATTCGCAGCGAATTCCAGTCGGTATTGACCGCCCATGCGCAATATCTGCGCAGCAACGGCAATGTCACTGTGGTGCTGGAGGGGCACACCGATGAGCGCGGCACCCGGGAATACAACATGGCGTTGAGCGAGCGCCGGGCCAAGGCCGTCGAGCGCTTCCTGACCGTACAGGGTGTGTCGCCGTCACAGTTCGAGATCGTCAGCTATGGCGAAGAGCGTCCCGCCGTCCGTGGTAATGGCGAAGACGCCTACGCGCAAAACCGTCGTGTGGTATTCTCTTACTGAGAACCGTGTGACTAGGCTCCGATGGAGTGAAGCATGAAACGCAGTCTGAAAGGACTGTGCGGCGCGGGAGCCTTGGTGCTCCCGTTGTCCGTATGGGCCGCCCCCGTAGTGGAAGACCTCACGGCACAGCCGCGAAGCTTCTACGAACAAACCGAAGCTCGCGAAGAGGCCGGTGGCAACCTGATCCTCTTCAATCAGCTGCAGGAAAATCAACAGGAAATCCAACAGTTGCGTGGCCAGCTCGAAGAGCTGCGCTATCAGGTGGAGCAGCTGCGGCGCCTTTCCCAGGAGCGCTATCTCGATCTGGAAGAGCGCTTCATGGCTGGTGGAGGCGGCGGCGGCCTAGGCGGTAGGCCTAGCCCCGATAGCCAGGTAGATGCCGATGTCGCCCGTGATGTGGCTACGGCGCCGAGTGGCCCCGGCAATCCCACTGCCGATGCCCAGGCCACCTATCAGCAGGCCTTCCAACATGTCCAGGATCGCAATTTCCCGGCAGCCATTCAGGCCTTCGAGGCCTTTGTCAACAACTATCCTGACACTACCCTGACCGCCAACGGGTATTATTGGCTGGGTGAGCTGTACTCGGCCCAATCCGACCTCGAACCGGCAGCGCGCGCCTTCGAGCGAGTGATCAATGATTACCCGCAGAGCAGCAAGGTGCCTGATTCCCTCTACAAGCTGGGACTGCTGCGGGCTCGCCAGGGCCAGCCCGATGCCAGCCGGGAATTGTTGACCCGCGTGCGCAATGACTACCCTGAGAGCAGCGCTGCGGGATTGGCCAACGACTTCCTCAATCAGTCCGGGTTTTAGCGTTCTTTGTCGTCAAAAGGAACATTGATGAGTTGCAAGATCGATTACCAAGCGCCGGCGGACCTGCTCGCCGACCGCGTGATTCTGGTGACCGGCGCCGGTGACGGCATTGGCCGTGCTGCCGCGCTGGCCTATGCCCGCCATGGCGCAACGGTGATTCTGCTGGGACGCACCATCGCCAAGCTGGAAACGGTCTATGACGAGATCGAGGCTGCCGGTGGACCGCAACCCGCCATCTTCCCGCTGAACTTCGAAGGCGCCACCCTCAAGGACTTCCATGACATGGCCGAGACGCTGGACAGGGAGTTCGGCCGTCTCGATGGCCTCTTGCACAATGCAGGATTGCTGGGCCGTATCACGCCCTTCGAACAGTACAATCCCGAGCTCTGGGATCAGGTGATGCAGGTCAACTTCAATGGCCCGGTGTGGATGACCCAGGCGCTGTTGCCGCTGCTGAAGGCGGCGAATGATGCGTCGGTGATCTTCACGTCTTCGAGCGTCGGGCGTAGAGGGCGTGCTTTTTGGGGGGCCTATGCCGTTTCCAAGTTCGCCACCGAGGGCTTCATGGAAGTGCTGGCCGACGAGTTGGACAACCTGACTACGATACGGGTCAACAGCCTCAACCCCGGCGCCACCCGCACACAGATGCGCAAGACCGCGTATCCTGGCGAGGATCCCGACAAGCTGCGCAACCCCGAAGAAATCATGCCGACCTATCTGTGGCTGATGGGCCCCGACAGCCGCGGCCACACCGGTGAGCGCTTCGACGCCCAGCCCGAGGGAGCATGATCGGGCGTCGGCCGCGAACCATCGTCACCGATTCCCGTGCGTGCCTCCGCCCCCTTGGAGGCGCGCAGTGTCATCATGCGCCCTGCAGCGCCCGGACCAGTGCCTGGGGGGTGTCGAACCAGCCATCTGCCGGCCAGGCATGGATGTCGTCGTTTTCCTCCAGATAGCCATATCCTACGGCGATGCCCACCATGCCCGCCGCCCGAGCCGCCTGCATGTCGCGCCGGTGATCGCCGATATACCAGCAATCGTCGGCCGCGACCCCGAGGCGACGTGCCGCTTCCCATAGTGGTTCCGGGGCCGGCTTCCTGACAGGCAGGTCATCGGCACACAGCAGGGCTCCCGGGGTCAGCTGCAATGCCTCGATCAATGGCTCGGCATAAGCGCGCGGCTTGTTGGTGACGATGCCCCACGCCCGAGGGGGCGCGGACCAGGCAACGATCAGGCTTTCCAGACCAGGGAACAACCGACTCTCGGCGGCAACGTCGCGGCCATAGGCATCGAGTAGAAAGGCCCGGGCTTCGGCGTGGCCATCGGCCTCGTGGTCCAGACCCAGAGCGAGTCGGACCAACGCGCTGCCGCCGTTGGAGACCTGGGCACGAATCACCGGGTAGGGCAAGGCGGTGAGGCCATGATGGGCTCGCAGTGCATTGGTCGCCCGGGCAAGGTCCGGGGCGGTATCGACCAGGGTGCCATCGAGGTCGAAGAGCAGGGCGCGGGGCAGCGTCGGCGTATCGCCCATCACGGCATCTCCAGTCGGCAATGCATCAGATAGTTGACCGAAACGTCGCGCGGAGCAAGCCGGTAACGACGCGTGACGGGGTTATAGACCAGGCCGCTTTGCTCGCACACTTTCAGCCCTGTCGCTCGACACCAGCTCGAGAGTTCCGCCGGACGAATGAATTTGCGATATTCGTGGGTTCCCTTGGGCAACAGGTGCAAGACGTATTCCGCGCCGAGCACCGCGAAAGCATAGGCCTTGGGATTGCGGTTGATGGTCGAGAAGAAGATTTGACCGCCGGGCTTGACCAGCGTGGCACAGGCCCGCACTACCGACTGAGGATCGGGCACGTGTTCGAGCATTTCCAGGCAGGTAACGACATCGAACTCGCCGGGGTGCGCAGCGGCCATCTCTTCGGCACTGGCCTGTCGGTAGTCGACGTCGACACCGCTTTCCTGTTGGTGCAGACGGGCCACCTCCAGCGGCGCCTCGCCCATGTCGATGGCGGTGACCCGGGCGCCTCGGTGGGCCATGGCCTCGCTCAGGATGCCGCCGCCACAGCCGACATCGATGACCGTCTTGCCGGCCAGCCCGGCGCGCGACTCGATGAAGTCCAGGCGCAACGGGTTGATGTCGTGCAGTGACTTGAACTCGCCTTCCTTGTCCCACCAGCGACTGGCCAGCGCCTCGAACTTGGCGATTTCGGCGTGATCGACGTTGTGGCGATGCTGGCTGTCTCGTGCTGTCGTCATGTCATTGCTTTCCCTGTTTCCGAGTGGTGGCCATGGCGTCCTGGTAGCGCTGGGTGGCGGCGATCACCGCCTCGATGTCGAGTGTCTGGAACTCGCCATCGACAAGCTGCGGCTGCCCACCGATCCAGACATGGCTCACTTGCTGGCTTTGCATGGCATAGACCACCGCCGATGCCGGATGGTGTACCGGCAACGTGTTGAGACGCTCCAGATCGACCGCGATCACATCCGCCTCGAAGCCCTGCCGGAGCTGGCCGATCCGTGCCCCCATCCCGAGCGCCTTCGCCCCTTCCCGGGTGGCCATCGCCAGCGCGGCCATGGCGGGTAGCGCCGCCGCATTGCCGCTGGCTCCCTTGGCCAGCAGCGCAGCGCACTTGATCTCATCGAACATGTCCAGGTCGTTGTTGCTGGCGGCGCCGTCGGTCCCCAAGGCCACGGTGATCCCCGCTTCGAGCAGGCGTGCTACTGGGCAGAAGCCACTGGCAAGCTTGAGGTTCGATTGCGGGCAATGGACAACACGGGTATCGGTCTCGCGCAGGATCGCCAGGTCCTCGTCGTCGACCTGAGTCATATGCACGGCCTGAAAGTCGGGGCCCAGCAGGCCGGCGTCGAACAAGCGCGTGAGCGGTCGCTTGCCATCCTTGGCCAGCCCTTGTTCGACTTCGTCCGCGGTTTCGTGGACATGCATCTGGATTGGCAGAGCGAGGCGCTGACGCGCATCCCGCAGACGCCCCAGGCTATCATCGCTGACGGTGTAGGGCGCATGGGGGCCCAACGCCAGGGAAATGCGCGGATGTCCACGATAGCGTTCGAGCAGCGACTCGGTCTTCGCCAACCCTGTGACGAAGTCGGCTGCCCAGGGAGTGGGAAAATCGATCAACGGCGTGCAGAGTTGAACCCGCATGCCCACATGGGTGACAACCTCGGCCACCGCTTCCGGCGCGAGGTACATGTCCGCGAAGGTCGTAGTGCCACCACGCAACATCTCGGCACAGGCCAGGCGTGTTCCCGCGGCGACGAAGTCGGGGTTCACATGCGCGGCCTCGGCCGGCCAGATATGCTCGTGAAGCCAGGTCATCAAGGGAAGATCGTCGGCGAAACCACGCATCAGGCTCATGCCGGCATGATTGTGAGCATTGATCAGCCCCGGCAACAGGGCATGACGCTCCAGTCGCAGGACCCGTCGCGGTCGAACATGCCGGTGAGCCTCGGCGTTGGGCCAGGGGCCCAACAGGCGTCCCTCATGCATGGCGACGGCATGATTTTCGAGTGTCGGGAGCCCCTCGCTCATGGGTAACACCCAGCGGGCCTCGATCAGCAGGTCGACTTCGCGCGGTGCGGTGGATGGCATCGCAAGACTCCTTCGGTATGATGGCGCCATTCTACCCGCTCTCGTTGCCGGTTTCCCATCGCGTTCGAGAGCCTTTCAGGAGAGACCATGTCCGCATCTTCCATTACCCCGATTCGCTGGTGTGACGATGGCCACCTGGAACTGCTCGACCAGCGAGCCCTGCCTGATCGCCACCAGACATTGGTCGTGACCAGCGCCGCCGAAGCGGCCACGGCAATACGCGAGATGGTGGTGCGCGGTGCGCCGGCGATCGGCATTACCGCCGCTTACGGCGTGGTACTGGCCGCGCTGGAGGAGGGCAATGATTCATGGCAAGCGCGGCTGGCGTCCGCCATGACGGCTCTCGCAGAATCGCGCCCCACAGCTGTCAACCTGTTCTGGGCCCTGAAGCATATGCGCGAGATCATCGCCGCCCACCAGCATACCGAAGCGGCCCCGGTCGCGGCATTGCTGGAAGCCGCACGCGCGATCCATCGCCAGGACCTCGAAGACAACCTGACCATGGGAGAATTGGGGGCCGACCTGATCGCCCGCAGCGCTCCCTGTGCGGTAATGACGCACTGCAACACCGGCGCGCTGGCCACCGGTGGCCACGGCACGGCGCTGGGCGTGATTCGCAGTGCCTGGGGCAGGGGGCTGATCACCCGGGTGCATGCCAACGAAACGCGACCCTGGCTGCAGGGGGCACGGTTGACGGCTTGGGAGCTTGAGCAGGAGGGGATTCCCGTGACCCTGGCGGTCGACTCCGCTGCCTCGCTGTTGATGGCACAGGGCCGGATCGGCTGGCTCGTCGTCGGTGCCGACCGGGTTGCCGCCAACGGCGATGTCGCCAACAAGATCGGTACCCTGGCGCTGGCCGTCCAGGCGCGTCACTTCGGCGTCAAGGTGATGGTCGTGGCACCGTCGAGTACCTTCGACCTGGGACTGGCCAGCGGCGTCGAGATTCCCATCGAGAGCCGCGACGCCCGTGAGCTCACCCACCAGGGCGAGCGCGCCGTGGCACCGTCAGGGGTCGATATCTACAACCCGGTATTCGATGTCACCCCGGCATCGCTGATCGATGCTATCGTCTGTGAGCAGGGCGTCATCGAGCGACCGGATCGATCCGCCATCTCGCACTTGTTCACAGCTCGTGGATAAGCAGGGCTGTGACATACTCCATGATGAATCCACCGACCAGGAAGGACCCGTGATGATTCGCAAGGCCGTTCTCCCCGTCGCCGGTTTCGGCACTCGCTGCCTGCCGGCCTCCAAGGCGATTCCCAAGGAAATGATCACCATCGTCGACAAGCCGGTGATCCAGTACGTGGTGGAAGAGGCCGTGGCCGCCGGGATCAAGGAAATCGTGCTGGTTACGCACTCCAGCAAGGCGGCTATCGAGAACCACTTCGACAAGCACTTTGAACTGGAGAACACGCTCGAAGCGAAGGGCAAACACGAATTGCTCGAGGAACTACGCAATATCATTCCCGAGGATGTGAAGATCATCAGCGTGCGCCAGCCAGAGCCCCTGGGGCTCGGACATGCCGTACTCTGCGCCCGCCCCATCGTTGGTGACCATGAGCCTTTCGCCGTGTTGTTACCCGATGTACTGGTCGATGACCGGGGCCTGGCGCGCAATGACCTGGCCGGCATGATAGATGCCTTCGATGCCAGTGGCCAGGCACAGATCATGGTCGAAAACGTGCCACGTGAGCTGGTCTACAAGTACGGCATCGTCGCCCTCGACGATCCCGATCTGGCACCCGGGCAATCGGCTGCCATCACCAGTGTGGTCGAAAAGCCTGCGGTCGAGGAAGCCCCCTCCACACTGGCGGTGATCGGTCGTTACCTGTTGCCAGGGGAGATCTTCCCGCTACTGGCCCGAACGCCTCCCGGCGCCGGTAACGAGATCCAGTTGACGGATGCCATCGACACCCTGCACCGACAGACCGGCGTTGCCGCCTATCGCATGCAAGGCGCGACCTATGACTGTGGCCATCAACTCGGCTATCTGGAAGCGATCCTGGCCTTCGCCAAGCGCCATCCCAAACATGGGCGTGAGTTTGGTGAATTGCTGTCCCGTTACGCCAACGATCAGGAGTAGATCCCGATGCACGTCATGGTTCATGGCAGCGAGCTGGCCTCGGCGACAGCGGCGGCGGCGCTGTCCAACGTCGGCCATCAGGTGAACTGGATACCCCACGACGAGCAACCCTGGGCCGTGCTGCACGAGGCCGAATGGCTGGCTCGCGAACCCGAACTGCTCGTGCATCTGCAGGCCGCATGCCAGAGCGGCACGCTGCGCATCTTCGATGCGCTGCCCAGCGATAGCTCGAGTGTCGAGGACATCGATATCCTGTGGCTGGCACTCGCTCCGGACCAGCGCAGTGATGCCGAGACGCTGGTGACGACCCTGGCCAGTCGACAAACCAGCCCGCTGGTCGTGGTCAACAATTCCACCTTCCCGGTGGGGACGACCGAGCAATTTGAATCGCTGCTCGGCCATGTCGGCCAGGTGGCGGTCGCACTGCCTGACATGCTCGAGGAAGGGCGTGCCTGGCAGGTCTTCACTCGTCCCTCGCGCTGGTTGCTGGGTTGTGAGGATGACCAGGCGGCCATCCAGGTACGGGAATTGCTGCGAGCGTTCAACCGTCGCCAGGACACCTTCCAGCGCATGCCGCGTCGGGCAGCGGAACTGACCAAGCTGGCCATCAACGGCATGCTGGCCACACGCATCAGCTACATGAACGAGATCGCCGGCCTCGCCGATTCACTCGCTGTCGATGTCGAGCATGTGCGCCAGGGTATGGGGGCGGACACCCGCATCGGTTACGAGTATCTGTATCCCGGCTGCGGCTTCGGTGGCCCCAATTTCTCACGAGACCTGATGCGCTTGGCCGATGTGCAATCGGCCAGCGGGCGGGCTTCGGCCCTGCTCGATCGCGTGCTGGATATCAATGAGCACAAGAAGGAGACCTTGTTCCGCAAACTGTGGGCCCACTTCCACGGGCAACTGGAAGGGCGCACGATAGCGATCTGGGGGGTCGCCTTCAAACCGGGTACGGCACGCATCGACCATGCTCCGGTGCTGACGCTACTGGAAGCGCTGTGGGCTCAGGGCGTCCAGGTCAGGTTGCACGATCCGGCCGCGCTGGCCTCGTTGGAGGCACATTTCGGCGCGCATGAGTTGATGACACTGTGTCCGGACGATCCGTATCAGGCGTGCGAAGGCGCCGACGCCCTGATGCTGGTTACCGAGTGGAAATGCTACTGGAACCCTGACTGGCGACGCCTCAGGGAAATGCTCCACGAACGCCTGGTACTCGATGGTCGCAATATCTTCGACCCGCACTATGTGGCGGCGCGAGGCCTGACCTACCGCGGCATCGGTCGGCGCGCCGACCCCTAGGGAGCGTTCGGTCCAATGCAGCAAGGCCCCGCCATGGCGGGGCCTTTTCTCTGTCGGCCTGGCATGCCGCGGATCACGACACGCCAGGGTCTGGACCTTAGCTGAAGTTCTGGGCGACGAAGTCCCAGTTGAGCAGTTTCCAGACGTTCTCCAGATACTTGGGACGCGCATTGCGATAATCGATGTAGTAGGCGTGTTCCCACACATCGATGGTCAGCAGCGGGGTCTGGCCGTGAGCGATCGGCGTATCGGCGTTACTGGTGTTGACGATGTCCACGCCCCCATCGTCGGTCTTGATCAGCCAGGTCCAGCCGGAGCCGAAGTTGCCCACTGCCTGGGCGTTGAAGGTTTCCTTGAACTTGTCGAAGGAGCCGAATTTGGCATTGATGGCGTCGGCCAGGGCGCCGGTCGGCTCACCGCCACCATTGGGTGACAGGCAATGCCAGTAGAAAGTGTGATTCCACACCTGAGCTGCCTGGTTGAAAAGACCGCCGGAAGACGACTTGATGATCTCCTCCAGAGATTTGCCGGCGTCGGCCGTACCTTCGACCAGCTCATTGAGCTTGGTCACGTAGGCTTGATGGTGCTTGCCGTAATGATACTCGAGGGTCTCGGCGGAGATATGCGGTTCCAACGCGTTCTTCTCGTAAGGCAAGGCGGGAAGTTCAAATGCCATGGTTTGCTCCTTTTTGTCACCAATGGAAACAGCGCTTGGTGTTATGGGGCTTCCTGCCGCGGTCGTCAAGGGGTGGGCAAGATATCAAACGACTTGGCCCGCTATCCGTCCGGGCTAAAAAAACCTTACAATACCAAGCATCTGCGAAGGTGGTGTCGCGGCATCATAGCACCCTGGGGTATGCTCGCCAATTCCGATAGCGTCACTCGGACAAAGTAACGCCCCCCACGATGACAAAGTGTCGCTGCCTCGTCCGTGCATGGTTCAAGGAGTGTCTCTATGGCTGAGCGCCCGGAGGAAGAGCGTCTCTCGCCCCCTATCGTCCCGGATGCCGAAGCCAGTGTGACGGCCCATCGATGGCGTTATCCACCCCCGCCCCGGTTATGGCCACTGTGGTGCCTGGTCCTGCTGTTATGCATGGCACTAGGCGGGTTTGCCTATCTGGCTTGGCTGGAGCGTCAGGCCATGCTGGAGGAAGTTCACCGTCTGGAAGGCCAACTCTCCAATGTCCATGCCCGCTTCGATACGCTCGATGATGAACGCCTCGGCGGTGTCGATACCCTGGAAGCCCGCTTGGAAACGCTGGCCGACAACCAGCGCTCCCTGCGCGAGCGTGTGGAGGAGCAGGAACGCCTCCTCGATTCGGTGCGTCAGGCCAGTGTCGATGACAGCGAATTGGCATCGCTCACGCAGCGCCTGGACGACCTCAGTGCGGGTCTCGACACCTTGGAGTCGGTGGTGACCGCCACCCGTAACTCACTCGATGCCCTGGAACGTGCCGGCGACGAAGGCAGGGCAGCCCTGGCGACTCGCCTGAGCGGTCTCGATGCGGCGCAGCGACGCCACGACGAGCGTCTCGAAAATACCGAGGAAAATCAGACGGCGATACGTCAAACCCAGCGGGATCATGAGCGACGTCTCGAACATACCGAAGACACCCACGCAGAGCTGCGCCAGGCGCAGCGAGAACTTGAAGAACGGGTGGCAGCCATACCGACACTGGACCCCGACCGACAGCAGCGTCTGGAACAGGAACTGGAAACATTGATCAGCACGGTTGAGGCATTGGAGGAACAACGCAATAATGACCGTGAGGCATTGGAAGCCTTGCGCAGCCGCTTGAACAGCAGCGAGGCGGCATTGACCGAGTTACGGCAGAATCAGGTCGCCCTCAGCGCTCGTCTGGAAGCCCTGCAAGGTCCGTAGAAAGTCGAGGTGATATTGGAACATCGCACACTTGCGCCCCTGGGCGTGGCGGCGTTGACCCTGTGTCTGACGTCACCCACTCTGGCCCTGGAGGCACGAGTCGACGGGCTGACGGGCGCTCCGGCCAGCAATGTCGTGAACTATCTGGAAGGGCTCGACGCGGAGCAGTACAGCCGAAACCATCTCGAAGGCGAAGTGCGCCGGCGCACGCAAGAGGCATTGCGTGCCTTTGGCTATTACGAGCCCGACATCGCCGTGGAATTCGAGGGTGAGGAACCGCCAGCGGTCAATCTGACGATCGAGCCAGGACCGCGGGTCGTCATTACCGTGCTGGACCTTCGCGTCAGTGGCGAAGCCGAAGACGACAGTGCCTTTCGCGAAGCACTCGATGACTTTCCTCTGAGCGAAGGCGATCCTCTGCGGCATGCGCCTTACGACCGGCTGCGCACTCGCCTGTCGGGTCTGGCACTGGAGCGTGGCTACTTCGACTCGGCCTTTCGTGACCGGCGCATGGAGATCCGCCCCTGGGAGCAAAGCGCGCGGCTGTATCTGCATCTCGACAGTGGACCCCGCTACCGCTTCGGCGAGATCAACTACCAAGGCAGCCAGATCGACGAAGAGCGCTTGCGGAGGATGTTGCCGTTCGCTCCGGGCGACCCCTATCTGGCCGGCGATCTCGCCGAATACAACCAGCGCCTGGGACAGAGCGAGTGGTTTTCCTCGATTGCGGTGCGCCCTCGCTTGCACGAGGAAGAAAGCCTGGCGCTACCGGCATCCACGACGCACTGGTGGGAGCAGGTGGACCGCCGGGGTGATGCCGGGCAACCCGATTCCCCGGCGCCGGCAATGGAGGCTCCGCGCATCGACCCCGTCGCCCTGGTGAGCGCCACGTCGCTGTACGACACCCAGCGCCGGGAGGTTCCACTCGATGTTGCGCTGACGCCGGCCGACCGACACCAGTTCGAGGTGGGGATAGGCTATGCCACCGATGTCGGTCCCCGGCTACGGTTCTCCTGGCACCAGCCATGGCTCAACCGTGCCGGCCATAGCCTCGATCACGACCTGTTCCTGTCCGCCCCCGAGCAGCTCCTGACAGGGCAGTATGTCCTCCCGCTGGAAGACCCGTTGCGCGACAGCTATCGTCTGCAATACGGCTTCCGACAGCGCGATAATGAAGATACGCGCAGCCTGGAAACGTCCGTGGAACTCGCCCGGCGCTGGCAGTTCGACAACGGTTGGGTGCAGAGTCTGTACTGGCGCACTACCTTCGAAGATTTCACTCAGGCCGACGAATCGGCTCAGGTGCTGCTGCTGTATCCGGGCATCAGTTGGTCGCGTACCCGGACCCGCAATCCGCGCTTCCCCACCTGGGGGGATCGCCAGCGTCTGGCGCTGGAATACTCGAACCGCGTCTGGGGGTCGGATGCCAATTTCGTGCGTGCCACCCTCGATTCCCAGTGGATCCGCATGCTGGGTACCAATACCCGCTTCGTCGGTCGCACCGGTCTGGGAGCGATCAGCACCGATACTTTCGATAAGATTCCCCCGTCGCTGCGTTTCTTCGCCGGTGGTGATCGCAGCGTGCGAGGGTATTCCTATGAGAGCCTGGCTCCACGCGACGAAGAGGGACGGCTACGCGGCGGTCAACAACTGTTCACTGCCAGTCTGGAAGTACAGCGACGTGTCACCGGCGACTGGTGGGGAGCTGCCTTCGTCGATACCGGCGACGCCTTCGACGATTGGTTGCCGAGTGCGCTCAATACCGGCGCCGGCCTCGGTGTGCGCTGGATCTCGCCGGTAGGGCCGATCCGTTTCGATATCGCCCACCCCTTCGATGACGAAGATCCGTTCCGTATTCATTTTGCGATCGGGCCTGAGTTTTGAAAATCATCGTTCTGATCTGGGCATTCTTACGCGTTCTGGTCTGGTTGCCCCTGTGGTTGCTGGGTCTGGTGATCTTCGCCCTTGGCCTGGCGCTGTCGCCTTGGGGCACCGAGGTACTGATGGAGCAGGGCCAGGCGCGAGGCTGGTATCAGTTCGACAGCGTCGAGGGGGCACCACTGGACCATCTGGTGCTGCAAGGGCTTCAGCTCGAGGCCGGGCCGGCACGCATCAGGCTCGAGCGCTTCACGCTGACCTGGGCGGATGACTGCGTGCTTGCTGGCCAACTGTGCATCGACGCTCTGGCAGTGGAAGGGGCCAGCATCCGCCTCGCGGCCGGCGACACCGATCGTCAGGACACCGCGCCCACCGAGCCGGCACAGCCAGCCCGCTTGAGCCTGCCGTTTCCCGTCGAGATCCGCGCCCTGTTCCTGCGCGATGTCGAGATTCGGCTGGCCGATGGCACACGGCTTTACTGGGACAATTTCAGCACCGCCGCCCGCGCCGAGCAGGATACCCTGCGCCTCGCACCCACCCTGTGGCAAGGAGGGCGGCTGACCCTACCCGTGTCGCCGGGCGCCGCCCTGGCCCTGTCAGCCGCACACGACGAGGCGATGGTTCCATCCCCCCGGCGCTTGTCCGCCGACGCGATCGATGCCGCCATGGCGTCGCAATCCCCGTCGCCCGCCGTGGCGGCAGAGACCGAGGAGCGGGAAGCGGTACCGCTTGACCAGCGCGAACGGCTGACGCTGCCCGACGTGCGCTTGCCACTGGCGATCGAGATACCCGACCTGAGGGTCGAGGATTTCCGCGTCGATGGCGCCTTCGAGTATGGGGTCGAACACCTGGCGCTGACGCTCGAGGCGCACGAGCATGAGGTCCGAATCTCTCCGTTACGCGTCAGCAGCGTGGATGCCGACGCCGAGCTGTCGGCCCACGTCGAGCTACGCGACGACTACCCCCTCGAAGCGCACCTCACCGGTGAACTGTGGCTACCCGAACGGATGCCCGAGCTCGCAGGTGAGCGCGTAACACTCCATGCCAGCGGCAGCCTGGCCGATCTCGCCCTTCAGTTGGATGCCGAAGGGCCGGTGACGCTCGCGTTGAGCGGCCATCTCGACGCGCTGGACCCGACCTTGCCGTTCACCGCCACGCTGCGTGCCGAGGAGCTGGTTTGGCCGTTACCGGGGACGACAGCAAACGCCGACACAGTGTCCAGCGACGATGCGTCCCCCTATCGGCTCCGGCAACTGTTGATGAAGATCGACGGCAACCTGCTCGGTTACCGGGCGGCGCTATCGCTTCAGGCGTCCGGACCGCAGATTCCGGCAACCAGGCTGGCCTTGACCGGCAATGGCGACCTGGAACACTTCGCCTGGTCACCCGTTTCGGTGGCCGTCGAACGTGGCTCGCTGATCAGCCATGGGGAGGTCCGCTGGGTCGAGGGGGTAACGGTCGATGCCGGGCTGCGGCTGACCGACGTCGATCCAAGCCTGTTCACCGAAGCGGTTGCCGGTCGTCTGAACGGTAATGTGGAATTGCGCTTCGCGCAGGGACCCGATGGTTGGCGGCTTGCGATTCCCGAACTGGCGATTCGCGGAGAACTTCAGGACCTGCCGCTCGCGCTGGATGCCCGCTTGACCGGTAACAGCGACATGCATTGGCAGATCGAGCGTTTCGACTTCCGCCAGGGCGATAACCGCCTGAGCGCGCAAGGGCAAGTGGGCGAGCGCCTGGCTCTGAGCGGCGACCTCGAAGCTCCGGCGCTGGCGGCGCTCTCTCCCGAATTCGGTGGGGTATTGCGGGGCCAATTCGACGTGTCCGGCACCTTCGGGACACCCCGGATCGAGCTGAACCTGCTGGGCGAGAACCTGCGCGTCGCCGACAATCGCATGGAACGCTTGCGTCTCGTGGCCAGCATGAGTGGGCTCGACGACCCACGCTTGGATGCGCAACTGGACATCGAGCGCCTCAACGCCGGCGGCCAGCGTTTCCGCAGTATCGCCCTGACCCTGGAGGGGCGGCAGTCGGCACACCGGCTGACCCTGGAGGCGCAGGCCGGGCAGGGCATGCCGCTGTCGCGCGCGTCCCTGGCACTGGAGGGGGCCATGAACGCCGAGCGCAGCCGCTACCGAGGCCAGTTGACACCACTGGAGGTGGACACCGAATACGGTGACATGCGGCTCGCCTCGCCGATGGCCTTCGCCGCCAATCTTGGCGACGGCAGCATGACGCTGCAGCCATTCTGCCTGCGCCGCCAGCAGGGCGGAGAGTTGTGCCTCGCCGAACCGGTTGAGGCTTCCGCCGTCCGGGGGCGTGCGGTGCTCGCCCTGCGCGACCTGCCCATGGCCGTGCTGGAGCAGACGATGCCCGAAGGCTGGCAGCTCGACGGCGAGACGCGTGCCAATGTCATTGCCGGTTGGCGTCAGGGTGGGGCGCAGTGGTCGCTGGAAGCCGATCTCGACAGTGAGTTGGCCTTGAGCGGGGAAGATGCCTACGGCCAGCCTTGGGAGCTCCCCGAATCACGCCTCTCGATGCGAGTCGATGCCACGCAAGCGCGTGCCGAGGCGGGTCTCGACGTGACGTTGGCCGAGGCTGGCCAGATACGCCTCGAGGTCGTCGTCGCCGAGCCCATGACCCGAGGCGGCCTCAGCGGTCGACTGGTGGCCGACGATATCCGGCTATCGCCTTATCGCGCCCTGGTCGCGGGCATGGACAGGTTGCGTGGTGGCGTATCGGGGGATGTCGCCATCGGTGGCAATCTGCAGGCCCCGACCCTGGACGGTGACCTTCGCCTGTCGGGCTTGCAAGTGCGAGGAGGAGGTGTCCCCCTGGAGGTGCGCGACGGCGAGTTGGATGTCCGGCTGCGCGGCGATCGCGGCACCATCGATGGGTTCATCGCCGCCGAACAGGGGCGTCTCGCCATCGAGGGGGATGCCGCCTGGCCCAGTACGGACGCGTGGGAGATGGCGCTGCGGATCGATGGGCGCGACGACCCACTGTTGGTCGCGTTGCCGGCCTTCGGACGCCTGCGAGTGGCCCCTAACCTGCAGATCGACATCGATCCCACTCTGCTGCAAGTGCGCGGTCGCGTCGAGGTCCCCTGGGCCAGGCTGAAGGTCGGGCAGGTGCCTGCCTCGGCGGTCAGCCCCAGCAGCGACGAGATCATTATCACCCAGCGCGATGAGCAGCGCGCCCGGCGTGAGGCAGAAGAAGGTGTCGGCGGCACGACGGCGGAGGCGCTGGCCAACAGGGGCATGACCATCGATGTCCTTATCGACCTGGTCCTGGGGCCAGACATGCAGCTCGAGGCCTATGGTCTTGAAACGGGCTTGCGTGGCAATCTCGAGGTGCGCCAGCAGGGTGGACCCGTGCAGCTGTTCGGCGATGTCAATCTGATCGATGGTCGATTCCAAGCCTTCGGTCAGGACTTGTTGATTCGGCAGGGGCAACTGTTCTTCAGCGGTCCGGCGGACCAACCGCTGCTGCGGTTCGAAGCCATCCGCAACCCCAACGTCACCGAAGACGATGTCATCGCCGGGCTGCGGGTCAGTGGCTCGGCCGAAGCGCCCAATCTAGAGGTCTTCTCGGAGCCGGCCATGGACGAGTCGCGGGCCTTGTCCTATCTGCTGCGCGGCCGACCACCCGAGGATGGCGATAGCGATGGTGCCTTGACCTCGGCACTGATCGGTTTGTCACTGTCGCGCACCGGCGGTGCCGTCGGCCAGATCGGACAGGCCTTCGGGATCAGCGACCTGTCGCTGGAGTCCGCGGGCACCGGTGACGAAAGTCAGGTGGTGGTCAGCGGCTACCTGTTCGAGGACCTGCGTGTCAGCTATGGTGTGGGCATCTTCTCGCCAATCGCCGAGTTGACGCTACGCTATACGCTGTGGCGCGACCTCTATCTACAAGCCGTATCCGGTGCCGCCCAGGCGGTAGACCTGATATACAGTTTCAGCCTGGGCAGCGCACAGCAACGCCCGTGACTCCGTGGAGCAATACCACTCCGGGGTCATCCGATCATGAGGGCCAAAGCCATGTGGACATCCACCCAACCGCGCCTGGTCAGCCCAGAGCAGGCACTACCCGGACGCGATACGCCGCTCAAGATCAGTGGTGTGCATCATGTGACGGGGCGCACGATGCTGCCACCCTTTCCCCAGGGCCTGGAGGAGGTGGTCGTGGGTCTGGGTTGCTTCTGGGGCGCCGAACGCCTGTTCTGGGAGTTGCCCGGCGTCCATGTCACGGCGGTGGGCTACGCTGGCGGCTTTACGCCCAACCCCACCTATGAGGAAACCTGCACCGGCCTGACTGGTCATGCCGAAGTGGTACGGGTGGTCTTCGACCCCCGGGTGATCGGGCTGCCCGAGTTGCTGCAGGTGTTCTGGGAAGCCCATGACCCGACACAGGGCATGCGCCAGGGCAATGACCTGGGTAGCCAGTACCGTTCGGCGATCTACACCACGACGGATGCCCAGCAGGCGCTGGCCGAGCACAGCCGCGACCAGTACCAGAAGGCGCTGCATGCCGCCGGCAAGGGACGCATCACCACCGAAGTCGCACCGCTGAACGCGTTTTATGTGGCCGAGGAGTATCACCAACAGTACCTGGCCAAGAATCCCGGCGGTTATTGTGGGCTGAAGGGCACCGGCGTCAGTTGTCCGATCGGCTGATCGGTGCAGCCCGCAGCCAGTCGTTGGCAGGAGAGAGATTCGCCCAGTCCTCGAGCTGGCGGGCCACGCGCTGCACCAGCCACGACCGCAGGCGCCCCTGCTGAAAGTGCATAAAGCCGACATGTCCGCCCTGACGGGAGATCTCCACACGCACCGCATCGGAAGGCGTCGGCAAACGATCGAACAGTTCGCCAGGCATGAAAGGATCGTCGGCCGCATGCAGGATCAGGGTCGGCAGCTCGATCTCCCCGATCAGGCGTCCCGCCGAGGCCCGTTGATAGTAGTCGCTTGCCGAGCTGAAGCCATGCAGCGGAGCGGTGACCTCGTTGTCGTAGGCCCAGAAACTATCGAGTTCCTTCAACTGGTGGGGCGATAGCGAGATCGGCAGCGGTGCCTGGGCCATCTTGGCCGCGACCTTGCGCTTCAGAGACTTGAGCAGATGACGCTGGTAATAGCGTGAGAAGCCGTTGTTCAGGGCATCGGCACTGGCGGCCAGGTCGAGTGGGGCACTGATGGCGATCGCACCCGCCAGATCGAGGCCATCCCCCCCCTGTTCGGCCACCAGCTTGACCAGCATGTTCGCACCCAGCGACACGCCCGTTGCCACCTTGATGGCATGGGGGTAGCGCTGGGCCACCTGCCCAATCAGCCAATAGGCATCGGCGGTATCGCCACTGTGATAGGCCCGAGGCAAGCGATTGGGAGCCTGACCACAGCCGCGAAAGTGCATCATCATCGCCCGCCAGCCACGCTTCGATGCCATGGCGAGAAGCGATCTGGCGTACGGAGAATCGAAGGAGCCTTCCAGGCCGTGAAAAAGCATGAACAGCGGTGCGTCATCACGCAATGGCGCCGGTCGCACCCAAGCCAGCTCGACAAAGTCGCCATCGGGCAGATTGAGGATTTCGGTGTCTCGCGCCAGCCACGGCTTGGGCAATAGCCGTGGCAGCAGGGTTTGCACATGACGATTGCCGAATCCTCGTGGGGCACGGAAATCGGCAGAAACGATAGTGCGTGACATGCCGGCCTCGCTCGAATCTTGTCTCCTTAAGCTTATCGCGACTGCTCGGGCAAGCAAATCCGTCGCGTCGTTCAGACCGCCGGTGTCAGGTCATCGTGGCCCTCTGTCGTGATAAGCACATTGTCCTCGATACGGATGCCGCCATGAGGGGCTAGTGCCTCGACGGCATCCCAGTCGATATCCCGACCGACGGCTCCCTCACGCAGCGGTGCCAGCAACATCGGAATCACGTAGCAACCGGGCTCTACAGTCAGCACCATGCCACTCACCAGCTCCCGGGTCAGCCGCAGGGCAGGGTAGCCTGCCGGTGGCGGTAACGGAGTACCGTCCGCTCGACGGCGTCCTGCAACATCATGTACCTGTATGCCCAGCAAATGTCCCAGACCATGCGGGCAGAAGGCATAGGTGATGCCTTGGGCGACGGCCGCATCGGCGCTACAACTTACCAATTCTTGACTGGCTAACAGGTGGCCTAGTTCCCAATGCATTCGCTCGTGCAGGGCCACAAAGGACTGGCCGGGCCCCAGCGATGCGATCAGTCGTCGCTGCAGCCGCGTCACCCCGTCGATCAAGGCGCCAAAGGTATCGCTGGCATCGCAACCGGCCCAGGTACGGGTAATGTCCGCACAGTAGCCATGATGGCGGTGGCCGGCGTCGACCAGCAGGCTATAGCGCTTGCGGACCGGCTGGATATCGTAATGCTGATAGTGCAGGACGCCGGCATGGTGATTGACACCGACGATGTTCTGATAGGGAACGGCAGACTCGCGCTGGCGGCTGGCCGCCAGGTAAGCGAGCTGAATGTCGAGCTCCGCAGCGCCGGCATCGAATGCTTCGCGCGCCGCCCGGTGGCCCGCCCAGGCCTGGGCATTGGCCTCACGCAGGCAGGCCACTTCGTAGTCACTCTTGCGGACACGCAATTCGTCCAGGGCGATGGTCAGCGCCTCGGGATTGCACTCGGCACCCAGGGCGGTGGCGACATCGGCCTCCACATCACCAAGCACGGCGAAGCGTCCGGAAGGTAACCGCGGGGGGCCAGGCTCGGTGACCGACTCGATCCGGAAGCGCTCGACCCATGGCTCATCGGGAAGCTCTGGCGTCAAATGCCAGAAATCCTGGGGTGCGTACCAGTGCAGCAGAGGCGGCTGGCCAGGACGAATCAACAGCCAGCCATGTTCGATGCCGGGAAGCGGTACCCAGTGCAGGAAGTGCCCATAGGTGGCGAAACTGGCCGTCTGGTCATCGCCGAAGTGTTGCCGGGCATGTCCGCTATAGAGCAGCACTCCGCTATAGCCATGCTCGTCGAGCACGCGCTGGTAGGCATTCTCCAGGGCGTCCAGGTGTTTGAGGTGAAAGGTGGCGAGGGCAGGGGTCATGATAGGACTCCAGATTAGGATGACAAGGAAGAGAGCGGTGATCCGATACGCTCGAAATGCTTCCACAGCGCTTCCAGGCCACCGTGCTGACGGCTGTGGTAGCGGTACAGGCGTATCTCCAGCGGGACGTCCCAGCGCGTGTCACCGGCACGCACCAGATGCCCACTATCCAGGGCGCGCTGGACGACACGTTGCGGGAGCCAGCCGATGCCATAGCCCAGCCCGACCAGTTCCTTGATGTTGGTGGTCTGGATACTTTCATTGACCACGTTGAAATGACTGGCTTCGGGCTGCCTGGCCAAGTGGGCGGCGATCGCCGAACTCAACAGTCCGCGTGGATGGTAGGCCATCAACGGCAAGGGTGATCGACGACTGCCCGGCAGCACGAAACGCGGCCGCCCGCTGCCATCGGCCACGGAAAGAGGAACCAGCCGCTCCTCACCGATGACCCGATAACGGAAGGCGCTGGTATCCAACTCCAGCTCACAGCGTTCCACCGGCCAGTAGCACAGTGCCAGATCGCACTCGCCGCGCTCCAGCGCCTGGAAATAATCGGCCAACAGCCAGCTCGTCGCCCGCAGGTAGGGAACGACGAGTTCTTGCAGGCCGTGGTCAGCCAGCCACTGCGGCAACAGGTGCGACAGTAGGCTCTGGGGCGCAGCGATCAGCACTCGACGCGCCTGTTCATCGGTGAGTCGTTGAATGCGTTCACGCGTCAGGCGTACCCGGTCGGTGACCTGTTCGCAGAGTTGCAGGAACTCTTCGCCCGCGGGGGTCAGCGACAGTGGCAGAGTCTGCCGGTTGATCAGCGTGGTCCCCATCTCCTCTTCCAGCAGCTTGATGCGCCGCGAGAAGGTCGGCTGGGTAACATTCTGCTCGTCGGCTGCGCGTGAGAAGTGTCGCGTTCTGGCCAAGGCGACGAAGTCTTCCAGCCAGCGGATTTCCATACCCTCGGCCCCCTAGATACGCCCTTCCTCGACGCCGTGGCAGGCAACACGTGTGCCGTCCTCACGCGCGATCAAGGCGGGAATTTCCCGACGACAACGTTCACTGGCATGGGGACAGCGCGCATGGAAAACACACCCTGAGGGCAGATTGACCGGCGTGGGGACCTCGCCACTGAGACGAATGTGCTGAGGGCGGTCATCCTCCAGCCGTGGGATCGCCGACATCAGGGCCTGGGTATACGGATGGCGAGGCGTGGCAAACAGCGTCGCCGTGGGGGCCACTTCACAGACCGTACCCAGATACATGACCGCGACCCGGGTCCCGAAGTGTTCGACCACCGCCAGATCATGGGAGATGAACAGATAGGTCAGGTCATGCTGCTGCTGGGCATCCATCAGCAGGTTGAGCACCTGGGCCTGAATCGACACGTCCAGCGCCGAGATCGGTTCGTCGGCAACGATGAACTCCGGATCCACAGCCAGCGCCCGGGCAATGGCGATGCGTTGACGCTGTCCCCCGGAAAATTCATGGCCGAAGCGCTTGCCCCAGTCCGGGTCGATACCCACCGAGGCCATCACCTCGATGACCTTGTCGCGCACCTCGTCACGCGTCCAGTCGGGCTGGTGCAGGCGCAGTGGCTCTTCCAGGGTCTGCTGAATGGTCATGCGCGGATTCAACGACGCGTAGGGATTCTGGAAGATCATCTGCATACGCTTGCGATAGGGCAGCAGCTGGCGAGCGCTAAGGTGATCGATACGCTGACCGTCATAATGGATCTCACCACTGGTCGGCGTCAGCAGGCCCATCACGATGCGCGCCACGGTCGACTTGCCGCAACCGGATTCACCGACCACGCATAGCGCCTCGCCACGCTGGATGTCCAGACTCACGCCGTTGATGGCATGCACATGCTCCTGATGGCGGATCAGGCGTCCTCCCTTGAAACGCAATTGCTCGAGAAAATCCCCCGACAGCGAGAAGCGCTTGGTCAGGTCGCGGATTTCCAGCAACGCCTCGGAGCGTGTCGTGCGCTCATTCGGCAACGACGCAGTAGCTACGGGGTCTGGAGCATTGGCGACGCGCGTCATTGCGTTTCCTCCTTGGCGTGGCGTTGTTCCTCCTGCAGCATCTCGGCGACCATATGGCAAGCGACCCGACAGTTGCCGGACCTGACGAAATCCGGCACCACTTCCAGGCAGGCTCGTCGTGGCCGACCGTGGGCATCCTTGACGAAGCCACAGCGCGGGTGGAAAGCGCAACCACCGGGCAAGTTGGACAATGATGGCATGCTGCCGGGGATCTGGTTGAGCCGCTCGCCCGGCGTGGCCATCTGAGGCAAGGCATTGATCAAGCCTTGGGTGTAAGGATGCTGTGGGTCGTTGATGATCTCGCGCGTCGGGCCCTGCTCGATGACGCGGCCGGCATACATCACCAGCATGCGCTGCGTGACCTGGCTGACCACCCCCAGGTCATGGGTAATCAGGATCAGGCCGACGTTGTGCTTCTCGCACAGCTCCAGCAGCAGTGCCATGATTTCGGCCTGGATGGTCACATCGAGTGCCGTGGTGGGCTCATCGGCAATGATGATATCCGGATCGAGCAGCAGGGCGATGGCAATGATGACGCGCTGGCGCATCCCGCCGGAAAGCTCGTGGGGATACTGGTCCAGACGCGTCTCCGGCGAAGGGATCTGTACCTGGTTGAGCTTGTGCAGGGCGATGGCGCGTGCCTCGCGAGCCGAGATGCGACGATGCGCCTTCAGGCACTCGACCATCTGCTCGCCGATCGACAGCACCGGATTGAGTGTCATCATCGGGTCCTGGAAAATCATCGAGATCCGGTTGCCACGCACCTTGCGCAACGCCCGTTCGGACTGGCCGATCAGTTCCTGCCCATCGAAACGGATACTGCCGCCGGCGATGAAGCCGGGTTTGGCGATCAGGTTGAGCAGGGTGAAAGCCGCAACCGACTTACCGGCACCGGATTCACCGACGATACCCAGGCGCTCGCCGCGGTCGAGAGAAAAGCCGACGTTGCGCAGGGCGCGCACTTCGCCTTGTCGCAGGGCAAAGCGCACGTCCAGATCGGAAACTTCAAGCAAAGACATGCTGTACTCCTTACCCCTTGTAAAGACGCGGATTCATCACGTCTCTCAGCCAGTCACCAAGCAGGTTGATGACCAGTACCAGCGCCACCAGCACTGCCCCGGGGATCAGGGTGATCCACCATGAGCCGGACTGGATATAATCGAAACCGGACTTGATCAGCGAGCCCAGCGAGGGATGGGTTTCCGGCATGCCCAATCCCAGAAACGACAAGGCGGCCTCGGAGATGATGGCGTTGGCGATCTGCACGGTCGAAATCACGAAGATCGGCGACAGCGTATTGGGCAGCACATGGCGGAACATGATGCGCCGGCTGGCGAGCCCCATCACACGAGCGGCGTCGACGTATTCCTTGCTCTTTTCCGCCAGCACCGAGGCGCGCACGGTACGTGCATATTGCGGCCATTCCGCCAGGCCGATGATCAGGATCAGCATCAACACCGCATAGTGGCTGTAGAAGCTGCTGCCCAGCGTGGCCTTGACCACGGCCCCGACCACGATGGCCACCATCAGGGTGGAGAACGATAACTGGATATCGGCCAGGCGCATCAGGATGGCATCCACGCGCCCACCCAGATAACCAGCCAGCAGGCCGAAGGTGACCCCCAACACGGCCTGCAGAATCACCGCCCCGAAGCCGATGATCAGCGAGACCCGGGTGCCGTAGAGGATAATCGACCACAGATCGCGGCCCTGGGCATCGGTACCCAAAGCGTAGCGCTCGTCGGCACCATCGACCCAGAACGGCGGCAGCTCGGAGTCGAGGATGTCGATCTGACGCAGATCGTAAGGATCGGTCGGCGCCAGCCAAGGGGCCATGAAGGCCGCCAGTACCAGGCAGATGAAGACCGCCAGGCACAGTTGCGCGCTCCAGGTTCGCTTGAAGCTGTACAGCAAATAGGAGTCACGTAACCTGGCCCAGCGCGTCGGAGAAGAAGCTTGAGTCGTCATGCGGGCTTCCCGGTCAGTTTGACGGTGGGGTTCACCAGGCCGTAGATCAGGTCGACGATGGTGTTGGTGACCACGAAGATCACGCCCACGATCATCAGATAGCTCACGATCAACGGAATGTCGGCACGGTTGATGGCGTCGAGGAACATCAGTCCCATGCCAGGCCACTGGAAAACGGTCTCGGTGAGAATGGTATAGGCCACCATGGTGCCGATCTGGACGCCACCCACGGTGATCACTGGCAACATGGTGTTCTTCAATGCATGCACGAAGTAGATGCGACGTGGTGAGATCCCCTTGGCTCGGGCGAATTTCACGTACTCCGACTGCAGCACTTCCAGCATTTCCGCTCGAATCAGCCGGATGAACAGCGGCAGCATGATCGAGGCCAGGGCGATGGAGGGCAGCACCAGATGCCGTAGGCCACCGATGCTGAACAGGTTCGAGTCCCAGTAGCCCATCACATGGACCAGGTCCTGGCCACGGCCGAAGGAAGGCATGCCGCCTTCGGTCGAGAACACGGCATTGAGCCAGCTTCCCCAGCCGGTGCTCTCGGGGAACAGCGAGACCTTCATGCCGATGGCGAAAATCTGGATCAGCACGATGGCGGTCAGGAACACCGGGACCGAGATACCGACAATCGAGATGCCCATGAAGAATCGCGAAATCGGCGAACGTGGTTTGATGGCGCTGTAGACGCCGATCGGCACCGACAGCAGCACGATGATCAGCGTGGCGCCGAACACCAGTTCCAGAGTGGCAGGCAGATGGCGGGCGATCACGTCCAACGCCGGCTCACGGTAGAAATAGGAATATCCGAAGTCGCCTTGCAACGCATTGCCGGCAAAGCGCAGATATTGCACATGGAAGGGATCGTTGAGCCCCAGACGCTCGCGCAGGGCCTCGCGCTCGCTCTCGGGTACCGATTGGCCCACCATCTGTTGAATGGGATCACCCAGGTTGTCCTGGATGGCGAAGGCGATCACGCTGATGACGAACATCACCAGAATTGCGTGCATCAGCCGCTTGATCAGAAAAGCAATCATGGCTTGCGCCACCTTTCAAGGAGGGTCGTGACAATGCCTCGCCATCCTCCGGTCGTGACCGGAGGACGGGCGATATGCTCTAAGGATAGGTGGATCAGTCAGCGTCTTCGATGACCAGATCGCCCAGGTAGGGGAAGTCGATGGCATTGAGGATCGGCTCGGCATCGACACCGTCGCGGGCCGCATAGGCCAGATTCTGCCAGTGCAGCGCAATATAGCCGACATCGTCATAGAGCATCTGTTCGGCTTCACGCAGCATGGCGTTGCGCTTCTCGATGTCGGTCTCGCTGTCGGCTTCGGCCACTAGCGCATCCAGTTCCTCATTGCAGTAGCTGCCGTAGTTGTACTGCCCGGCGCCGGTTTCCTCATCGATGCAGGCGGTCAGGTACTGAAAGAAGTTGGCGCTATCCTCGGTGTCCGCGTGCCAGCCGATCATCGCAATGTCGGACTGGCGAGTGTCGTACTCCGGCCAGTACTGGGCCAGCGGCATGGTGCGCAGGTTCACGTCGATATTGATACGTGCCAGCATGTTGGCCACCGCCTGAGCGATCTGCGCATCATTCACGTAGCGGTTGTTGGGCGCGATCATGTCGACCTCGAAACCGTCTTCGTAGCCGGCTTCGGCCATCAGCTCCAAGGCGCGGTCGACGTCATAGCGGGGTGCCAGGTCCGGGTTGTGACCGGAATAGCCGCGTGGCGAGAACTGGGCGGCCGGGGTGGCAAAACCTCGCATCAGCCGTTCGACGATCCCTTCCTGGTTGATGGCATAGTCAACCGCCAGGCGTACCCGAGGATCCTGGAAGGCTTCTACCAGTTCCTCGTTCAACTGGAAGCCGATGATGCGGGTACCGGGAATCTCCACCAAGTCGACGCCATCTGCGTTGCGCACGCGTTCCAGGTCGTTGGGCGGCACATGGTCGATGAAGTCGACGCCGTTGGAAAGCAGCGCCGCAACCCGCGAGGCATTCTCGCTGATCGGCGTGAGCTCGATCCGCTCGACGTTACCCGGGGACTCGCTGTCCCAATAGTCGTCGAAGCGCTCCAAGCTGACGCGTACGCCCTGACGACGCTCGGTGACGATGAACGGCCCGGTGCCGGAAGCGTTGCGCGAGGCGAAGGAGTTGCCGCTCTTGACGATCTCGGCCTTGTCGTCGCCGTCACCGGTGGTGCCAGTGTAGAACTCACGATCCATGGGGAAGATGTAGGTCGCGAGATTGAGCAGGATCGGGTAGGGCTCGTGGGTGGTGATCTCCACCGTGGTCTCGTCGATGGCCTTGGCCTCGGCGATCGGCTCGAAGATGGCCTTGTAGTCGGGGCTTTCCTTCAGGCGCTCGATGGTCCAGACCACGTCCTCCGCGGTGAAGCGATTGCCGGAATGGAAGGTCACGTCATCGCGGAGGGTCATGCGCATGGTGGTGTCGTCGACCTGTTCCCACTCGGTGGCCAGGCGCGGCTCGAAGGCGAAGTCCTTGGTCCAGCGCACCAGCGGATCGAACGACAGATGCGAGAAACGCAGCATCCCGCCGGAAAGCTGCTCATGGATATCGAGGGTTTCGGGGTCGGCGCTGTAGCCAATGCGCAGGGTCGTCTCGGCACTGGCGGTCATCGGCATCAATGCCGCGCCAGTCAAGGCGGCACCCACCAGGGTAGCCAGCAAGGTCTTGTTGAAGGTCATGGTGATCCCCACTTGTCGATTGTTATGGACCGCCACGAAAGCGCAGCAGCCAGAGCTTCACCATAGTCAGCCAGCTAGCCGTGAGACAATCGAAATAATGACTGACATCATTCGCTCTCCGAATGATGTCCCTGCAACCCTGGCGAAACCGGATGTCAGTCACTGACACCATCGACGGGATCCAGCCGATCGACGCGGTACAACTGTGGCACCTGATCGAGCCCTTCGACGGTACAGCCCAGATCGGTGACCCGGCCATCGCCCAGCCCATAGACCCAGCCATGGACCGCCAGGGGCTGGTCGCGTTGCCAGGCGCGCTGGATGATCTTGGTGCGACACAGGTTGTCGACCTGGGCCTTGACGTTGAGCTCGCACATGCGATCGACCTGCTCATCGAGACTCAGGTCTGACATGCTGCGCCGATGCCGGCTGTAGAGTTCGCGTACCGTGTGTAGCCAGAAATCGACGATACCGAATTCGCCACCGGTCACGGCCGCCCGCACACCGCCACAGCCATAATGACCGACGATCATGATGTGCTTGACCTTGAGAACGTCGACGGCGTACTGCACCACCGAGAGGGCATTCATGTCATTGTGATGCAGCAGGTTGGCCACATTGCGGTGGACGAAAACCTGGCCGGGCGGCAGATCGATGATCTGATTGGCCGGCACGCGGCTGTCCGAACAACCGATCCACAGGTAGTCGGGATTCTGCTGCTGTGAAAGCCGCGCGAAGAAGTCGGGATCCTGCTGGCGAACGCTGTCAGCCCATTGCCGGTTACGCTCGAGCAAAGCTTGCATGTCTTTTTTCATGGTCGCGATTCCTGAAAGGAAAGCCGGAGGGTGCGCCTCTTTTACCGCCATGCCACCGCGGGGTCAACGGCTGACACTCCCGGCGAATGCCGAGGACTGGTATCATCACGGTTATTCTTCGTGAGTCTCATGTTTCAGGAGTTCAATGTGTCCGAGTTCGACTACGATCTCTTCGTGATTGGCGCCGGCTCCGGCGGCGTACGTGCCGCGCGTACCGCCGCGGCTACCGGTGCGCGGGTCGCCATCGCTGAAGACCGCTATCTCGGTGGCACCTGTGTCAATGTCGGCTGTGTCCCCAAGAAACTCTATTCCTATGCCGCGCACTTCCACGATGCCTTCGAGGACAGTGCCGGCTTCGGCTGGACCCTGCCCGAAGCACCGCGCTTCGAGTGGGCGACGCTGCGCGACAACAAGATCGAAGAGATCAAGCGCTTGAACGGCATCTATGGACGCCTGCTGGAGGGTGCCGACGTGCGCCTGATCAACGGCCGTGCCAAAGTGCTCGATGCCCACCGCATCGAAGTGGCCGGCGAGACCATCAGCGCCGAAAAGATCCTGGTCGCCACCGGCGGCTGGCCCTGGGTGCCGGACTTCCCGGGTAACGAGCATGTCCTGAACTCCAACCAGATCTTCGACCTACCGCGTTTCCCCGAGCGTTTCCTGGTCCTGGGCGGCGGCTACATTGCGGTGGAGTTCGCCAGCATCTTCAATGGCCTGGGAAGCGATACCCATCTGGTCTATCGTGGCGAACTCTTCCTGCGCGGCTTCGACCGCGAAGTGCGTGAATTCACTCGCGACGAAATGGGCAAGAAGGGCGTCCAACTGCATTTCGAGACCAACATCGAATGCATCGACAAGCTCGACAACGGGCTGCAGGTCACCCTGACCAATGGCGAACGACTCGACGTCGATGCGGTGCTGGTCGCCACAGGGCGCAAGCCACACCTCGCCGGGTTGGGCCTCGACCGGCTGGATATCGCCTTGAATGACGATGGCACCCTCAAGGTCAACGATCGCTTCGAGACGTCCATCCCCTCGATCCTGGCACTGGGCGATGTCACCGGCGGCCCCGAGCTGACGCCGGTAGCGCTGGCCGAGGCCATGCACATGGTTCAACACCACTTCACCGACAATCCGCCGCGCCCGCTCGATTATCGGAATATCGCGACCGCGGTATTCTGCCATCCGAATATCGGTACCGTGGGGCTATCCGAAGAAGAGGCTCGCAAGCAGTACGGCGCGATTCGTGTCTACAGTGCCGACTTCCGTCCCATGAAGCATACCCTATCGGGCAGCGACGAACGTTGCCTGATGAAACTGCTCGTCGATGATGCCAGCGACCGCGTGGTGGGCGCGCACATGGTCGGCGAAGAGGCCGGAGAGGTCATCCAGGGCATCGCCATCGCGGTCAGGGCCGGCCTGACCAAGGCCGACTTCGATGCCACCGTAGGTATTCACCCGACCGGCGCCGAGGAATTCGTCACCATGCGCAGCGTGACGCGCCGCTGATAGCGGGACGACAACCTCTCCGTCATCTGCCGGTCATCCTGACTAGCCAGACTCTAAGGCCACCTGCGTAGGTGGCCTTTTCGCTGCCTGCTGGCCGATGCCTCCCCCCGGCTGGACTAAACTGAGAAAGTGCACCGCAGTGGGTCACAACCGAGGGGGGAAACATTATCTATAATATTGTTTTATGGAACCGATGTTCAACGATAAGAAGTTCTTTGATTTGCACATAAGCCTTTGTTATAATAAGGCGCAAATTCGCCAACAGCGAAGCATAGACATGAACCTATCGACACAGCCCTTCACTCCTTCTGCCGACCTGGCACGCCCGAGCGTCGCCGATGCAGTGGTCGGCAATACCCAGACCCCGTTGTTCATTCGCAGGCCCAACCCCGACGATGGTTGGGGCATCTATGAATTGGTTAAATCCTGTCCGCCACTCGATGTGAACTCGGCCTATGCCTACCTGTTACTGGCAACCCAGTTTCGCGACAGCTGTGCCGTGGCGGCCAACGAGGATGGCGAGATCGTGGGCTTCGTATCCGGGTACGTGAAAAGCAACGCGCCGGACACTTATTTCCTGTGGCAAGTCGCCGTAGGTGAGAAGGCCCGAGGCACCGGCTTGGCCCGCCGTCTGGTGGAAGCCGTGATGAGCCGCCCGGAGCTTGCGGAAGTGCGTCACCTGGAAACCACCATCACGCCCGACAACGAGGCCTCATGGGGACTCTTTACCCGGCTGGCTGATCGCTGGCAAGCCCCTCTCAACAGCCGTGAATATTTTTCTACCGATCAGCTCGGCGGTGAGCATGATCCGGAAAATCTGGTACGAATCGGTCCCTTCCAGCCCGACCAGATCTGAAGACCCGCCTCTTTTTTGGCTGACAGCCGGTCCTTTGGGCAGGCTGCGGGCTCTCTTTTATCCATCGACCAGGAGGTCAAGATGCAGACCCAGATTCTCGAACGCATGGAATCGGATGTGCGTACCTACTCACGCTCCTTTCCGGTGGTCTTCACCGAAGCCAAGGGCTCGCGCCTGACCGCTGAGGACGGTAAGCAGTACATCGATTTCCTCGCCGGCGCCGGGACCCTGAACTACGGCCATAACCATCCCAAGCTCAAGCAGGCCCTGATCGACTACCTGGCCAGTGACGGGATCGTGCACGGGCTGGACATGTGGACCAAGGCCAAGCGCGACTACCTGGAAACCCTGGAGGAGGTGATCCTCAAGCCACGTGGCCTGGAGTACAAGGTCCACCTCCCGGGTCCGACCGGCACCAACGCCGTGGAGGCCGCCATTCGTCTGGCACGGGTGGCGACCGGCCGCCACAACATCGTGTCCTTTACCAACGGCTTTCACGGCGTGACCATGGGCGCCCTGGCGACCACCGGTAACCGCAAGTTCCGCGAGGCGACCGGCGGCATTCCCACCCAGGGCAGCGCTTTCATGCCGTTTGACGGCTACCTCGGCGAAGGCATCGACACCCTCGACTACTTCGAGAAACTGCTCGGCGACAACTCCAGCGGTCTCGATCGTCCCGCCGCCGTGATCATCGAAACGGTGCAGGGGGAGGGGGGCATCAACCCGGCTGGCATCGACTGGCTCAAGCGCCTGGAACGGATTTGCCGTGACCAGGGGATCCTGCTGATCGTCGACGACATTCAGGCCGGTTGCGGGCGTACCGGCAAGTTCTTCAGCTTCGAGCATGCCGGCATTACCCCGGATATCGTCACCAACTCCAAGTCGCTGTCCGGTTTCGGTCTGCCTTTTGCCCACGTGCTGATGCGTCCGGAACTCGACAAATGGAAGCCGGGCCAATACAACGGCACCTTCCGCGGCTTCAGCCTGGCGTTCACCACCGCCGCCGCGGCCATGCGCCAATTCTGGAGCGACGACACCCTCGAGCGCGACGTGCAGCGCAAGGGCAGGGTGGTCGAGGACCGTTTCCAGAAGCTTGCCGCCTGGCTGACCGAAAAAGGCATCCCGGCTTCCGAGCGCGGTCGCGGTCTGATGCGCGGCTTGGATGTCGGCAGTGGCGGCCATGCCGACAAGATCACCGCCGAAGCCTTCGAGAACGGCCTGGTGATCGAAACCAGCGGTCACGACGGTCATGTCGTCAAGTGCCTGTGCCCGCTGACCATCAGCGACGAAGATCTGCTCGAGGGCCTCGATATCCTCGAAGCCAGCATCAAGAAAGTCTTTGGCTGATAATGGTATCGTGACGTGCTTGCTGCCCCGTTCGGGTGGTACCTGACCCGATCGGTCCGAGGCATGCGGGACCGGTCGTTTGTTTGAATAGCGAAGTCGTATCGGCTTCCGCTGACGGGAGGAACTCCGCGATGATCGTGCGCAACATAGAAGAAGCTCGCCAGTCCGAGCGTCTGGTCAATTCCGAAACCGGCAGCTGGGATAGTACACGCCTGCTGCTGGCCAGCGATGGGGGTGGTTTCTCGTTCCATATCACCCGCATCTATGCCGGGACCGAGACCCACATCCATTACAAGCACCATTTCGAGTCGGTGTATTGCATGGAAGGCGAAGGTGAGGTCGAAACCGTGGCCGACGGCAAGATCTGGCCAATCAAGCCCGGCGACATCTATATTCTCGACCAGAACGACGAGCACCTGCTTCGCGCCACCAAGACCATGCATCTGGCCTGTGTCTTCACGCCGCCCATCACCGGCAAGGAAGTGCATCGCGAGGACGGCTCCTACGCGCCGGCCGACGACACCTGATCTGCCGCTCACTCTCAAAGCCCAGCAGGCGAGCCTGCTGGGCTTTTTCGTGCCCGATCGCTACACAGGGAGGGGGAAAGGGGCGGCGACAAAAAATGACCTTTTTTTACATTCCGGGCAGCACTGGCGCGGGCCGATGATGGGAACGGCCTTGGGCAGCCAGCGCGAGTGTTCGCAGGCTTCCCCATGGCCTGGACGGGATTGGTATTCTCGCGACAGAGCTTCTACAGTCACTAGCTGCTACTAGCTGACTTAACTCACTGTTTTTCAGTGGGCACGACAGCTTTCTCTTGTTTCCTCGGAGGGCAACGCATGCCGAGAAAGCAGGTTCGGCTCGAACACTCCGTCGAATACCTTTCGATCATGGACAAGCGGGGCCGGGTGGATGAGAAGCTGGCCCCCCAGATCGATGACGAACGCCTGCAGCAGATGCATCGCACGATGCTGTTGAGCCGACGCCTCGACGAGCGGATGCTCACGCTGCAGCGACAGGGGCGTATCGGCACCTTTGCTCCAGCCATCGGGCAAGAGGGGTGCCAAGTGGCAGCCATGGCGGCGCTTTCCTCCCGCGACTGGTTCGTACCGGCGTTTCGCGAGACATCCGCGATGCTATGGCGAGGATTCGATCCGGTAAACCTGCTCCTATACAACGCCGGCTACAATGAGGGCGGAGCGATCCCCGAAGACAGCCACGATCTGCCGATCTCCATCCCCGTGGCATCGCAGCTCCCCCCTGCCGTAGGCCTGGCCTACGGCGCAGGATATCGGGAAAACGACGAGATCGTCATCACCTTCTTCGGTGACGGAGCGACGTCAGAGGGCGATTTTCACGAAGCGATGAACTTCGCCAGTGTCTTCAAGACACCGGTTATCTTCCTGTGCCAGAACAACCACTGGGCCATTTCGATGCCACGCAGGCGCCAGAGTGGATCCAGGACCCTGGCCCAGAAGGCCTTGGCATATGGCATTCCGGCGCTCCAGGTCGACGGCAACGATGTCTTCGCGGTCTATGCGGCCGTGCAAGAAGCGGCCAAGCGTGCCCGGGACGGTGGGGGGCCGACGATGATCGAAGCGGTCACCTATCGCATGTCGGTGCATACCACGGCCGATGACCCTGGCAAGTATCGGGATGAGAAGGAAGTGAAGCAGTGGCAGGAACTGGATCCGATCCTGCGCCTGCAGAAATACCTCAAGGCCAGGAAACGCCTGACAGACAAGGAGGTCGACAAGCTGGAGGAGGAAATAGAGCAGGAGGTCGACGAGGCCTGGGAGAAAGCAGACCAACGGATGCAGCAGCTCGACGACCCGTCGGTGATCTTCGATCACCTCTACGAGCAACCACCGGAATACCTGGAGGCGCAGAGAGAAGCGTTCGAACAACGGCTCAAGAGTGAGGGTTGATTCGATGGCCAATCTGAACATGGCGGATGCGTTGAACCTGGCGCTTAGGCAGGAGATGGACAAGGACGAGGATGTCATCGTCCTCGGGGAGGATGTCGGTGTCGATGGCGGGGTGTTCCGCATCACCGATGGCCTGCTCGATCGTTTCGGTGAGAGGCGAGTCATCGACACCCCCGTCGCGGAAACGGCGATCGCCGGCTTCGCGATCGGGATGGCCGCATATGGCCTCAAGCCGGTCGGCGAGATGCAGTTCTCCGGTTTCAGCTATCAGGGCTTTCATCAGATGGAATCGCATGCCGCCCGCCTGCGCTGGCGCAGCCGCGGTCGTTACCCGATTTCCATGGTGCTGAGAATGCCGTATGGGGCAGGGGTGCACGCCCTCGAGCACCATTCCGAGAGTCGTGAGGTCTATTATGCCCACACGCCCGGCCTCAAGATGGTAATTCCTTCCACACCGCGTAATGCACGCGCACTGCTGGTCAGTGCCATCCGCGACCCCGACCCGGTGGTCTTCCTCGAACCCAAGGCCATTTATCGTGCGTTTCGCGAGGAGGTTCCCGAGGAAGAGGAGACACTGCCGCTCGGCCAATCACGGACCGCCCGCCAGGGAGACGATCTGACCATGATCTCCTATGGTGCCATGTTGCACCGCACCCTCGAGGCCGCCGAGCGACTCGCCGACGAAGACGGCGTGGAGGCGGAGGTCATCGATTTGTTGAGCCTGTCGCCGCTGGACCATGCGCGTTTCACCCGGTCGGCACGCAACACGGGGCGCGTGGTGATCGTCCACGAGGCGCATCGGAGCTATGGGCCCGCGGGGGAGATCATGGCCCGGCTGATCGAGGAATCCTTCTATTACCTCGAGGCGCCGATTCGCCGGGTCACCGGTTTCGACACCATCGTGCCGCTGTTTGCGCGCGAACAGGATTACCTGCCCGATGTCGAACGCATTCTAGAGGCCGCACGCGGTGCCATGAACGACTAGAGCGGTAACGGACTATGAGCCAGGAATTCACGTTCTCCGACCCCGGCGAGGGGCTGCAGGAAGCCGAAGTACTGGAAATCCACGTGGAGGAGGGGGCTCACGTCAATGACGGCGATACGGTGCTGACGGTGGAAACCGACAAGGCGGCCACCGACATTCCCGCCCCCTTTACCGGAACGGTCGACAAGGTTCACGTCAAGGCCGGTGATGTGATCCGGGTCGATGACGTGCTGCTTAGCTATTCCCCCGAAGGGGACGAGCGACAGCCGGAAGCGAAAGAAGGTGACGACAAGCGTGATGAAGGACGCGGGGAGCCGAGCGACCGCGAAACGGAAGAGACCGATGACGAGAAGCGGAAGGAGCCGCGAGAGGAACGGAAAGAGCCGCGCGAGGAACGAAAGGGCCGCCGGCAGACACCGGTTCCCGCGTCGCCGAGCACACGACGCATCGCCCATGAGCGCGGTATCGACCTTCGCGACGTCGAACCCAGCGGCCCCCAGGGTCGGGTAACGACCGAAGACGTCGAAGCCGCAAGCCGGGGAGAGACACGAAAGCGGGAACGCCGAGAGCCATCCCCCTTACCTGATTTCAGCCGCTGGGGCGAGACCGAGCGCCAGCCGATGCGCTCCGTTCGACGAGTCACCGCCGAGCGCATGACGCAATCGTGGCAGGAGGTACCGCATGTCTTTCATCAGGACGTGGCCGATATCACCGAGCTGGAGCACTTCCGTCATGAGTACGAGGCCAGCGCCCAGGCCAATGGCGGCAAGTTCACGCTGACCATCCTGGTCATGAAAGCGCTGGTCTTCGCCATGAAACGTTTCCCCCGCTTCAATGCCAGCCTGGATGTCGAGAGCCAGGAAATCGTGCTCAAGCACTACTACAACATCGGCATGGCGGTCGCCACGGACCGTGGGTTGCTGGTGCCGGTCATTCGCGATGTCGATCGCAAGAACCTTATCGAGCTCACGGAGGCGGTCAGTACCACGGTGGAAAAAGCGCGCAATGGCGAGCTGCGTCGCGAGGATATGGAAGGAGGCAGCATGACCCTCACCAATCCCGGGCCGTTGGGCGGCACCGCACTGGCGCCACTGATCAACCTGCCCGAGGTGGCGATCCTGGGTCTGGGGCAGGCACGGCTGCAGCCCGTCGTGCATGGCGACCTGGAAGACTACGAGATCAAACCAAGACGAATGCTTCCGCTGTCGCTCGGTTTCGACCATCGCGTCAATGATGGTGCCGATGCGGCAAACTTCGTCACGGCGTTGATCGGTGCACTGGAAGACCCGCAATCGCTGCTGCTCAGGATCTGACACAGAAGAGGCGATGGATGGCAGGCAAGGAACGAGACTCAGCGGTCCCTGAACGTACCGATGTGGCTGTGATCGGCGGTGGCCCGGGTGGTTATGCGGCGGCTTTCGAAGCGGCCGCCCAAGGACTCGACGTCACGCTGATCAGTGATGACGAGCGTATCGGCGGGGTTTGCCTGCTGCGTGGCTGCATTCCTTCCAAGACGCTGTTGCATGTCACGGAACTCCTGCATGCCACGCAGGACGCCGATACCATGGGGATCGCATTCCAGCGTCCCGACATCGATCCCCAAGCACTGCGCAACTGGAAGGACCAGGTGATCGTCAAGCTTACCGATGGGTTGGCCGGCCTGTGCAAGCAGCGGGGCGTTCGTCTGGTTCGGGCGCGTGCCCACTTCGCCGGCAAGCAACAGTTGCATCTCGAAGGTGCCGAGCGCGACACGCTGGATTATGGCCATGCCATCATTGCTACCGGATCACGCCCCATGGCCTTGCCGGACGTCGATTTCGCCACCAGCGATCGCATCATGGACTCGACCGATGCTCTGGCCCTGGAGGAAATTCCCGAATCGCTGCTGGTCGTTGGCGGTGGTTATATCGGACTCGAGATGGGCATGGTCTATCAGGCGCTGGGCAGCCGGGTGACGTTGGTTGAAATGGCCGATCGGCTGATGGTCAACGCCGATGCCGACCTGGTCAAACCGCTTGCCTCCAAGGTCGAGGCGTTGTTCGACGCCACCCATCTGAAGACCCGGGTCAGCAGGCTAAAAGAAACCCGGAAACAAGTCAGGGTCACGCTGGAAGGCGAAGACGGCAGCCGCGACAGGAACTTCGAGCGCGTCCTGGTTGCCGTGGGACGCCAGCCGAATACGCAAGACTTAAGCCTGGACGAGACCGATGTGGTCTGCGATGACCAGGGCTTTATCGAGGTGGACGACCAGCGTCGCACCGGCGACGAGTGCATCTATGCCATCGGTGATGTCACCGGAGGCATGATGCTGGCTCACGAGGCGATGCATGAAGGCAAGGTCGCGGCCAGGGCCATCGCCGGTCATTCTGCCAAATTCGACGCCCGCGCCGTGCCGGCGGTCGTGTACACCACGCCGCAGTTGGCCTGGTGCGGTTTCACGGAACAACAGGCCGAACGCGACGACATCGACATCAAGGTACTGCGATTTCCCTGGCAAGCCTCGGGCCGCGCCTTGTCGATGGGAACGGAGGATGGCATGACCAAGTTGATCGTCGAACCGCACAGCGGCCGTATTCTGGGCATGGGCATCGTCGGTCCCCAAGCCGAGTCGCTGATCGCCGAAGGCGCGCTCGCCATAGAGATGGGAGCGGTGGCGGAAGACTTGGCCTTGACCGTACATCCGCATCCGACGCTGAGCGAAACCGTCGGCGAGTGCGCCGAGCTGTTCCTGGGCCAGGCGACACATTATGGGTGAAACCGGATCGTGGCCGGCGTAGGTTTCACTCGATCAAGGATTACCCAGCACTTCGCATAATGTATATTATGTTAAATTAGAGATGCAATTATAGAAACCGCTACCTCTCGCTCGTCGTTTTACAGCGATCCCTACTACAGCATTGGACAGCTCTGCAGTCCCACCGTAACATTCGCCGAACGGTAATTCCCCCACGGGGTTTTTCAACAGGAATCCTTCAAGGAACAATCCTTCGTCATGCAAATTCGGCGTCTCCTGCTTCCCGCGGCCCTATTGACCGCCAGCCTGATAACCGGCTGCGCATTTACTCAATCCCCTCCACCCGAGCCCACTCCCACATTGCATCCACAAGCCTTCGAGACACGTATCGCTCAGCTCGAGCAACAACTGGCGGCTCGCTGTGAACGAGAGCGAATGACGCATGAGCACCAGGCCGATCAGACTCGTGCCCTGTTCGCCGCGGTGAGTGAAGTCGGCAGCCAAGTGCGCCACCTGCGTGCGGATGTCAAACAGTTCGGCGATGAACCGACCGTGGTCGCGGCCCAGTGCGACGTTGCCGAGGATAGCCCGTTGCGCGACAAGACGGTCCTGGGGCGCAGCGAATGGATCGGCCTGCCGGATATCGCCACCTACCTGAAGGCCCGGATCGACTCCGGCGCCAACACCTCGTCACTGTCGGCCAAGAACATTACCCGTTTCGAGCGCGATGGCGAGAATTGGGTACGCTTCAAGCTGGCCCTGACGGACGACGATATCGCCATCGACCAGGTACGCGATGAATGGATCGAAGCGCCCGTGGTGCGTCGTGTGCGCGTCATGCAGGCCGCCGGCAACGATTCGCGCCCCGTCATCAGCTTACCGATGACCCTGGGGCCGATTCAGGAACAGGTCGAGTTCACGCTCAATGATCGCAGCCATCTCAACTACCCTGTCTTGCTCGGTCGTCGATTCATGATGGATATCGCCATGATCGACGTCTCCCAGTCCTATGTTCATCCGCGTCCGGAATTCCCTGGTGGCGCCCCCTCCGACCAGGCTCGTGAAGACGAAGTCGGCGACGATGAAGACGATGCGGCCGAAGCCACTGAATAAGGACACGGAATGTCACGTTTACCTTTCTATCTGTTGACCGGCGTTCTGTTGATCGCCGGTATCGCCCTCAGCATCTACCGCCATGTCCAGTTCGAAGTCCCCTGGACACCCGGCGAACAGCGACAAGTCTGGGAGATCGAGGCCCAGGTCAGCTTCAGTGCCAAGGGCGATCCGGTCCTTGTCGACATGGCGCTGCCCTCTCACCAGCAAGGTTTCCGTATACTGACCGAGAATACCGCTTCCTCGGGGTATGGCCTCTCGTTTCTCGAGGACCAGCGCGGTCGTCGAGCACAATGGTCGATCCGGCAAGCAGCCGGTGCCCAGCAGCTTTATTATTCCGCACAAGTGCTGGTGGCACCGGATAGCCGTGCCCCGCTTAGCGAGCGTCCACCTCTCCCTCGCAATATCATCTGGGAGCGTCCTTTCGATACCGCCGCCAGCCAGGTCATCGAGCGTGCCCATCAGCGCAGCGCCGACCCCTACACGTTCGCCCGTGAGTTGGTGCGCGACTTCACCGGTGACCGTCAGGACGAGAATGCCAGATTGCTGCTGACCCAATTCGAACGCACCCCGCTCCTGGTACGCCTGCTCAACGAAGCAGGCGTACATGCCCGCGAGGTCAGCGGCCTGTTGCTCGAGGACGGACGCCGCCGCCAGAACCTGACCTCCTGGCTGCAGGTCTTCGACGAGAAGAGTGGCGAGGATGTCGACGCAAAGAGCGGCGAGAATGGTGGCGAGAGCGACTGGGCACTGTTCAATCCCGACACCGGCAAACAAGGGCGCCCCGACAACCTGTTGCTTTGGGAAGACAACGGCCAGGCGGTGCTGGAGGTCCAGGGCGGGGTCAATTCGAATATCAGCTTCTCGATGATTCAGCACAACCAACCGGCGGCGGCTGCCGTTCGTAACCAGTTGGTCGACGATACCCTGCTGAATTTCTCGATTCATAGCCTGCCGCTGGAAGAGCAGGCCCTGTTCCAGACCATCCTGCTGATCCCCATCGGTGCTCTGGTCGTGGTCTTTCTGCGCGTGCTGGTCGGGATCAAGACCTCGGGGACCTTCATGCCGGTGCTGATCGCCCTGGCATTCATCCAGACGACACTGATCACCGGTCTGGTCGGCTTCCTGCTGATCGTCGCAGTAGGCCTGGTCATTCGCAGCTACCTATCGCATCTCAACTTGCTGCTGGTGGCGCGAGTGTCGGCGGTGATCATCACGGTCATCGCCATCATCTCGGTGTTCTCGGTACTGTCCTATCGCTTCGGCCTCAACGCCGGCCTGACCATCACGTTCTTCCCGATGATCATCCTCGCCTGGACCATCGAGCGCATGTCGATCCTGTGGGAGGAGGAAGGCCCCAAGGAAGTGCTGATCCAGGGTGGCGGCAGTCTGCTCACGGCAGTGCTGGCCTATCTGGCGATGAACAATCCCTGGGTACGCCATATCACCTTCAACTTTCTCGGTGTGCAGATGATCCTGATGTCGCTGATCCTGCTGCTGGGTAACTATACCGGTTACCGGCTGCTTGAATTACGCCGCTTCAAACCGGTCACGGAGGATTGACGAGCATGTGGAGCTCGCCCAACAAGCTGCGTGCCAAGGGAATCATTGGCATGAACCGGCGCAACATTCGCTACATCGGGCGCTACAACTCCCGGCGCCTCTATCCGTTGGTGGATGACAAGCTCAAGACCAAGCTGCTGGCACACGAATACGGCATCACCACGCCGGCGTTGATCGGTACCGTCACCACCCAGTTCGGCGTCAAGCAGGTCACTCGGATGGTGACCGACCATCGAGGCTTCGTCATCAAACCGGCCAAGGGTAGCGGCGGCAAGGGCATCCTGGTCATCGAGCATGTCGAGGGCGACACGTACATCAAGCCCAGTGGCGCTCGCCTGGAGCGCGAGGACCTGGAGCGCCACGTCTCGAACATCCTCTCGGGACTCTATTCCCTGGGTGGGTCGCCGGATATCGCGCTGGTCGAAGCGCTGATCAACTTCGATGTGACACTTTCCGAGTACACCTACGAAGGCGTGCCGGATATTCGCGTCATCGTGTTCAAGGGCTACCCGGTGATGGCCATGATGCGACTCTCCACGGCGGCCTCCGATGGCAAGGCCAACCTCCACCAGGGCGCGGTAGGCGTGGGGCTGGATATCGCCACTGGCACTGCGCTGCGTGGCGTGCAGTTCGATCGCCCGAGAAACGATCATCCCGATACCGGCCATGAGCTGGCCAGCTTGCGAATCCCGGGCTGGGAGACGCTGCTGACCCTGGCCGCAAGCTGCTATGAGATGACCGGGCTCGGTTACCTGGGGACCGATATGGTGCTCGATCGCGAGCATGGCCCCATGCTGCTGGAATTGAACGCACGGCCGGGACTGGCAATCCAGATGGCCAATGGCGAGGGGCTGCGTCCACGCCTCGATCTTATCGAACGGCAGCCTGAAGGAGCCGACGTCGCGAAGCGTGTCGCCTTCGCGCAGCAACATTTCGCCCGCCGCGGCGAGCTGCAGGAGCCGCCGACAGTCGCCGAACCCGATCGCCTGGCTGTCGGCGCCCTGGACACGTAGAATGTAGGTTTCCTATTTGACGACCAGGCCCCTCATGCTCGATATCAGCGCCCTGATGCAGCAAGCCGAGCGCCAGTGCCAGCAGCATGGTGCGCGTTTTACGCCGATCCGACGCCGTGTCCTGGAGATGATTGCCGCCACGCGCGGTGGCCTCAAGGCTTACGACCTGCTCGACAAGCTGGCGGTGGAACACGCATCGGCGCGCCCTCCTACCGTCTATAGGGCCCTGGATTTTCTCATCGAGCAGGGCCTGGTACATCGTATCGAATCACTCAATGCTTATGTCGCCTGCCCTTGTCCCGAACATGCCCATGGCTTTCAACTCTTGATCTGTCGCCACTGTGGCCGGGTCGAGGAATTACACCTCGATGACGTGAACGCTCAGCTCTCGCAGCGCGCCCGTGCTCTGGGGTTTCGTGTCGAGCGCCAGACCATCGAACTATTGGGTAACTGTGACGTCTGCAAAGGCAGTGGCAGCCAAGTGGACACCTCATGAGCGAATTATTCAAGCAGTTGGAAAAAGCCCCTCTCGGCGCCCGCCGCCCCATTGCCGAGATACTGGACGCCATCGCCTGGAATGCCGACGGCTTGGTGCCTGCCGTCGCCCAGCAGCATGACAGTGGCGAGGTGCTGATGATGGCCTGGATGAACCGCGAGTCACTGGAAGAGACACTGGTTTCCGGCCGCGTCTGCTACTGGTCTCGTTCGCGAGGCAAGCTATGGCGCAAGGGCGAGACGTCGGGACAGGAGCAGCAACTGCGTGCCGCCCATCTGGACTGCGATGGTGACACCCTGCTGCTCAGCGTCGACCAGACAGGCCCGGCTTGCCATACCGGCCGGCGCAGTTGCTTTTATATGGCGCTGGATGCCGAAGGCGGCGAAATCGACAGCGCGCCCCTCATCGACCCCGACGAGCTCTACCGGAGGACATAATGGCTCGACGGCCGGCGCGGCACAGTAGCGTGGCCAAGCTGGTGTCCTGGCCATTGATCGCCTTGATCAAGGTTTATCAATACGGCATCAGCCCCCTGCTCGGCCCACGCTGCCGCTTCTGGCCCAGCTGTTCGCACTATGCGCTGGAGGCGATCCACACCCATGGCCCGCTCAAGGGAGGCTGGCTAGCGCTCATACGAGTCCTCAAGTGCCATCCCTGGCATTCCGGCAATGGTGGCATCGATCCGGTGCCGGGCGGTCCCAGTGAGGCACTGTGCCGTGAGGATGAGGAGCTGGATGAGCACTATTGCTGCCGGCCAGGTAGTCGGCACGAAGACTGAACCACCTTAAGCACTATCTGAAAACTGTCTGCGCTCGCTCATACTGCGTTAAAAAATCAGCTCAAAATGCTCATTTACACCCACGTAAACTCCACTTATTCGCTGATTTTTGCCTTGTCTGACCTTCGCTCGTCGACTTTTCAGACAATGCTTAGGCGGCTTCCTGCTCCGCCACTTCGTAGATACGGGCCAACATGCTGTGCAGGCCATTGCTGCGCGTCGGCGAAAGATGCTTGTCGAGCCCCAAGTCCTCCAGAAAGCTGGGCTGGGTAGAGACGATTTCCTGCGGTGCGCGGTCGTTGTAGATGCGCATCAGCACGGCGATCAGCCCCGAGACGATGGCCGCGTCGGAGGTGGCGTCGAAGTGGAGAACGTCAGCGTCTCGGCGATGGTGTATCCAGACGTTCGACTGGCAGCCCTGAATCTTGCATTCGGGAGTCTTCCACTCCTCCGGGAAAGCCGGGAGCTGCTTGCCCATATCGATGATGTACTGGTAGCGGTCCATCCAGTTGTCGAATATCTCGAATTCCTCGACCAGTTCGGTCTGGGCATCTTGTAGTGTCATATGCTCTCCTCTCACTGAATGCCTTCATTATATCGCGTCACCGCCGGTCGCGTCGCGCCAGTCCGTGCACCGCCAACTGCCGCTGCCACTCGTCGTCTTCGGCATGCAGGTAGCGCGCCGTGGTATCGAGACGCGAGTGGCGCGCCGTCTTCGCCAGATAGCGCAGCTCGACCCCCGCCTGAGCCTGATGGGTGATGGCGGTATGTCGCAACCAGTGCGGTGATGCTCGTCGTAGCGTCGCCGCCAGGTGCGTGGCGCCCTCGCCCGCCTCCGCCTCCAGCCCCCTTGCCGCTTCCTCGAAAGTCGCCTTGATCAAGCGATAGAGTTGGTTATCGCCGAGTCCACTGCGACCATTCAGCGCACGCAACACCGGCCCCTCCTCGTCGGGCACCGGCAGGGCCGGCAACCCCAGTGTTGCTCGCCAGTCCGTCAATAACCCCAGCATATCGGGTGGCACGGGAATGGTTGCCAGCTTGTCCCCCTTGCCCACCACGCGCCACCACCAGTGCCCTTCGCGCTGTTCGAAGTCACTCATGGCAGCCTCAGCCATCTCGCCGATGCGTGGTGCCAGCAGATAGGCAAAACCGAAGATCAGCCGGCGCCGCTGCCATACCAGACGCTGTCGCGGGCTTGCGCCCTCCCCCGGCGGCCGCTCGAGCCACTGCCACAACCATTCCCACAGGGGGCGCTCCAGGTAGCGCTCGAGGCCAGGCTGACGGTTGTCCAGGCGCCGGCGCTTGCCACGCATCAGCCGAAAGGGGTTATGGTCGACCCACCCTGCCTCCACCAACCAGCTATAGAGTCCCTGCAGGATCACCAGGCTCTGGCGTCGACTGGCCGCCGACAAAGGGCGACGAAACGGTCTCCAGCCGGGGTGCTGGCGTGGCCGCGGCGGCCCGACCCACTGCTCGGCTGGCTGTGGATCGGCCAGGAAGCCGTCGAAACGCGCCAAGTCGTCGCGCCGTAATTCCTGCAAGCCAAGCCCTTGCCCATCCAGCCATAGCAATAGCCGCTCGGCCTCCTTGCGATAGGCACGCAACGTCTGCGCGCTGTACCGGTATTCGGCTAGCCATTCGCCGACCGCTTCCACATCGCTGTTGGCCGCGATCCGACTCGGTGGCGCCCCTCGCACCCTTTCCTGACTGACTGAGCGCACCGCTCCATTTTCATCGTTTTCGACAATCGGAAACCCTTTGTTATTCAACACGCTTTTCCTTCTCGGTCGACCAACGACGAGCCAGCGGCGGCGAGCTCAACCTTATACGACGCCATTGTCGCCGCATCCCTGGCAAGCAATCAAGATAAGCCGCGTAATCATGAATTTTCCTTTGATTTAATAAATATAATTACGTAATACATATAATGTAATAAATCTTTATTCCCCTTCCGATCGCAGTTATGCTGAGATAGCTAGGCAGCTATGTTCGGTGGGACGCACGAGGAGAAAGAGATGGCGCGCACAGGAGTGCAATACGAGGACGTGCAGCGGGCGATCGATGCCTTGCTGCAACGCGGGGAAGCACCCAGCGTGCAGAAAGTACGCGAGATACTGGGCACCGGCAGCTTCACCACCATCAGCGACCATCTTCGCGAATGGCGCCTGCAGCGCGAGCAGAATCGCGACGCACCACCGCCACAGGACATCCCCGAACCGCTATATGCCCTGACACAGGAGTTATGGCACAAGGCACGGGAAGCGGCCGTGGAAGGCCTGGCACACTATCGTGAAGAGGCCGACCAGCGCGTCAGGAAGGCGCGTGAAGAGGCCATGGCAGCGGCTCGCCAGGCGGAGGATGCCACACAGCGAGAAACGGCGCTGTCGGAGCATCTGGCGCAGGTGCAAGCGCGACTCGAGGAGCGAGGCACGCAACTCGCGCGGGCGGAAGCCGCACGCGAGGCATCGGCCGCCCAGGAAGCGCAGTGCCAGGATCGCGTCAGCCGGCTCCAGGAACAACTGAGCCACTTGCAGGAACGCAACGAGCGACAGGCCGCCGAGCACCAGCAGGCCCTACGCACCCTTGCCGGACAGCATCAGCAGCAGCTGGCGCAGGAAGAACAGCGTCACGAGGCCGCCGAAGCGCGCTTGATGACACTTCTCGATAACGCCCGCCAGGAACGCCAGGCGGCCGACAAGCAGCATGCAAGCCGCGAAACGCAATGGGAAAAGCGCCTGACCGAGCGCGACCACGAACTACAGGCGCTGCGTCAGCGACTCACCGAAGAAGAGAGGGAGCGACAGCAACAAGCCTGGGAAGAACAACAGCAGCAAGATCGCCTCCGGGACCTGCAACACCGCTACGACAAGCTCGAGGATGCACTGAGCGAAAAGGCGCAGATGGTGGAGCGCCTGAGCGAACAACTCAAGCAAGCCGAAGAGCGCCTGGCCAAAGTATCGCTGCCGCCCTTCGTGTATTAGGGAGTGAAAACGCCAAGGGCCGCCCTACTGGCGGCCCTTGATCGTCATCGTCCTGCTCGCGCGAAGCGGCTATCAGCGATAGTAGGCCTGGCTGGTATCGGTATGGTCGGTCACGTCGCGAATGCCGACCAGCTCGGGAATGCGCTCGAGCAGGGTACGCTCGACGCCTTGCTTCAATGTCAGATCGACGGCGGCACAGCCTTGGCAACCGCCACCGAACTGCAGCACGGCCACATTCTCGTCGGTCAGCTGAATCAACTTGATTTCACCGCCGTGTGCCGCCAGCCCCGGGTTGATCTCGCTGTAGAGGATATAGTTGACGCGGTCCTCCAAGGGGCTATCGGCATTGACCTTGGGCATCTTGGCGTTGGGAGCCTTGATGGTAAGCTGCCCGCCCATGCGGTCGGCATTGAAGTCGACGACCGCCTCCTCGAGAAACGCCAAGCTGTGCTTGTCGAGGAAAACGGTAATTTTCTCCAGCGTTAGTTTCTCGTCGGTGGGCTCTTCTTCGCCCGGCCGACAATAGGCCAGACAGGTCTCGGCGTAAGGAGTGCCCGGCTGGGTGATGAAGATGCGCACCGCGATGCCCTCGACGTTCTGCTTCTCGAGCAATTCGGCGAGGTACTCCTGGGCACTGTCGGTAATCTGGATAGGCTGACTCATGATGCGGGAATCCTGACGCGAAATGACGATATATCCATATGGTAAGGAAAAGTGCCTAACGACACAATCCCGAGTGAAATACTCGGTTATGCCCCCACTGCCCCGCACCAGACGCTTTCTGGTACCATAGGCCGGATATCGAGAACGCGTGAAACGCGACCAAGACGCCGTTAGTGACGCTGGAGAACGAACCCGACCATGGCCGCCGCCTTCACCCCCCTGACCGCCACTCTCATCGAGCGCCTCACCCGCCGCATCCTGATCCTGGATGGCGGCATGGGCACCATGTTGCAAAACGCCAACCTCGGCGAAGCCGACTTCCGGGGTGAACGCTTTCAGGACTGGCCATCGGACCTCAAGGGCAACAACGACCTGCTGGCGCTGACCCGGCCCGACGTGGTGCGCGAGATCCATCGCGATTACCTGTTGGCCGGCGCCGATATCGTCGAGACCAATACCTTCAACAGTACTCGTCTGTCGCAGTCCGACTACGGCATGCAGGAGCTGGTGCCCGAACTCAATCGCGAGTCGGCACGCCTGGCCCGCGAGGTCTGCGATGAGGTGGCCGGGGAAACCGGCATACCGCGCTACGTGGCCGGGGTCCTGGGCCCCACTTCGCGCACCGCTTCGCTGTCACCGGACGTCAACGACCCTGCCAAGCGCAACGTGACCTTCGACGAACTGCGCGAGAACTATTACGAAGCCGCCGAGGCGCTGGTGGACGGCGGTGCGGATCTGATCCTGATCGAGACCATCTTCGATACGCTCAACGCCAAGGCGGCCATCTATGCCTTGGAGGAACTGTTCGAGGCGCACGGTGAACGCCTGCCGGTGATGATCTCCGGCACCATCACCGACGCTTCCGGCCGTACGCTCTCCGGCCAGACCACCGAAGCCTTCTGGAACTCGGTGCGGCATGCCCAGCCGCTGTCCATCGGCCTCAACTGCGCGCTGGGTGCCGAGGAACTGCGCCCCTACCTCGAGGAACTGTCCAACAAGGCCGACACCTTCGTCTCGGCCCACCCCAATGCCGGCCTGCCCAACGAGTTCGGCGAATACGACCAGACCCCCGAGGAGATGGCGGCCATCGTCGCCGAGTTCGCGGCAAGCGGTCTGGTCAACATCATCGGCGGCTGCTGCGGCAGTACCCCCGAACACATTCAGGCGATCGCCGAGGCGGTGACCAACACCACGCCACGCGCGCTGCCCGAACGACCACGTGCGTGTCGCCTGTCGGGACTCGAGCCCTTCAACATCGGGGCCGACTCGTTGTTCGTCAACGTCGGCGAACGCACCAACGTGACCGGCTCGGCCCGCTTCAAGCGGCTGATCGTCGAGGAGGACTTCACCACCGCCCTGGAAGTGGCGCTCGAGCAGGTGGAGAACGGCGCCCAGATCATCGACATCAACATGGACGAAGGGATGCTCGAGTCCCAGGAAGCCATGGTGCGTTTCCTCAACCTGATCGCCGGCGAACCGGACATCTCGCGGGTGCCGATCATGATCGACTCCTCCAAGTGGGAGATCATCGAGGCCGGGCTCAAGTGCGTGCAGGGCAAGGCAGTGGTCAACTCCATCTCGATGAAGGAAGGCGAGGCGGCCTTCCGTGAGCAGGCGAGCGCTTGCCGACGGTTCGGTGCCGCCGTGGTGGTGATGGCCTTCGACGAAGACGGCCAGGCCGATACCTTCGCGCGCAAGACCGAGATCTGCGAGCGTGCCTACCGGCTGCTGGTCGACGAGATCGGCTTTCCCCCGGAAGACATCATCTTCGACCCCAATATCTTCGCCATCGCCACCGGCATCGAGGAGCACAACAACTACGCGGTGGACTTCATCGAGGCCACCCGCTGGATCCGTGAGCACCTGCCCCACGCCTTGGTGTCCGGCGGCGTGTCCAATGTGTCGTTCTCGTTCCGCGGCAACAACCCGGTGCGCGAGGCGATTCACTCGGTATTCCTCTACCATGCCATTCGCGCCGGCCTGACCATGGGTATCGTCAATGCCGGCCAGTTGGCGGTCTACGACGACCTGCCCGAGGAACTGCGTGCCGCCGTGGAGGACGTGGTACTCAACCGCCGCGACGACGGTACCGAGCGGTTGCTGGAGATCGCCGACAAGTACAAGGGCGATGGCAGCGGCGAAGCCAAGAAGGAAGATCTCGAGTGGCGTAGCTGGGAGGTCGAGAAACGCATCGAACACGCCCTGGTCAAGGGCGTCACCGCCTACATCGAGGAAGATACCGAGCTCGCCAGGCAGCGTGCCACGCGCCCCATCGAAGTCATCGAGGGCCCGCTGATGGACGGCATGAACGTGGTCGGCGACCTGTTCGGTGCCGGCAAGATGTTCCTGCCCCAGGTCGTCAAGTCGGCACGCGTCATGAAGCAGGCAGTGGCCTATCTGATTCCCTACATCGAGGCGGAGAAGACCGAGGATACCAAGGCCAAGGGCAAGATCGTCATGGCCACGGTCAAGGGGGATGTCCACGATATCGGCAAGAACATCGTCGGCGTGGTCCTGCAGTGCAACAACTATGACGTCGTCGATCTGGGTGTGATGGTGCCCGCCGAGAAGATCCTGCAGACGGCCAAGGACGAGAAGGCCGATATCATCGGGTTGTCGGGGCTGATCACGCCGTCACTGGACGAGATGGTCCACGTGGCCAAGGAGATGCAGCGTCAGGGCTTCGTCCTACCGTTGCTGATCGGCGGCGCCACCACGTCCAAGGCGCATACCGCGGTGAAGATCGAACCCCAGTACCAGCATCCGGTGATCTACGTCACCGACGCCTCGCGTGCCGTGGGCGTGGCCGGCCGACTGCTCTCGCCGGGGCTCAAGGAAGCCTACGTAGCCGAAATCCGCGAGGAGTATGAAAAGGTCCGCGAGCGCAATGCCAAGCGCCGGCCCAAGGCGGCCGATCTCAGTTACGCCGAGGCGCGCGAGCGCCGCTTCCGTACCGACTGGGCGACGTTCACGCCTCCCCAGCCGGCCTTCACCGGCCTCAAGGTCTTCGACGATTATGACCTGAACGAGCTGGTCGAACGCATCGACTGGACGCCGTTCTTCATGAGCTGGCAACTGGCCGGCAAGTACCCCAAGATCCTCGACGACAAGGTGGTCGGCGAGGCGGCACGCAACCTGTTCGCCGATGCCCAGACGATGCTCAGGAAACTGATCGACGAGAAACACATTACCGCCCGCGGCGTGATCGGCCTGTGGCCGGCCAACAGCGTCGACGACGACGTGATCGAGGTCTATGCCGATGAATCGCGCACCCGGGTCGTCGAGCAACTGCATCATATTCGCCAGCAAATGACCAAGAACCGCGATGGCATCTGCTACAGCCTGGCCGACTTCATCGCGCCCAAGGCGAGCGGTAAAGCGGACTGGATCGGCGGCTTCGCGGTGACCACCGGCCACGGTGTCGACGAATTGGCCAAGCGTTACGAGGCGGCCGGCGACGACTACAACGCCATCATGGTCCAAGCCTTGACCGACCGCCTGGCGGAAGCCTTCGCCGAGCGCATCCATGAGCGGGTGCGCAAGGAGTTCTGGGGCTATGTCCCCGAGGAAGCCCTCGACAACGAGGCGCTGATCGCCGAAAAGTACCAGGGGATCCGCCCAGCGCCCGGCTACCCGGCCTGCCCCGACCATACCGAGAAGGCCACCCTGTTCCGCCTGCTCGAGGCCGAAAAGAACTCGGGGCTCGAACTGACCGAAAGCTTCGCCATGTGGCCGGCGGCCGCGGTGTCCGGCTGGTACTTCGCGCACCCCCAGGCGAAATACTTCTCCACCGGCAAGATCACTCGCGACCAGGTCGAGGCATTGGCCGAACGCAAGCGGATGTCGCTCGTCGAACTCGAGCGCTGGCTGTCACCGGTACTGTCCTACGACCCGGATTGACCGGCTGCGCACTCTCCGTGGGCCCGCGCAAGCGGGCCCTCTCCTATCTATTCACCGGAATCCGGCATGCTGCCTGAGCGTTCCCGCCGCGACATTATCCTGAGACTCGCCCTGCCGATCATCGCCGGCATGCTCTCGCAGAGCCTGCTCAATCTCATCGATGCCGCCCTGGTCGGCTCGCTGGGCGAAATCGCCCTCGCCGGGGTCGGTATCGGCGGCTATGCGATGTTCCTGATCACGGCCATGGTCTTCGGCCTATCGTCCGGCGTGCAGGCCCAGACGGCGCGACGCCATGGCGAACAAGCCTGGCATCGTCGCGCCGTGGCCCTGAATGCCGGCCTGGTGATCGCCCTGGCCGTCGCCTTGCCCTTGATGCTGGTGTGTCTGTGGCAGGCACCGCGGTTGCTGTGGCTGATCAACCAGGATCTCGGGGTCAATCGGGTGGCAGTCGAGTACTTCCGCTGGCGTGTCGCCGGCCTGATTCCCGTGGCCATGATCTTCTGCTTCCGCGGTTACTGGAACGGTATCCAGCAGACCGGTATCTATCTGCGCATCATCCTGGTCATGCACCTGATCAATGTGCTGGCCAGCATCGGTCTGATCTTCGGCTATCTCGGCCTACCGGAGATGGGCGCCGCCGGCGCGGGGGCGGGTACTACCCTGTCGCTGTTCGCGGGACTGGCGATCTGGTCGCTGTTCAGCGTCAAAGGGGCCGCCAGCAGCGGTTTTCTGGTGCGCCTCCCCAGGCGCGACACCTTCGTTGCCACCTTGCGCCTGGCCACACCGCACTCCTTCCAGCAGTTGTGGTTCGCCGCCGGCTATGCGGTGCTGTTCTGGATCCTCGGCCAACTCGATACCGCCAGCGTGGCGGTGGGCCATGTGCTGGTCAATCTGTCGCTGTTTCTGATTCTTCCCGGCGTGGGGCTAGGGTTGGCCGCCATGAGCCTGGTGGGCCAGGCCATGGGGCGAGACGCTCACGGCGATGCCCATCGCTGGGGTTGGGACGTGGTGCGAGTGGCGTGGGCCTGCCTGGCGTTGCTGGCGTTGCCGATGATGGTCATCCCGGACCTGGTACTGGGTATCTTCCTGCACAATGAAGCGCTGATCGAGATGGGACGGGTTCCCTTACAGCTCACCGCCCTGATGATCGTACTCGACGCCGCCGCCCTGGTGCTTGGCCAGGCCCTGCTCGGCGCCGGTGCCAACCGTACCGTGATGACCACGACCCTCGCCACGCAGTGGCTGATTTTTCTGCCGCTGGCCTGGTGGGTCGGTGTCACACTGGATTATGGTCTGTTGGGGATCTGGTGGGCCCAGCTCGGTTATCGCTGCCTGAATTCCTTGTGGTTCGCGGTGATCTGGCAACGTCGCCGTTGGCAGCGTCTGATACTCTGATGATCCCACGAGCCCTCGCGGCGCTGACGGAGACATACCAATGTATCGCCATCCCTCATTGAATCGTCTCTTTCTGCTGCGCGTCATTCCCTTGGGCCTGGTGATCAGCTTGCTGTTGGGGCTGATCAACGCCTGGCACCTCCAGCACCGTTTCGAAGAAGAGCTGGCCCGCAAGCAAGTCGAGCTACTGCGGATTGGCGCTACCCTGTTGGCGGCGCCCCTGTGGGACTCCGATCAACATAGCCTGACCGAGCTCACCGATGCCCTGCTGGCCGATCCGGATGTGGCCAGCGTCTCGATCCGCGACAATGCTGGCAGCCTGATGCTGGCACGTCACGACGGTCACCGGCCCAATGGCCTGCAGGCTCGCTCCGAGCCGATCGTCTTCGAAAATGCGCAGCTGCAGCGTGTACTCGGCAGTGTCGAACTGGTGTTCACCCGACAGCGCCTCGCCTCCCAGATCCTGTGGTCGATACTTTACACCCTGTTGGCGGTGGGCCTGATGGTGCTGACCGTTTCCTGGTGGACCCTGCGTTTCAATCGGCACCATGTGATAGCGCCACTCAATGCGATTCTCGACACCTTGAGAGCGCTACGCGCTGGACAGGGCTTTTCGCCGGTCGCAAGCGACGCTCCAGGCGAGGTCGGTCAGGCGCTACGGGCTTTCAACATGCTGGGGGCGCAGCTCGACCAGGCCCATGATCAGATCGAGCAGCAGGCACGCCGCGATAGCCTGAGCCCCCTGCTCAATCGTGCGGGCTTCCAGGAAGCCCTCGCCTCCTGGTTCGACGCTTGCCCGGGACGCTCATTGGGCATCCTGCATCTGGACATCAACCACTTCCGTTGGATCAACGAGAGCTTCGGCCAGGAGGCCGGCAATCATGTCCTGCAGGATGTCGCCCAGCGACTCATGTCCCTCAGCGAGGGACGTGCGACACTCCCCCCGGCACGGCTCGGTGGCGATGAATTCGTGCTTGCGTTTGCCGATGCGGATGCCTCCTTGCTGGAACGTGAAGTGCGCAGGCTCCAGCAAGGAATGCACTTTCCCCTGACGGTGTCCGGACAGGAGTTGTTCATCTCCTTCAGTATCGGTGGCGCCCTCTTCCCATTGCATGCCAAGACGCTGGAAAGCCTGCTCAAGTGCGTGGAATTGGCACTGCACCAAGGCAAGGAACGCAGCCGCGGCGACTATCGCCTCTATCAGCCAACCCCATCGCGACTACCCGCCCGCGAGATGATCGCGCTGGAGCGCGACTTGCATCATGCCTTGCACCACGGCGGCTTGCGCCTGGTGCTGCAGCCAATCGTCAGCCATGACGAAGAGCGGATCATCGGCGCCGAGGCACTGTTACGCATCGAACATCCCGAACGGGGCGAACTCTCGCCGCAGATCTTCGTACCGGTGGCCGAGGAGTCCGGCCTGATCATTCCCCTCAGTCAGTGGGTGCTCGAGCAAGGCCTGGCATGGCTAGCCGATGTCAGCACGCAGGGGTACCCGGACCTGACACTGTCCTTCAACGTCTCCGTGCGCGAGTTTCACGACGGCGGTCTGGTCGAACGATTGACCAGCACTCTGGCTCGCCATGAGCTCATGGCCGAGCGCATTATTCTCGAGGTCACCGAAAACCTGATGCTGGAATCCAGTCCAGCAATTCTCGAGCAATTCCACGCCATACGAGCGCTCGGCTGTCGCCTGGCCATCGATGACTTCGGCACCGGTTTTTCCTCGCTCAGTTACCTGCAGCACCTACCCTTCGATATCATCAAGATCGATCGTTGCTTCGTACAGGAGCTGTCCGATGCCTCGCATCAGGCACAACTGGTGAAAGCCATGATCGAGATGGGTCACGCCCTCGGCCTCAAAGTCACCGTCGAAGGCATCGAGAATGCTCAGCATGCTGCCTATTGCCGGAAGGTTGGCGCCGATCATCTGCAAGGCTACCATTATGCTCGGCCTCTGCCGGCGGAGCGCTTCCTTGCTTGCCTCTTGCGCCCCGAGCATAGCCTCGAGTGATTTTTAATAACCCTTTAATAAAATTCTATGATCATTTATTCTTTCATAGAATATGCAGAGAGGAGTATGGTCCTATCCATGTCATATTCCTTCATTCGCCCTGACTAGCAGGACACGCCTGAATGTATCGGTACGACACCTACGACCAGACGCTCGTCGACGAACGCGTCGCTCAGTTCCGGGACCAGATGGATCGCTACCTGGCCGGTCGCCTGGGAGAAGAAGAATTTCGTCCCTTGCGTTTGCAGAATGGTCTCTATATTCAGAAGCATGCGCCGATGCTGCGTATCGCCATCCCCTACGGCATGCTGTCGAGCCAGCAGCTGCGTGCGCTGGGATCCATCACACGCCGCTACGATCGGGGTTACGGCCACTTCAGTACGCGCCAGAACCTGCAGCTGAACTGGCCGGCGCTGGAAGATGTCCCCGACATCCTCGGCGAGCTTGCCAAGGTGCAGATGCATGCTATCCAGACCAGCGGCAACTGCATCCGCAACACCACCAGCGACCAGTTTGCGGGTATCGCCGAGGATGAAATCGAGGACCCGCGCCCTTGGTGCGAGCTGATTCGCCAGTGGTCGACGCTGCATCCGGAATTCGCCTACCTGCCCCGCAAGTTCAAGATCGCCGTGACCGGCGCCGATGAAGACCGTGCCGCGATTCAGGTGCACGATATCGGCCTGCGGCTATGGCGCGACGCCCAGGGCGAACTCAAGGTCAGGGTTCTCGCTGGTGGCGGCCTGGGGCGTACGCCGATGATCGGTGACGTGGTCCGGGACGACTTGCCCTGGCAGCACCTGCTGACGTACCTGGAAGCCTGCGTTCGTGTCTACAACCAGTTCGGTCGCCGTGACAACAAGTTCAAGGCGCGCATCAAGATTCTGGTCAAGGCACTGGGTACCGAAGAATATCGCCGTCGCGTCGACGCCGAGTGGGCCCACCTGAAGGACGGCCCCCAGACCCTCACTCAGGCTGCCGTGGATGCCGCACGCGCCCACTTCCCCGATCCCGAACGCCGCGCGGTGCCCGAGCAGGCGATCGCCGACTTCGAGCGACTGAGAGCCGACAATCGTGCCTTCTCGCGCTTCGTGACCAACAATGTCACCTCTCACAAGGTGCCAGGCTACAAGGCTGTGACGCTGTCGCTCAAGCGCCGTGAACATGCCCCGGGCGACGTCACTGCCGATCAGATGGATGCCGTGGCCGATCTCGCCGACCGATACAGCTTCGGCGAAGTGCGCGTGACCCATGAACAGAATCTGGTGCTTTCCGACGTTCCCGTCGACCAGATCGAAGCCCTGTGGCAGGAGCTCGAAACGCTCGGCATGGCCAACCCCACGGTGGGCACGCTCAACGACATCATCTGCTGTCCTGGCGGCGACTACTGCGGTCTGGCCAATGCCGTGTCGATCCCGATTGCCCAGGCGTTGCAGGAACGCTTCGAGGATCTGGACTTCCTCTATGACCTGGGGCCGCTGGACCTCAACATTTCCGGCTGCATGAACGCCTGCGGTCACCACCACGTGGGGCACATCGGCATTCTCGGAGTCGACAAGAAGGGGGAGGAATACTATCAGATCTCGCTGGGCGGCAACGCCACCGACGATGCCTCGCTGGGCAAGATCCTCGGCCCCTCCTTCTATCGTGAGGACGTCCCGGAAGTGATCGACAAGGTGCTCAAGGTCTATGTCGAACAGCGTCACGACGACGAACGTTTCCTCGACACCTATCGCCGTATCGGCTTGAAGCCCTTCAAGGAGCGGGTCTATGCCTGACAGTCAACTCGAGCATGCCCAGACCCTGATCAAGCTGGGTCAACCCGAACAGAATACCTGGTCGCTGTCGCGCATCGACGATGCCCTGCCCCGGGCACGCCCGGTCATCGTGCCGCTCACGCTATGGCTCGAGCACAGTGCTGACGAGGAACTGGCCCCTTGGCTCGCCAGCGATACCGAACTGTCGCAGGATCTCGCCGACCGCCTGGCCGGTGCACCATTGATCGCCATCGACTTTCCGGCCTTCACCGACGGCCGCGGCTATACCCTGGCTCGCCTGTTGCGTGAGCGTTACGGTTATCAAGGCGAGATTCGTGCCATTGGCGATGTACTGGTCGACCAGCTCTATTACATGAGCCGTTGTGGCTTCGATGCACTGGCGCTGCGCGAGGATCAACACCTCGATGACGCACTGCGCGCCTTGGGTGCCTTCAGCGTCAGCTACCAGCCCGGCGTCGACGTCAAGGAGGCGTTGTTCGAACGCCGCTTGCGGGAGTCCGGGCACGCCTGAGCCAGCCTTTCGCACGCGATGTCGCACACGACGCCCGGCCCTTGCCGGGCGTCGTCGTGAGAACGCGCTCTCTCAGCCACGCCGCTTTTGCTGGCGCTCGCGGTTACGCGCCCGTGCCCGCTCGGATTTCCTCAGCATGACGTAGGTCGCCCCTAACCCGCCATGAACCGGTTGTGCCGAGGCATAGGCCTGAACTTCATCGAACTGGCACAGCCATTTGGCTAGATACGAGCGCAGTACATTGGCGGGACCATCGATCTCTCGGCTGCGGCCATGGACGACCAACACGCAACGTAGCTCATGTGCGTAGGCTTCACGGATGAAGGAGAACAATTCCCGACGACAATCGGCGGGCGGATGTCTGATCAGATGCAGGCGCGCTTCCGGTGCATACCCGCCATGGCGCAGTCGCTCCACCACGCCGGTCTGAATGCCGTCGCGTCGATACTCGAGGGGATCGTGGGCGCCAACCAGGTCGACGAAATCATCGGACAGGAAATTATCCTCCTCCTGGCTCGACAAGGCACTCTCGCGCCGGGCCAATTGGGCCTCGGAAGGGGAGCCACGCCGATGCCGTGTCAGGTCGGCCTTGTCCCGTCCACGGGATAGCGGCCTTACATCGTTCATCAAGCGCTGGAAGTTCACGTCGTCCTGAGTCATGTAGTGCCCTCCCGGATCACTGTCACGATTCATGATACCAAAGTGGCCTGGCGGTCTTCATGGACGCCTTTGCTGCCTGGATAGCATCGCTTCATGCTCAGAGTAACCGGGTACCACCATGACAATCATGACAGTATGGAAGGATTGCATATCCAGGGAGCTCTGCCGTGGCTTATCTGCGCTACCTGCTGATCGGGACTGCCAGCCTGACCGTGGCATTGGCCAGCTATCTATGGCTGATCTTGCTCAGCCCCTATACCTATGAGGCTCCCGAGCATCTGGCGCCCATCGAGAGCGGTGAGCACCAGGTCTTCGTCTATGGCACGCTACGCTATGCACCGGTTCGCTGGTTGGTTTACGGCAGAGCGGGCAACCCCATGCCCGCCACCCTCGAGGGCTACCGGCGTGACGCTTTGGACCTGGTTAAGGCGCCGGGGGAAAGTGTCCGGGGATTGTTGCTGCGCGTCGATGCAAAGGAATTGGCGCGACTCGATCGTTACGAACGTCGGGGACTGCGCTATAAACGCGTATGCATGACGCTAGCGAACGGCCAACGGGCTTGGGTATATCGACGTCTTTGAGCCGGGTTTTGTGATGAGTGCGCAATGGAAAGATAACGGTATAAATAGAGTGATGCCACTCTGGGTGTTGTGGAGCCGATCCGGCCAACTCTACAATACGCTAATTCCTTGATTTCACGGTTAACCGAAACGCCATGGCCACACTGACGCTCTATCACAACCCACGCTGCTCCAAATCACGCCAGGCACTCGAGCTGCTCGAAGCCCAGGATATCGAACTCAAGATACATCGCTACCTCGATACTCCGCTTGACACTCCGGCACTCGAAGCCTTGCTGCACCGTCTCGATGGCGGACTGGAGCAACTGCTGCGTACCAGCGAAGCCGAGTGGAAGGCCTTGAACCTCGATCCCGATGATAGCCAGGCCGTACTCGCCGCCATCGCCCAGCACCCCAAGCTGATGCAGCGCCCGATTGCCGACCGCGGCGACCGGGCCGTGGTCGGCCGGCCACCTGAAGCCGTTCTCTCACTGCTGACCGACCACTGATCCCGGCGCTCTCTTCCGCATCCCAAGTGGAGCCTCCATGACTTCTGACCTGCCCTATGTACTGATCCTCTTCTACTCCCGGCACGGCGCAACCCGTGCCATGGCCGAACGGCTCGCCGCCGGTGTCGAATCCTGGCCCGGTATCGAGGCACGGCTGCGCACGGTTCCCGCGGTTTCCACGACCAGTGAAGCGGTGGCACCCGAGATTCCCGCCGAAGGCGCCATCTATGCCAGCCTGGACGACTTGCGCCACTGTGCCGGCCTGGCACTGGGCAGCCCGACCCGCTTCGGCAACATGGCGGCGCCGCTGAAATACTTTCTCGACGGCACCAGCGAACTGTGGATGAACGGCAGCCTTGTCGATCGTCCCGCCACCGCCTTCACCTCGACCTCCAGCCTGCATGGCGGGCAGGAGAGCACTCTGCTGACCATGCTGATGCCTCTGTTGCATCACGGCATGGTGTATGCCGGACTGCCTTACAGCGAAACCACCTTGTTCACGACCCAAAGCGGTGGTACCCCCTACGGCGCCAGTCACGTCGCGGGGGTGCGCAGCGACCGCCCCCTCGACGACGACGAACGCCGGCTGGCATACGCCCAGGGACGCCGCGTGGCAAGACTGGCATTGGTTCTGAATTCCTTGCACGAGGCTCGCTGATGCGCCAACTGTTCGATCGTCTGGAAGACCGTCATGGCCTCGACAACCTGACCTCGCTGTCCCGCCAAGTCGTCCTCGCCAGTTACATCGCGTTGCTGGTTCTGTTGAGCTATGGTGGCTTGACCATGCACAACGTCGCGGAGGGCGGCATGACACCGATCCTGTTCAGGGTGCTGCCGTTGATCCTGTTCCTGCCGTCGATTCTCGGGAAGCGGCCTCGCGGCCACGCCTGGTTGGCGTTCGTCAGCCTGCTGTACTTCATGCAAGGCGTAATGATTGCCACCCTGCCCGACCGAGCCTGGCTAGGCATGCTGGAGATCCTGGCCTCGCTGGCCCTGTTCATCGGCAGCATGTGCTATGCCCGCTTTCGCAGTCGCCAGCAACGGCAATGAACGCGGAATCCGTCGTGACCATGGCCGGCGTCAATTGCAAGACAGGTGTTGAGCCCGGCACCATCAACGGCGAAGATGTATAAAAACTCCAGGGAGATTGCCATGACACGTGATATTGCCGCTATCCGGCGTGATTATGAAGGAGGCAGTCTGGACGAAGCCAACACGCCTGACACCCCCATGCCACTGTTCGACGAGTGGCTGACCCTGGCGCTGGAGTCCGAAGGCGACGATGGTAACGCCATGACACTCGCCACTGCCGACAGCCAGGGCTTGCCCCATGCGCGCATCGTGTTGCTCAAGGGCACCGATGAGCAAGGCCTGGTGTTCTACACCAACTACCAAAGCCACAAGGGGAGCGAACTGGCCAATGTGCCTCATGCTGCACTGGTCTTCTGGTGGCCATCGCTCGACCGCCAGGTCCGTATCGAAGGGAGCGTGGAACTGTTGCCGGACGAGGAGTCGGATCGCTATTTCGAGACTCGCCCATGGGGCAGCCAGCTCAGCACCTGGATCGCCACGCAAAGCGTGGAAATTCCCGATCGCAACTGGATCGAGGAGCGCCAGCGTCGCTTCGAACAACTCTACGAGGGTCAAGAGATCCCTCGCCCGGCATATTGGGGGGGGTATCGGGTCATACCGGAAATGATCGAGTTCTGGCAGGGGCAGCCCAGCCGGCTGCATGATCGAATCCGCTACGAGCTCCGCGAGGAGCGATGGGCGAAGTACCGTCTCGCGCCCTGATCGAGCAATTGTTATCTCCTGACGAGAGACGCCCGGCCTTGTGCCGGGCATGGAGAGCTTCGCTCAGTCAGGCAGACTTTCCAGGCGATGGCGCTGCCAATCGCTGTGCGGTTCGTTAAGGCGCAGGGTCGCATCCACCACCTGTTCTTCCATGTTGTAGCGCAGCCGGAACCCCAGGTGTTTCATCAACGCCCGCATGGGATGGTTATCGACCATGACCTTGCCGACCATTTCCAGGGTACCCACGCTCTGGCAGTAGCGAATCATCTTGTTCATCAGCAGGCTTCCCAGCCCTTGGCCATGCAGGTCATCGCGGATGATGACCGAGAACTCGGTACGGATGTTGTCGGGGTCATTCCATACCCGCACCACGCCCAGCATCTCCCTGCCGCCATCGTCGCGATGGTGCTCGGCGATAAACGCCATCTGGCGGTCGTAGTTAATGTGCGCCAGCATCGACAGGTCGCGTTTGGTGAGATCGGCCTTGTGGTGGAAGTAGCGAAAGCGAATGCTTTCCTCGGAAAGCTGCGTATGGAAGGCGGTGATCAGCGGCGCATCTTCAGCGCGAATCGGGCGTACCTCGACGCGCATGCCATTGTCGAGCGTCACCCAATCGCGCAGTTCTTCAGGATACGGCATGATCGCATGACGAGCCGGCACGCCCAGATCCATGGCGAAATCCACCGCCACCAGGCCATCGCGATTCAGCAGCAACGGATTGAGTTCCAGCCCCTTCATTCCCGGGAGGTCCGAAGCCATCTGCGACAGCTTGACCAGTAGCTGGCACAGGCGCTCGATATCACGCCGCGAATCCGAGGAGTGCTCACGAATCAGCTTGGCGGCATGCGTGCTCGACACCAGATCGTCGGCGAGGGTCATGTTCAGGGGCGGCAAGGCCACATGGCGGTCGGCCAACACATTCACCTTGTACCCACCGATACCGAACACGATCACCGGACCGAAGACCGAGTCACGCGTCACACCGGCACAGAGCTGCATGGAATGTTTACCACGCTGCATGGACTGCAGGCAGTATTCGTGAATCGCGGTGCCGGGAAATTTCTCGCGCACCTTGTCAGCCAGGCGCTGGACGCCCTCGACGACCTCCTCGGGCGTTGCCAGGTCCTGAAGCAGGCCGGCAGAGAGCTTGTGGGGATGGCGGCGATAGCGATACGGCACGCAGTTGTGCTCGTGCACGACCTTGAGGGCCATGCGCTCGTCGAAATCAGCCGCCGCACGGGCACCCTCTTCCGCCGTTGAAAAATAGCGACCGAATGCGACGGGAACCCCATAGGCTTCCAGGACACGAGCGGTCTCGGAATGGGTCAGGCAATTGCGCCCCTGCTCCTTGGCATTGTCCAGCAAGGTGCGGCAGCGAGCGCGAATCCCGGCGGTGGTGGTGAACGGCAGACTCGGCGGCGTTTCCTGCAGTAACGCCTGCACCCGCTGGTAGTCGACCATGTGCATGAAGGCCTTGACCGCCTTCTCGGGCGAGATATAGGTCGGGATACCTGCCAGGTTGCTTTCATGGCGCGCCGACAAGGCTTCTTCCAGGCCCATCCAACTGGTCAGGAGGTTGCGCTTGAAGCGCCTGCGATTGGCCACGATGGCCTGGGCGGTGATCCTGGAGGGCGCCATGCGCGTCGGGGCGTGTACTACCAGCACTGCATCCACATTGGCATCGGCCGCCACCACCTCCAGCGCATCGACCATTTTCTCCGCAGTGGCATTGCCCCCCAGGTCGACAGGATTGCGTCCCGGCAGCGTCATGTCGAAGTCTCCCTCACGCAACGCCTGGCACGTGGCCTCATCGAACTCCGCCAGTCGTCCGCCGGCGCTGGTCAGCTTGTCGATGGCCAACAGCGCCGGGCCCAAGCCATTGGAAACGATCGCCAGGCGATCGCCATGCAACGGTTTCATGCGCGACAGGGTTTCCAGGGCATCGAAGAGCTCATCGGAATTGTCGACCCTGACGACGCCGGCCCGCGCCAGGGCAGCGTCGACAATGACATCGCGGTTGGCAATGCCGGGTGTCGGCGGTTGACCGGACAGATCCGACTGTGGCGTGCGACCACTCTTGATCGCCAGCACCAGGCGATGACGCGAGGCTTCGCGCAGCGCGGTCATGAAGTGCTGGGCATCCTGGATACGCTCCAGGTGCAACAGGATCGCCTGGCTGGGTGCATACTGGTTGATATAGTCGATCAGATCGGGCAACAGCACATCGACGCTGTCGCCGAGGGTGACCAGATGCGAGAACCCGATGCCGCGCCCCGCTGCCCAGTCGATCATGGCGTTGCCGAGCATGCCCGACTGCCCCAGATAGGCGACCCGGCCAGGCAGGATCGGCTGGCTGGCGTAGGTCGCATTCAGCTTGTGCCCCGGCACTGCCACCCCCAGGCACTCCGGCCCCAGGACGCGGATGCCGGAACGCCGCGCGGCCTTGAGCATTCGCTCACGGATCGAGCCACCATCGGCGCTGCGGTCATCCAGATGGGCGCCGCCGGAAAGCACCATGGTCGCCTTGACACCGAACCGTCCCAACTGCTCGATCAGCTTGGGCACCGATGCCACCGGCGAACAGATCACCGCCAGATCCGGCACCTCGGGCAGATCGACGACCCGCTTGACGGCAGGCTGTCCGAACACACTGGCATAGCCCTTGGGATTGACCGCCCATATCGATCCCGGGAAACCGGCCTCCTGAAGGTTACGGATCACCAGGCCGCCCATCGAGTGAAGCTTTTCGGAGGCGCCGATGACCGCCAGACTCTGAGGCTCGAAAAAGTGACGCAGAAATCGCGTACCCAAGGTTGGCCCTCCTCGAATCGTTTCCCCTGTGTACGACTTATTGGCACTGTCATGCAAGGGGCTGCGACGCTTAAGGTACAACATCTTCAGTGGAGCCAGCGATGATCACTTCCTATATCTCTCACCCCCACTGCCATGACCATCACATGGGACCGGAGCATCCCGAAAGCCCCTTGCGACTGGAAGCGATCCGTGCCCGTCTGGCACTGACCGGCGTGCTGCAGCAAACCATGCAATCGGATGCCAAGCCGGCTACCGACGAACAGCTTTCTCGTGTCCACCCCGATCGCCATCTACAGGCGCTGGCCAGGTGCGTGCCGGAACACGGCCTCGTTGCCCTCGACGGCGACACCCTGATGAATCCCGCCAGTCTCAGCGCCGCCCGCCTGGCCGCCGGCGCCGTGGTGCGAGGAGTCGATCAGGTCTTCCGCGGTCAGGCCGACAACGTCTTCTGTGCCGTGCGCCCGCCAGGCCATCACGCCGAGGTCACCGACCCGATGGGCTTCTGCTTCATCAATAATATCGCGGTGGGCGCCGCCCATGCCCGTGCTCGCCATGGAGCCGAGCGTGTCGCCATTCTCGATTTCGATGTCCACCAAGGCAATGGCACGGTGGATATCTTCAAGGGCGACCCGAATGTCCTGGTCTGCTCCAGCTTCCAGTACCCCTTCTATCCTTGGCGCTACCTTAGAAGCGAATGGCACAACATCATCAACACACCACTGGCGGCCGGCAGCGGCAGTGACGAGTTCCGCCAAGCCATCGAGGACGACTGGCTACCCGCCCTGCACGCCTTCAAGCCCGAACTGGTGCTGGTTTCGGCAGGCTTCGACGCCCATCGCAACGACCCCTTGGCCGAACTCTGCCTGGAGGAGGACGATTATTACTGGGTCACTCGCCTGGCGATGGAAATCGCCGCACTCTATGCCGACAATCGCCTGGTGTCGGTGCTCGAAGGCGGCTACGATCTCGAGTCCTTGGGCCGCTGTGCCGAGGCCCATGTCAAGGCGCTGCTGGGTCTGCCATACCCGTCATGACCGACTCGTGTTTCCTGCGCTGAGGAAACGGACTAGGCCGGCTCAGCCGTATTCGGGGCGAAGCGGAGCTTGAAAAGTGTCGTGGTGAAGCAATCGCGCAGCGTGTCTGCGCCACGTGACCAAAACGTTTTGTGGTAGCCTATTGAGAAATAATGTTTCCAATAGTGAACCACCATGACCGCCACCACCGATCAGGATGCCGCGCTACGCATCGCTTCCGGCCGCAAGGCCTTCGTCGAGCCCCTGCGTCTGGGAGAGCGCCTCAAGGAAATCCGCCTGGCCAATCAATGGACCCTGGAGGATGTCAGCCAGCGTACCGGCCTGGCCCGCTCGACCCTTTCCAAGATCGAGAACGATCAGATCTCGCCGACCTTCAGCGCCGTGCAGAAGCTGATCAACGGGCTGGGGATCGACCTGCCCCAGTTGCTCAGCCCCCCCAAACCCCAGAGCCGTACCCTGGGGCGTCGTGATCTGACGCGTGTCGGTGAAGGCCAGTTGCACCCCACCCCGACCTACGAACATGAGCTACTGTCCTGCCAGTTGGCTCAGAAGCGCATGATCCCGTTCAAGACCATCGTCCGGGCACGACACTTCGAGGAGTTCAGCGAGTGGGTGCGCCACGATGGCGAAGAGTTTCTGATCGTGCTCGACGGCGAGATCCTGCTTTACACCGAATTCTACGAGCCGCTGAAGCTCGAGCGTGGCGATAGCATCTACTTCGACAGCGACATGGGCCATGCCCTGGTGTCTGTCAGCGAGGAAGACGCCGTGGTGCTGTCGGTCTGCACGCGAAGCGATTCGGCCTGATTCGCAAACCTCACGTCAAAGCGCATCAAGAGGATCTGGCCACCTTGGTACTGCGCTTTTCCCCCGGCCGTTTGGCCGGCACCGCATCCAGCACCAGACGATCACTGGCATGAATGGCCTGGAAGTGACGCCCCTTGGCCCGGGCGATCAGCAGCACGCCAAAACGTTCGGCCAGTTCGACGCCCTTCTGCGTCACCCCGGAGCGCGATACCAGCACGCTGATGCCCATCTGGGCAACCTTGAGTACCATCTCGGACGTCAGACGACCGGTCGTGTAGAAGATGTCGGCGCCCTGGGACTCGGACTGTTCCAGCCACTGGCGCCCGGCCAAGGTATCCACGGCATTGTGGCGTCCCACGTCCTCGATGAAATCCAGCACCTCGTCCTGCCGGCACAAGGCGCAGCCATGCACGGCTCCGGCGCTGCGATAGGTTTCGTTGTAGGCGCCAAGATTCTCCAGCAATCGGTAGAGCACCGACTGCGGCAGCAACGTCCTGGGTAGCGGCTTCAGGGCAGTGGCGTCCAGTAGGCGGCCGAATACCGTGCCCTGCCCGCAACCGGTCGTCACGGTGCGCTGACCGAGCCGCTCCTGCAGGTCCTCCGGCAAGTGTCGCGTCACCACGGCGGCAGCTTCGACTTCCCAGTCGACATGAACCGCGAGCAGGTCGTCACGCTCTCCCACCAGTCCCTGGTTCCGCAGATAGCCCACCACCAGGGCTTCCGGCTGTGCCCCCAGGGTCATCAAGGTGACGATCTCGTGGCGGTTGAGGTATACCGTCAAGGCCCGCTCGGCGGCGATCGCCTGACGCCGGCATTCACCGAACTCGTCGGTGACGTCGATTTCCAGGGTCGTCGGTAACCGTGCTCGACTCAGCTTGATAGCGTGCATCCAGAGGCTCCTTGGCAAAGCGTTGAATACGATGATGGCATTCTCCACTTCTACTGTCTTTACTCAATGTTGAATAGTGCGAGTGCCATCGTCATGACGTCCATCAGCAGCACACGAGTACTCAGCTTCGCTCTCACGGGTGAATCCCGACGGATAAAAGGGTTCGCCACCACCCACTGGCGAATTGTCGATCTGCAACCGGGCGACCAGGGCCCTTGTGTCTTGAAACTGCAGCTCTATCTCACCGAACGAGCCGCCTACCGCTTCAACCTGACGGCCCGCACGCCACGGCTGTTCATTCGTTGCGGTGGGTCCGATGACAAGCCGCTCCCGTCGGCCATTACCGCTAGCCAGGATGTCGCTGCCAGTTGGCTGGATGGAGAGCAGCGGGTACTGGAAGTCGGCATGCCATTGGCGATTCAGGCCTGGCTGGAGGCCTATCTCGTTCATCACGGAGAAGCGCCCGAGGAGGGACGCAAGAAGAAGCGCAAGGGGGCGGGACGCGCTCGGGAGGACATCGCATGAGCCGACTCAGCCGCTGGTCACGGCGCAAGCTGGGCGAGGATAGCGCCGACAACGAGGAAGTTGCTGCGCCGCCAGTCGACGCCGAGATGCCGGACCCCGGCCCTGACGATATCGAGACGCCCAGCGCGGAGGACACGGCTCCGCCCGACCCCGAACCCGGCAGCCTGGACCACACCCTGCCCGACCCTGACACCCTGCCGGCCGGCAGTGACATCAAAGCCTTCATGGCGCCGGGAGTCAGTGCTGGCTTGCGCAAGCGCGCCCTGCGTCGCCTTTTCGCTGCAGAGCGTTATGGCATTCGCGACGGACTCAATGACTATGACCATGACTACCGGCAATGCCTCAAGCCCCTGACCAGCGAGGTGGCACAGCGTCTGAGGAAATGGGCCGACCGCTTTGACGAGACCGAAACCACCGAAACGGAACCCGAGACCGTCGAAACGAAACCCGGGATGGAAGCGAATGACCGGGAAGCGACAACGGCATCCTTGGATTCAGATGACGAAGATCACGCTGGCGACGCCATCGAACCGGCAAGCAAGGCCATCGCCGATGCCAAGTCGCGCATCACGTCCAGGGATTAGACGAAGGATACGTTGGCAAAATCTCACAAACCAACCAACACTGTATTAGCAAGGCTTAACAATAACTATAGAAACACAGACCGTGAGCCCTCATGAACCAGCGAATCGACCTGATGCCGGTGGATGACCCACTCAACCGGCACGCCAAAGAGGACGCCCACCGCAGGGTATCATGGCCAATCAATCTCATACCGAGCACTATCGGGTATGTGAGTGATGGTCATGCCCTGATTCTGGGCAACGAACGCGAAGCCCGGAGTGCTGCCCGTTCACTGCGAGGCAAGGGCCTCGCCTCCCTGACCCTGTTGTTCACCGAGCCCGTTGACGGATCTCGCCACCCGCAGGACGATGATGCGGTCCTGCTGGCCGACACCGCCGACCTGAACAGTCACTCCCTGACGCACGCACAGACACATGCCCTGCGCATTGAAGGCTATCTGGGCCGCTTCTCGGTCAGCCTGGCGCAGGACGAGGCACTCCTGAACCTGGCAACGGCGCTGGCCTCTCGTGAGCATTTCGACCTGATTCTGGATCTCGGCACGACACCCGCCCTGCCGCTCGAATTACCTCCTCCCGGCTACCTGACCAGCCAGCCGGGAGACGCCGATCGTGATGCCGTGCTCGAGGAGTTCTCGAGCCTGGTCGGCGAATTCGACAAGCCGCGCTACTTTCAGATCAACAACGAGATCTGCGCCCATGCCGCCAGCGGCAATACCGGCTGTACTCGCTGTCTGGAAGTGTGTCCGGCCGACGCCGTCACCAGCCACCAGGGCCGCATCGAGGCCTGGATCGAGATCGACCCCTTCCGCTGTCATGGCGTCGGCAGTTGCACCAGCGCCTGTCCCACTGGAGCCATCCAGTACCACGTGCCGGAAACCCAGCGTCAACAGGAGACCCTGCTGGCCTGGTTGGACGCTTACCATCAGGCCGGTGGCATGACCCCGGTGGTTCGCTTCGCCGAGGCCGAGGATATCGCGGGGGAAGACGAGACCGCCGGCCATGTCCTCGATATCCCTCTCGAAGAGCTCGGTGCCGCCGGCCACGACCAGTGGCTGACCGCTCTGGCGGGTGGTGCCGCCGAGGTGCGTATCCAGTGCCACCCGAAGATGCCCGAGCGGCTCGCAACCTTTATAGACGACCAACTCGCCCAGGCTCACGCCCTGCTCGAGGCTCTGGGTCATTCGCGGGATCGCGTGAGGCGTATCGACGCCGCTGATAGCGCGTCCCGTGATGCTTTGCCAAGACTCCCTCCTCTGACGACCGCCCCGTTGGCCTTCGAGGCGGACGGAAAGCGCGAACGTCTGAATCAAGTGCTGGCACGGCTGACCGCGCCGGGCCGGCCCGATGGACAGCGTCACCCGGTACCCGCCGGCGCCGCTTACGGCGGCATCGAGGTAAATACCGAGACTTGCACGCTGTGCATGGCCTGCGTGTCCAATTGCCCCACCCCCGCACTGGCGGCCGGCCAGGACAGCCCCCAGTTGAGTTTTCGCGAAGCCGACTGCGTTCAGTGCGGACTCTGTGCCAACGCCTGCCCGGAGAATGCCATTTCCCTGGTCCCGGGGTTCTTGTCCGACGAAGGGCGCGAGCAACGGCGGGTGTGCCATGAAGAAGCGGCCTTCGAATGCATTCGCTGCGGCAAGCCCTTCGCCACGGTCAGCACCATCGCCAACATCAAGGCCAAGCTGGCCGATCATCCTTATTTCGCCGGTGATGCCCTGTCGCGTCTCGAGATGTGCGAAGACTGCCGGGTGAAGGACGTCTGGAAGGAAATGGCACGCGACCCCGAATCGCAACTGAAGGTGTAACACAGATGACCGATGCCACCACGACACAGTTACCCGACCTCGACGAACCCCATGCCCTGCGGGCCGATGTCTATCGACTGTTGGCACGGCTGCTGCGCGAAGCGCCGGATCGGACGCTGATCGATTGGCTCTCCGGACTGGAAGCCGAGGATGACGGCAGCGCCCTTGCCTCGGGCTGGGCGGCACTGGCCGCGGCCGCTCGGGAAACCTCGCCCGAGGCTTTGGCGCGCGCTCATTTTCGCCATCTGGTGGGAGTGATCGAGGGCGATGTACTTCCCTACGCTTCCTGGTATCGCAACGGTTGCCTGATGGACGAGGCTCTGCTCGCCCTGCGCCGCGACCTCAGGCAGCTCGGCTATGAGCGCACCGAGCACACGCGCGACCCGGAGGATCACCTGGCCGCGCTGTGCGAGGTCATGGCCATGCTGATCGAGACCCGCTCCCCTGCCGAGGCGAAGTTCTTCATGCGTCACCTGGCACCTTGGGCCGCGCGCTGTTTCGCCGACCTGGAAGCGGTCGATACCCCTTTCTATTCTCGGCTCGGCCAACTCGGGCGGGCCTTTACGGACATGGAGCTTGGTCGCCTCGAAAGAGAGGCGAGCCAGGAACCCGTTCGGCTCGTCGAGCCTTGCCCCCCTCACATCGGACCGTGATGACACAACGACAACAAGGCCAAACAACGGCCATTGCATGATCGAGGAGATACCCCATGCGCAAGACACGCAACCCAGAGCGACGCCGCTTTCTCAAGACCCTCGGGGTAGGTACCGCAGCCGCCGGGGCGGCAGCCGCCATCGGCCACGTCACCCTGGCACAGGCCGAATCGAAATCCCCCGAGCAGGCCGACACGACCCGCCAATACCGGGAAACCGATCACATCCGTGCCTTCTACGCCACCTTGCGTGACTGACGGCCCGACAGCCAGGAGATCGATGCCATGCGTTTGACTCGAAAATCCGATACCCCGAGGGCTGCCGGGCTGGGTATTTCCCGTCGCCAGTTCCTCATGCGTAGCGGGGCCACCACCGGTGGACTGGCTGCCGCCAGTTTCATGGGCGCCCCCATGATGCGCCGGGCCGAGGCCGACGAAAAGACACCGGTGCTGGATACGCCGGTGGAAACGAAGCGCACCGTCTGCTCCCACTGCTCGGTGGGCTGTGGTGTCTACGCCGAGGTCCAGGAAGGCATCTGGACCAAGCAGGAGCCCGCCTTCGACCACCCCATCAACCGTGGCGCCCACTGCGCCAAGGGCGCCTCCCTTCGCCAGCACGGCCACTCCAGCCGACGGCTGAAGTATCCGATGAAGCTGGTCGACGGCGAGTGGCAGCGCATGAGCTGGGAAGATGCCATCGAGGAGATCGGTGACAAGGTGCTGGAGCTGACCGAACAACATGGCCCCGATAGCATCTACTGGCTAGGCTCGGCCAAGTTCAGCAATGAAGGCGCCTATCTGCTGCGCAAGTTCGCCGCCCTGGCCGGCACCAATAACACCGACCACCAGGCACGCATCTGCCACTCCACCACCGTGGCCGGGGTGGCCAACACCTGGGGCTACGGAGCGATGACCAACTCGCTCAATGACCTGCAGAACAGCAAGTCGATCATGTTCATCGGCTCCAACCCCTGTGAAGCCCACCCGGTGGCCATGCAGCACATCCTGATCGCCAAGGAGCATGGCGCCAATATCATCGTCGTCGATCCACGCTTCACCCGCACCGCGGCCAAGGCCAACAGCTACGTCCGCCTCCGCCCCGGCTCCGACGTGGCCTTCATCTGGGGGCTGCTGTGGCACATCTTCGAGAACGGCTGGGAGGACAGCGAGTACATCAATCAACGGGTCTATGCCATGGACGAGGTCCGTGACGAAGTCGCCAACTTCCCGCCCGGCGTGGTCGAGAACATCACCGGCGTTCCCGAGGAGGTGATGCGCGACACCGCCCGCCAGTTGGCCGAGAACCGTCCCGGCTGCATCGTCTGGTGCATGGGCGGCACCCAGCACACCACCGGCAACAACAACACCCGCGCCTATTGCATCCTGGAACTGGCGCTGGGCAACATCGGCAAGTCCGGTGGCGGGGCCAACATCTTCCGCGGTCACGACAATGTCCAGGGCGCCACCGACCTGGGTCTGATGTCCCACTCGCTGCCCGGTTACTACGGCCTGGAGGAGGGAGCCTGGCGGCATTGGGCGCGCGTCTGGGACCTCGACTACGGGTGGCTCGAGAGCCGTTTCGACCCGACCGAGTATGCCGACGGCAAGCCGATGAACTCCAACGGCATCACCGTTTCCCGCTGGGTCGACGGGGTACTCGAGGAGGAGGAGCATATTTCTCAACGAACACGGCTCAAGGCGATGTTCTACTGGGGTCATGCGGTCAACTCCCAGACCCGCGGCACCGAGATGCAGAAAGCCATGCAGCAGCTCGAGATGATGGTCATCGTCGACCCCTACCCGACCGTGGCCGCCGTCATGCATGGCCGCAGCGATGGGGTCTACCTGCTGCCCGCCGCCACCCAGTTCGAGACCTCGGGCAGCGTCACCGCCACCAACCGCGCGCTGCAATGGCGCGACAAGGTGATCGAGCCGCTGTTCGAGTCCAAGCCGGACCACGAAATCATGTACCTGCTGGCCCGCAAGCTGGGCTTCGCCGACCAGCTGTGCAAGCACATCGAGGTCAACGGCACCGAACCGCTGGTCGAGGACATCACTCGCGAGTTCAACCGCGGCATGTGGACCGTTGGCTATACCGGCCAGAGTCCGGAGCGACTCAAGGCTCATCAGCAGAACTGGCATACCTTCGACTTCCACACCTCACGGGCCGAAGGCGGCCCGGCGGACGGAGACTACTATGGCCTACCGTGGCCGTGCTGGGGCACCGCCGAGATGGGGCATCCCGGCACGCCGATCCTCTACGACACCAGCAAGCGGGTGTCCGAAGGCGGCCTGACCTTCCGTGCCCGCTTCGGCATCGAGCGTAACGGCGAGAACCTCCTCGCCGACGGTGTCTTCAGCGCGGGCTCCGAGCTCGAGGACGGTTACCCCGAGTTCACCGCCGACATGCTCAAGGACCTCGGTTGGTGGGACGACCTTAGCGAGAAAGAACAACGAGAGGCCGAGGGCAAGAACTGGAAGACCGACCTTTCCGGCGGCATCCAGCGGGTGGCCATCGCCCACGAATGCGCGCCTTTCGGCAACGCCAAGGCGCGCTGCAACGTCTGGACCTTCCCCGATCCCATCCCCAAGCATCGCGAACCGCTCTACACCAGCCGCCGCGATCTGGTCGCGGACTATCCGACTTGGGACGACGTGGCCTCGCACTATCGCCTGCCGACGCTCTACAAGAGCATCCAGGAGAAGGATGTCACCGGCGACTACCCGATCATCCTGACCTCCGGACGCCTGGTCGAATACGAGGGTGGCGGCGAGGAAACTCGCTCCATGTCATGGCTGGCCGAACTGCAACAGGAGATGTTCGTCGAGATCAACCCGGCACTGGCCAATGACCTGGCGATTCAGGAAGGCGACATGGTCTGGGTCGAGGGCGCCGAAGGCGGACGCGTTCGCGTCAAGGCCCTGGTCACGCCGCGTGTCGCTCGCGAAGTCGTGTTCATGCCCTTCCACTTCGGCGGCATGTTCCAGGGCGAGAGCCTGCACGACCGCTATCCAGAGGGCTCGGCGCCCTACATCCTGGGCGAAGCCGCCAACACCGCCACCACCTACGGCTATGACTCGGTGACCCAGATGCAGGAAACCAAGTGCACCCTGTGTCGCATCGAGAAGGCAAGCTGAGGAGAACAATAATGGCCACGATGAAGTTCATGTGCGACGCGGAACGCTGCATCGAGTGCAACGGCTGTGTCACCGCCTGCAAGAATGCCAACGAGGTGGAGTGGGGTGTCCAGCGCCGCCGCGTGGTGACCCTTGACGACGGCGAACCCACCGAAGTCTCGATCTCGGTGGCCTGCATGCACTGCGACGATGCCCCGTGCATCGCCGTCTGTCCCACCGAGACGCTGTATCAGCGCGATGATGGCATCGTATTGCACGACAAGGATCTCTGCATCGGCTGTGGCTACTGCCTGTACGCCTGCCCTTTCGGTGCCCCACAGTTCCCGAAACAGAACGCCTTCGGCGAGCGCGGCAAGATGGACAAGTGTACCTTCTGTGCCGGCGGCCCGGCGGAAACCAAAGAGGAGGAATACCAGAAATACGGCGCCAACCGTATCGACGAGGGCAAGTTGCCGCTGTGTGCCGAGATGTGCTCGACCAAGGCGCTACTCGCCGGCGACGCCCAGACCGTGGCCGACATCTTCCGCCAGCGCGTCGTCCAGCGCGGGCACGAGGATGGCGCCTGGTCGGGCAACCCCCGGGCCAAGGCGGATTCGCTGGCCTATGACGCCACCCGCCAGGGGTAAGGAGGCCATGTCATGATCCTTTTCAATGCCTGGCCGGCGCTGTGGCGAATGTCGCTGCTCGCCCTGGCCCTGTTGGCCGGCCTGGGACTCGTCCAGCCGGCCCTGGCCCAGTCCGACCCCGATGCCGAGATCGCCACGGCGGTACCGGCGATCAATGCCGATGCCTGGCGTCAGGTACGCAGCGGGGAGACCGGCCCCAACTACCGGGATTCCCGCTTTGACAGCAACTACAACCTGATCAACGCCGGCGGCGAGACCTGGCGCCAGATCCGCAACCGCTGGGTATCTCCCTTCGGCCTGATCGCCATCGGCGCGATGCTGGTGATGATCACGCTTTTCTATCTGGTGTTTGGCCGCAAGGATCTGGACGAGCCACGTACCGGCCGCAAACTGCTGCGCTGGACGGTCCTCGAACGATCCCTGCACTGGACGGTGGCGACGCTGTTCATCGTCCTGGCCCTCACCGGGCTGAACCTGCTGTATGGCAAGTTCGTGTTCCGCCCGCTGTTCGGTGATGCTTTCTGGGCCGGCATGATGTCGGGTACCAAGGTACTGCACAACTATCTGGGCCCCTTGTTCGGTGCGCTGCTGATCATCATCCTCGCCAAGTTCCTCATGCGTAACCTGCCGAAGAAAGGCGACTGGGCGTGGTTCAAACAAGGTGGCGGCCTGATCGGCAAGGGACGCCATCCCGACGCCGGTTTCGCCAATGGCGGCGAGAAGGTCTGGTACTGGCTGCTCGCCACCGCCGGGTTGGCGGTGATCGCCAGCGGCCTGGTGCTCGACTTCCCCAACTACGGGCAGAGTCGCGATACCATGCAGTGGGCCAATATCGTCCATGCTGTCGGCGCATTGGGGCTGACCGCGGTGGCGCTGGGCCATATCTACATCGGCACGCTCGGCACCGAGGGCTCGCTCGAGGGCATGGCCACCGGCTACGTGGACGAAACCTGGGCCAAGGAACACCACAACCTGTGGTACGAACAGGTCAAGGACCAGGCCATCGACGCCGACCAGGTCGCGGCGCGGTCTCGCCCGGGGCCCGATGATAGCGCGCCGGCCGGCGAACGAACGAGTTGATCGTTGCCACCCACAAGACACCGCCCCCGGGCGGTGTCTTTTGTTATGCTTGGGGCAGTTTCCTCAAGGAGATTCACGTCATGTATCACCTAGACGACAGTACCCGTACCGAACTCGAAGCCGCTGCCTTTCGCCGGCTGCTCAAGCACCTGGACGACAACAAGGACGTGCAGAACATCGACCTGATGATCCTGGCCGACTTCTGTCGCAACTGCCTGTCCAAGTGGCTGGTGGCCGCTGCCGAAGAGCGCGGCGCCGAGCTCGATTACGAAGCGGCACGTGAGTATGTCTACGGCATGCCCTACGCGGAGTGGAAGGTCAAGTATCAGGCCCCGGCCACCGCCGAGCAGCTCGCCGCGCTGGACGCTCGTCAGCAGCAGAAGAAGGAACGGCAATGAGCGACGATCGCACGAATTTCGTGCCCTTGAAGTTTGCCGTCCTTACGGTCTCCGATACCCGCACCGAGGACACCGACCGCAGCGGTCAGGCGCTGGTCGAGCGGCTTGGAGAGGCCGGCCATGCATTGGTCGAGAAACGTATCGTCGTCGATGACGTCTACCGTATTCGTGCCCAGGTTGCGGCCTGGATCGCCGCCCCGGAGATTCAGGTGGTACTGACCACCGGCGGCACCGGTTTCACCGGTCGCGACTCCACGCCTGAAGCCGTGAGTGTGCTGCTGGACAAGACCATCGAAGGTTTCGGCGAACTGTTCCGACACCTGTCGTGGCAGGAGATCGGCAGTTCGACCATCCAGAGCCGCTGCCTCGGCGGGCTGGCCAATGCCACGGTGGTGTTCTGCCTACCCGGCTCCACCGGAGCCTGCCGTACCGCCTGGGACGGTATTCTGCGCGAACAGCTCGACAGTCGTCACAAGCCATGCAACTACGCCAATCTGGTCATCCCCGGGCGAGGCACGCATGGCTGACGAGCTGCAGAGTGTGGAAGCGGCCCTGGGCGCCCTACTCGATGGCGTCGCTCCCCTGCCCGCTGAAACCGTGCCTTGTGACCAGACCGCCGGGCGAGTGCTGGCCGCCTCCGTGGCCGCCCGCCTCGACGTGCCACCGTTCGACAACAGTGCGATGGATGGTTACGCTCTACGCGCCGTGGATGCCGGCCGAGTGCTACCCATATCGCAGCGTATCGCTGCCGGCCAGCCCGCCGGCCCTCTGATCGCTGGCACCTGTGCACGAATCTTCACCGGCGGCGAAATACCGCCCGGCGCCGACTGCGTGGTAATGCAGGAACGCGTCGAGGTGCGCGAAGACGGCATCCGGGTTCCCGGCGACATCCCCTCCGGCGACAATGTGCGCCGCCGCGGCCGCGACGTCCAGGCCGGCAACGAATTGCTGGCCGCGGGTACGCGGCTCGAGGCCGCCGCCCTGGGCCAGCTCGCCGGCCAGGGGGTGACCGAGGTCGAAGTGCGCCGACGCCCACGGATCGCGCTGTTGTCCACCGGCGACGAGGTAATTACGCCCGGTCAGCCATTGGCCCCAGGGCAGATCTACAACTCCAACAGGCCCATGCTGACACGGCTTGTGGAACGCTTCGGCGGCGACGTGGTGTATACCGCTGGTGTTCCCGACGACTTCGAGGCCACTTGCCGCACATTGACCGAGGCAGCGGAAATCGCCGATGTCGTGATCACCACCGGTGGCGTCAGCGTCGGCGAAGAGGATCACGTCAAGCATGCCCTGGAACGCCTGGGGCAACTGGATATGTGGCGCCTGGCCATGCGTCCCGGCAAGCCCCTGGCCTTGGGCCGGTTACCGCATGAGGGGGCGGAAGCGCGCTTCATCGGCCTGCCTGGCAACCCGGTATCCGGTTACGTCGGTGCCTGGCTGTTCCTGCGCCCTCTGCTCGGGGAGTTGCTGGGCTGCCCGGCGCTCAAGACGCTGCCACGCATTCGCGCGCGCAGCGACTTTGCTACCCGCACCCAGGCACGACGCCACTACATGCGCGTTTCACTGACTTTCGACGAAGACGGCGCCAGAGCCCATGCCTTTGCCGATCAGAACTCGGCAGTCCTGTCGTCCTGCGTCACGGCCAATGCACTGGCGGTGATTCCGGCCCACAGTGAACTGCACTCGGGTGATCCGGTGGATTGTCTATGGCTGGTCGAAGCCTGAGCCGACTCCCAGTTGCTCGTGGAGCTCGAGCCAGAGCGCCTGGAAGTCCGCTTCCAGGCGTGCATAGTCACCTTCCAGCCAAGGCACCAGTAACGCCAACCGGTTGGGCCCGGAGAGCCGCTGGCCGATCCCCGTCACGGCACGACAGGTAAAGCCAAAATCGGCATAGCGGCGCAACCAGTCCTCCTGGACCAGTACCGGCATCATCGTCGCCAACCGGTCCGGCGCCGGGCGTTCATCGAGCAGGCGGTAGCAGCGCGCCACCAGCCGCTGATGGACCGGAGACATCCGCATGCGACGAGCCAAGAAATGATCCCACATCAGATCCAGAGCGATCCCGGCATAGCGACGTTGACCATCCGGGGCCCGGTGGCGCGCCTCGAGCACGATATCGTGCCTATCGACAAAGGCATCGACGTGTCGATGATGTTGGATCCCCGCGGCAATGGCCGGCACCCAATCCGTCAGATCGGGTCCCTTGACGCCATCGGCAATCAGGTTGCCGTAGAGGAAGTCATCACTCCCACCGTGGGCCAACCAGGCATGCGCAAGAAAGTTCACACGACCTCACAGACAATTGGCCGGCTTGGGCAGCCCGGCCAGGCGTGCGCCGACCTTGGCCGGGCTATCGGGAAACAGGCGCAGCAGATGGAGTGACTTGCCCTTGTCAGGCCCCAAGGCCTGTCCAACTGCTTTGACCAGCGGCCGCATGGCGGGTGCCGTCTCGAAATGAGCATAGAAATCCCGTAATACCGTAATGACTTCCCAGTGCTCATCCGTCAACTCACGGCCCTCCTCGGCCGCCAGTGCCTGCGCCACCTCGGGGGACCAATCGTCGAGATCGACCAGATAACCTTCCGGGTCCAGAGCGATTTCCCGCTCATTCACGGAGAGATAACGGTATATTTCTACTGAAGCCATCAGAACCAGCTCACTGTCTTGTCGGCTTCCTCGGTCAGGGTGACGAAGCCATCCACATCGACCACCAGTACCCGGTCATCGCAGCGGCCATCCAGACCGCGTGACACCAGATCCTCGCGCAGCGCGAAGAGCCGCCCGATGATCGGTTCGAAGTAACGCACCAGTTGCGGCAAGGCCCCTTGCACCGCATCCTCGATCAACAGCAGACGGTCTTCCGGGCCCATGGCATCCAGGGCTTGCTGATAAACGCGACTCGCGCTCGGCGACCGGTTGAGTATATGAAGAATCATGCGGGCGTACTCCTCGATGGGCCACACGGCCTACTCGACTAGAAATTCAGAATCTGCCGATGGCGCGCCAAGACGCCGGCAATGGTCCCGCCCTCGAGTCGCGAGACCGGCACGGACAGATCATCGACATCGATTCCTCGCTCGGCCAACGCCCGATCGTCGACCAGCAGAGTGTCGATATCATACATGCCCAGCATTTCCAGCATCGGTTGTGTGCCTTTCTGCCCCAGCGGTCCGACTTGCTGACCGTCGAGCAGGGCCATGGCACCATCGCCGAGGAACAACAGGCTGACCCGCTGGCCGAAAGCGGCTGCGACCAAGGCCGCCTCGAGACCTTCACGCAACCAACTGCTGCCATGCGGCCCATGACGCAGGATAACCAGCAGGTCGCCTTCGGGAATATCGTTCATCTTCCAGTCCTGTCATTGCCAGCCGTCACGGCGAAAAGGTCACCAGGCGATCATGGCGGCTACCGGCCTCGATCAGCTGGCCCAGCCCGGTCAACTCGAAGGGTGCTTCCAGGCTGTAACCCTGCTTGCCATGCCGTGTCGCCTCGCGCTCGTCGAGGAGGCCGCGGCGCAGGCCGGCTGCGATGCATACCAGCAATTCGGTGCCATGCTCGTCGTGCAAGCGGCGCCAGGCGTCGAGCAGGTGCGGCTCGTCCTGGGGCGGTGCCGACAAACGCGCCGCATTGTAGACACCATCATGATAGAAGAACACCACCGCCAGCTGGTGCCCTCGCGCCACCAGCGCCTGGGCGAAGCGCAGCGCCGAGTGTGACGCCTGGTAGCTATAGGGGCCACCTTGTACCAGCAGCGCATATTGCATGACCTCAGCCCTCCTCGATGTGGATCACAAACGGACTGGCCCCACCGAGACGGCGGGGCCAGTGGTCACCACGAGTATGCCGTGTCAGTCGCTGCTCATGATACCCAGCAGCGAGAGCAGGCTGATGAACAGGTTGTAGATCGACACATACAGTGTAATGGTCGCGAGAATATAGTTGGTCTCGCCTGCCCGGTGGACGATCTCACTGGTCTGGTAGAGGATTGCCGCCGAAGAGAACAGCACGAAGCCGGCGGAAACTGCCAATGATAGCGTCGGGATGTTGAAGACCAGCGCCGCCACCATGGCCAGAACCAGTACGATCGCACCTGCGAGCAGGAAGTTGCCAAGGAAGCTGAAGTCCTTCTTGGTAACCAGTGCCACGGCGGAGAGACCGATGAAGGTTGCGCCGGTCATGGCCAACGCATTCATGATCAGTGCCGGACCGTTGGGAAGCGCCACGTAGGCACTCAGAATCGGGCCCAGCGTGAAGCCCATGAACCCGGTGAAGGCGAAGGTCGCCAGCAACCCTGCCGCGGAATTAGCCGTCTTGTGGACCAGGAACATCAGTCCATAAGCGCCGATGAAGAACACCAGGATGTTCATCCGCTCGATGCCCATGGCCATGGCAGCCCCGGCAGTCACGGCGGAGAACAATAATGTCATCGCCAACAAGGCATAGGTGTTGCGCAGTACCTTATTGGCACTGACGGCACTTACCTGGTGCTGTCTCGCCTGCGTATCTTGATAGGCCATCGATCGATGCTCCCTCTGTTGTTGACCAAGCCAGTCGGCCAAGGATGCCGTTTCGAGGTTCCCGACGCAAGATTTACCGCTTAACGTTTTGATCACCAAGCGTCTATCGGCGACCGACCGGCCTCACCTCATGCTTTCTCAAGATGGCGGCTTAGTGCCGTTTCGGCAAGGGCAAGTACATCCACACTAGCAGTATCGCCCAGCGCGGCGACCTGCTCCAGGGTGAACCAATCCACCGCCCGGGCATCGTCGGCGGGCCTCCCCGAACCGGATCGCCAAATGCAGCGCACCGCCACCAGCACGTAATGATGGGCGACACACTCATCGGCTCCACCGGCGAGCACGTCCAACGCGGTCAGCACCTCGTCAGCGCAGGCTTCCACCCCGGTTTCCTCGTGCAACTCGCGCTCTGCCGCGGCAAAAAGCCGCTCGCCCCACTCGATATGGCCACCAGGGAAACCCCAGCAGCCGGCGTCCGGTGGGTTGGCACGCCGCACCAGCAGCACCTTGCGATCATGTACCACTACCGCCAACACTGCCGGAACGGGGCTGCCCCCTCTGCTGCTCGTTATCACCACACCTCCCTTCCGGCTACCTCTTGTCGGCCACGTCACACGGACGTCTACCCCCTGCCCTCGCCATCGCCGTTATCGCGGGACAGTCCTGGCAATGTCCTCGAGCGCCAGCAGCGTGAGCCGGCCGGTCATGAATGCTCCGGTGTCTATAAAGTATACATTGCCCAGCCATTTTGGCGTCCGCAGTATGGTATGGCCGACCACCACGGCATCGATCCCCCTCACCTTCGAGCTATCGCCCTTGCCGATCCGGCGACGCGACCACACCAGATCGTGTGCGATAGTGGCGTCATCGCGCTCGATCATCGCCCAATCCGTCGGTGGCTCGGCATGCACGATACCCAGCCGCATGCCCGCGACCTCGATCTCGAAGGCGTAAGGCATCCGCGACAAGGCCTCGTGCAACCGCTGGCGCACGGTTTCCGGGTCTTCATCGCGCACCCAGGTACCACCATTGAGCAACCACATGCCCCAGTGCCCTTGTTCCAGGGCATCGCGTGCCAACAGTTCATGGTTGCCCCGCACCGCATGAAACCAGGGCTCGAAAGGCAGACTCAGGCAAGCGCGAGAGTTCGGCCCACGATCGATCAGATCGCCGACGCAGAACAACCGGTCGCGTGAGCGCTCGAAGCCTGCACGGTCGAGCTCGTTCATCAAGAGATCATAGCAACCATGGATATCGCTCACGACAAAGTCGCGGCCCACGGTATTGGCCGAGAAGCGCTGAAGCATTTTGCCTCCTGCACTCAAGACGCTTAGAAACAGTATCGTTGCTTGGCGGGGAACCTGCAGGGAATGAACGCCATGGCAATCATGGGCACGAGACCCACTCCCTAACTCGAGGCTAAACTCGCTCGGAGTCCGGCCCACGCCAGACTCGGGCCGATCTTCCATGCTTGTTATCGATGGGACAACAAAAAGCCCACCATATTTTCCGATGATGGGCTTTTTGTCGGGCAGCCTGTGAAATGCCTCACAAGCGCCGGATAATCAGGGTGAGTGGCGGAGGGACAGGGATTCGAACCCTGGGAAGGCTCTCACCTTCGCCGGTTTTCAAGACCGGTGCATTCAACCGCTCTGCCATCCCTCCGGCTCACGGCGCTGAATACTACCAGTTTTGATGCCTTCGTCAAGAGCCGGTTTGCGATCAAGGTGTTATCAAGCCCAAGGAAACCTAATGATAGAGCCGCAAGCCGACCTTGGTGACCTTGTTGCCTTCCATTTCGCTGACAACCCAGTGGATGCCATGCCAGCCCACGTCATCCCCCACCACCGGATGCCCACCGACCCGGAGCGACACGAATTCGCCCAGGGTCATATCCTGCTCCCCCGTGCTCAAGGTCAGGCCGTAAGCAGCCGCCACATCGCTCATCAGGGCATCGCCATCCAAGGTAAAGGTACCGAAGAAAGCACGCTCGCGCTTTAGCTTGGCATCGCCGCTGAACAACCGATTGAGTGCCGGCAGATCGCCGCTACGCCCGATCACACAGATCACGTCCCCCAGCCGTAGCCGCGTACTGCCCTTGGGATGCAGCATGGCGTGCTGACGGAACATCGCCGAGATCAGTGCGCCGGAAGGAAAGCGCAGCAGCCGGATCGGTACGTCGTCGAGATCTTCGTTATCGACCTGATAGACGAACATCTCATAGTCATTCTCTGGCAGGATGCCCAACGGTCCTCGCCTGTTGGGCGTCACGCCCGTCGGCACTTCGACCTTCATCCAGCGTGCCATCATCGACAGCGACCCCCCCTGGATCAACAGGGACATCAGGACCACCGCGAAGGCCACGTTGAAATACAGCGAGGCATTCTCCACGCCACCGATCACCGGAAAGATCGCCAGTACAATGGGGACCGCGCCGCGCAACCCCACCCAGGAGATGAAGCCGATCTCGCGCCAGCGAAACTTGAAGAACGGCTTGATCGAGATCAGTACCGCCAAGGGCCTGGCGATAAAGATCAGTGCCAGGGCCACCAATAAGGCCGGCAACGCATATTCGAGCATCTCGCTGGGTGTCACCAACAGGCCAAGCACCAGGAACAGCCCGATCTGACTCAGCCATGCCAACCCATCGTGCACGGGCAGGATGAAGTTGAGATGGCGTCCAGGCTGATTGCCGATCATCAGCCCGGTAAGATAGATTGCCAGGAAGCCGCTTCCGCCGAGCCCACTGGTCACCCCGAACACACAGAAAGCCAGCGCCAACGCCAACAAGGAATACAGCCCCGGGGCCAGATCCAGCCAACGCAACAACCGCGCGATCAACCACCCTGCCCCAACCCCGATGGCCAACCCCAAGCCGAACTGCGACAACAGGAAGATCACCGTCTCGCCGATACCACCGATTTCTCCCACCAGCAGCTCGACCAGCATGATGGTCAAAAAGATCGCCATCGGGTCGTTGGTGCCCGATTCGATCTCGAGGGTCGCCCCAACGCGTTCGTTGAGATTGACCCCGCGCCCGCTGAGCATCGAGAACACCGCCGCGGCATCGGTAGAGCCAACGATGGCGCCCACCAGCAGCCCTTGTACCAACGAAAGCTCGAAGATCGACATGGCGATCATGCCGACCAGGGCACTGGTAATGAACACCCCTAGCGTGGCCAGCGACAAGGCCGGTTTGAAGCCGACACGAAATGTCTTCAGCCGCGTACGCAAGCCGCCATCCAGCAGGATCATCGCCAGCGCCAGGTGTCCGATCAAGAAGGCCAGCGAGTAGTCGTCGAACTGGATCCCCAGCACGCCCTCCTCACCGGCCAGCATTCCCAGCCCCAGGAAGATCAACAGCAAGGGCACGCCGACCATCGTCGACAGGCGACTGGCCAGAATGCTCAACGCAATCAGTAAACCGCTGAAAAGGAAAAGGCTGTTGATGCTATCCATGGCAAGCTGCTGACGACCAAAAAGCGGATTATGCCATGCCCCCGCATCAACAGCGACGAATGCAACCGTATGCGACCGCCGTTGTGACTAGGCAGTCAACGAAACCCGAGGATACACTTGGGCTCCGTGTCGCTGGTCATGCTCGCCATGATGGCCAGGGTATTCGCTGGTGGAGACACTCTGATGACGAGCATGCAATGTCGGCTGGGCAGGCTGAGCCTGGCCCTGCTGTTGGCGCTGATCCTGGCCGCCCCTCTGCTGGCCGACCGTTCCGGGAGCGCACCGGCAGACCGAGTCGACGAGGTGGCCATCGACGCGGCGTCCCGGGTCACCAGGCTGGAGAAGAGGCCGGTCGGTGGGCCGCGCGTCAACACCCCCAACCAGCCCACCGCTCCTTCGATCACCTTGCGCACCCCCGAGCCCATCGCACCCCCGCCCATGCGCGAATTGAGCCTGGTACTCAACTGGTATCTGAGCCCCCAACATGCCGCTCTGATCGTGGCACGTGAGCGGGGCGAATTCGACCGACAGGGACTCACTGTCAGCATCTCCGCCCCTGCCGACCCCAGCGTGCCGACCAAGTTGGTCGCTGCCTCGCGCGCCGACCTGGCCCTCGGTCGCCAGCCCCAGCTGCACCGGCAAATCGCCGAGGGCCTACCATTGATCCGGGTCGCCACCCTGGTCGGCACCCCCCTCAACAGCCTGGTGGTGCGCGAGGACAGCGGTATCGACAGCCTGTCGAAGCTGGCGGGGAAGTCGGTTGGCTATGCCATCGATGACGACATTCAACCGATCCTGTCCACCATGCTCATTCATCATGGGCTTTCACTCGATGACATCAGCGTGCAAGGCGTGGACTTCGCGCTGGGACCGGCGCTGGCGGATAAGCGCGTCGACGCCGTGATCGGCGCCATGCGCCACGTCGTGCCCTTCCAGCTCAACGAAGAGGGGATTCGCTCGCGCAGCTTCCTGGTCGAGGAGCACGGCCTGCCACGCTACGAAGAATTGATCCTGATCGCCAATCGCGATCAGCTAAACGGCAAGCGGGACGATATCCGCCACCTGATCACTGCCATCGAGGATGCGACGCACTGGATCATCAACCACCCAGAGGAAGCCTGGGAACTGGTGACGCTCAGCGAGCCCAGCCTGGATACCGCCGCCAACCGGCAGGCATGGCCGGAGATATTGCGCCGGCTATCGTTGCGCCCGGCGGCCCTCGATGCCAGTCGCTACCTGTCGTTCGAGGCGTTTCTCCATGAACGAGGGGTAATCGACGAGCGCCACCCGATCGAGCGGCTCGCCGTCGACCTGAGCGCGCCCTGAGGTCGAATGCTCCTCGAGCGAAGGCCATCGCTGGGTCGCGTCAGCCGTCACCGACCTGGTCGAGAAAGGCATCGACCGCCGCCTGGAAAGCCTCGGGCCGTTCGGCATGCAGCCAATGACCGGCATCGAGAGAGACCAGCTCGGCGTTCGGCAACACCTCCCGGGTCCGCGGCAGCATCTCATCGGTGACATAACGAGATCGGGCGCCGCGCAGCACCAGGGACGGCCCCTCGTAAGGCACGTCGCCATCGGGCTCGCCGCGGATATCCTCGTAACCGGCCTGGATCTGGTCGAGCCCCAACCGCCACCGCATCACGCTCTCGTCGTCGCGCACGAGGTTGGTGGCCAGAAACAACCGAATCGGCTTTTCCGGCACATGGTCCGCCATCAAGGCATCGACCTCGCGACGATTACTCGGAGCCTCGGCTTCTACGGAGCGCAGCGCGGCGAAGATGGCGTCGTGATCATGGCCGTAGCGAACCGGTGCAATATCGGCGACCACCAGTGATGCCACCCGCTGCGGATGGAATCGCGCCACGGTGATGGCGACCTTGCCTCCCATCGAATGTCCCAGCAGGTGGCAGCGCGCGATCTCGAGCCGATCGAGCACCGCCAGCACATCGTCGGCCATCTCCCGGTAGCTCATGCCCTCGGCATGCGGCGAACGGCCATGATTGCGCAGATCAAGGGCCACCACGCGCCGTTTGTCCTGCCACTGCTTGATATGCGAACGCCAGTTGTCGGCACTCCCCAGCAGGCCGTGAATGACCACCAGCGGCGTCCCTTCGCCACCGGTATCGAGGGTATGAAGCTCCAGAGCCATGCGATTCTCCTTACGCGGTTCGGTTCCTTAGCATGAGACCTTCAGCGTGCCTTCTGCGCCGGCAGGCCGGGAGCAAGGTCCCGCTGCCCCGTCAACCTTACCAGGCGACGGCTGAGCCATCCCAGCAACAGGCCATACAGGGGCAGGAAGAACAGCAGGCTGACGGACAGCTTGATCACGTAATCGACCCATGCGATTTCCGGCCAGTTGGCCGCCATGAAAGGATCGGGGCTGTTGTGGAAGGCGATCGAAAAGAAGGCGAACGTATCGGCCAGGTTGCCGAACAGCGTGGAAACCGCCGGCGCCACCCACCAAAAGCGCAACCGCCGCAGACGATCGAAGACATGAATGTCCAGCAGTTGGCCGAGCACATAGGCCATAAAGCTGGCCAGCGCGATACGCGCCACGAACAGGTTCCACTCGCCCAGCCCCTCGAAACCGGCGAAGCCCCCGCGGGGGAAAATCACCGACACGGCATAGGAAATCACCAGCGCCGGCAACATCACCCGCGCAACGATCGCCCGCGCCGGTTCCTTGCCGAACAGACGCACCGTGAGGTCGGTGGCCAGGAAGATGAACGGGAAACTGAAGGCGCCCCAGGTGGTGTGCCAGCCAAACAGCGTGAATGGCAACTGCACCAGATAGTTACTGGCGGCGATGACGAGGATATGGAAAGCGACCAACGCCGCCAATAGCCGGCGAGCCTGGGAGGAAGACAGCGTGAACATCGAGTACCGGCCCTTTGGATAAACAACGCCACGGCAGTGCCGTGGCGGCGATCAACGGCCGGCGATTATACCCGAGCGGGAGCCACGATGTGCAAGTTCACACCTGCCGGGCATCCGCGGCCTGGCCCAGGTCTCGATCGCGCATCGCGCTATGCACGTGCTCGAGGCTGGTGGGATCATCGATGGTCGAAGGCACACCGTACTCCTTGCCATCGGCGATATGGCGCAGCAACTTGCGCAGGATCTTGCCGGAACGCGTCTTGGGCAGTCGCGAGACCACCAGCACCTGCTTGAAGCAGGCGATGGCACCGATCTTCTCGCGGACCATTGCGATCAACTCTTCTTCGAGGACAGTCTCGTCACCGGCGAAGCTGTCCTTGGGAATCACCAGCCCCACCGGAAGCTGCCCCTTCAGCGCATCGTGAATGCCGATCACGGCGCACTCGGCCACTGCCGGGTGCGCCCCCAGCACCTCTTCCATCTCGCCGGTCGAGAATCGGTGCCCCGCGACATTGATGACATCGTCGGTGCGCCCCATGATGAACAGATAGCCCTCATCATCGAAATAACCGCCATCGCCGGTCAGGTAATACCCGGGGAAGGCAGCCATGTAAGCGGCATGGAAACGCTGTGGATCGCGCCAGATTCCTGTCAGGCACCCCGGCGGCATGGGTTCGCGGATCACCACGCTGCCCTGCTCGTCGACCTCCGCCGACTCGCCATCGCGATTCAGCACCCGAACGCCGAATCCCGGTACCGGTACGGTCGCCGATCCCGCCTTGGTCGGCATCGGCTCCAGCCCTTGCAGGTTGGCGGCAATCGGCCAACCGGTCTCGGTCTGCCACCAGTGATCGATCACCGGCACGTCCAGCATGTCCTCCAGCCAGTGGAAGGTCGGAGGATCGAGTCGTTCACCGGCCAGGAACAGCGCCTTGAGACTCGAGATGTCGTACCGCTCCAGCCACTGGCCGTCGGGGTCCTCCTTCTTGATCGCACGAAACGCGGTGGGCGCGGTAAAGAACGCCTTGACCCGGTACGTCTCGATCAAGCGCCAGAAGGCCCCGGCATCCGGCGTCCGCACCGGTTTGCCTTCATAAACTACGGTGGCACAGCCGCGCAGCAAGGGGGCATAAACGATATAGGAGTGCCCCACCACCCAGCCCACATCGGAAGCCGAGAAGAATACCTCGCCCGGTGCCATGCCGTAGATGGTCTCCATGGAATAGTGCAGGGCCACGGCGTGACCGCCGTTGTCGCGCACCACGCCCTTGGGCTTGCCGGTGGTCCCGGACGTATAGAGGATATAGAGGGGGTCCGTGGCCTTGACCGGGACGCAGGACGCCGGCGTGGCGCTGGCCACCAGCGCCTGCCAGTCATGGTCGCTCTCGCCCAGTTCGGCATGCATCTGATCACGCTGCAGGATCACGCAGGCCTCCGGGTGATACCGGCTCGAACGCAGCGCCTCGTCGATGATCGGTTTGTAGGGAATCACCCGATCCACTTCCACACCGCAGGACGCTGCGATGACCACCTTGGGTTCGGCATCCTCGATGCGTACCGCCAGTTCGTGCGGGGCAAAGCCACCGAAGACCACCGAGTGCACGGCTCCCAGTCGCGCGCAGGCATACATCGCGACCAAGGCTTCCGGCACCATCGGCATGTAAACCACCACCCGGTCGCCCTTCTCGACCCCCAGCCCGGCCAACGCGCCGGCAAAACTGGCCACCTGGTCGCGCATTTCGCGATAGCTCAGGCGCCGTTGCCCGCCCGTGACCGGTGAGTCCCAGAACACCGCTATCTGATCGCCACGCCCGGCGTCGACGTGATGATCCAGGGCGGCGTGGCAAGTATTCATCTCGCCATCGACAAACCAACGTGCATGCCCCTGATCATCATATTCGAGAATGGTTTGCGGTGGGGTAAACCAGGGAATCCGCTTGGCATGTTCGGCCCAGAATGCTTCGGGTCGCTCAATGGACTGGCGGTATTCGTCTTGATAAGAGCTCATGGCAGTACCTATTCACGGTCAACAATCCACTGAGTGCCGAGTGGTATTCGACACCCCATGATTGTTGACACTGTAGAGCAAAAGAACGATTTTTCCCTTCATACCATCGCCTAATCCTTCCCAGTCTCACATTATTGTCAACAACCCCACACTGCCCGTCATAGCGGCACTCGTCGGGGCACACGCATTGATTCAACGTTAAATCCCTGCCCGGACAAGGCTTGCTTAGTTATTAAAGATTTACTAAATAAATATAGATGCGTCACTAAAACAAACAACAAGACGGCAGCGTCCCTCTCGTTGCAATGGTGTCGGGTAGCGGTAGGTGGCCGTGACAGACTGGCATCACGACTCCCTCCTGTGTGGCCTGACAGCCAGGAGACTCGACATGAGCACACGCCAATCCGCTAGCCAACTGCTGGACGCCGGGGACCCGGTACTCGGTGACGCCACCGCCCTCCTCAAAGCGATGGCCAACGAAAATCGACTGCGCATCCTGTGTCTGCTGGACGGTACCGAGTTGTCGGTGTCGGAGTTGAACGCCAAGCTCAGCCTTAGCCAATCGGCACTTTCGCAGCACCTTGCCATCCTGCGCCGTGAAGGCATGGTGACCACACGTCGCTCCTCCCAGACAATTTACTACTCACTGCAAGGCGAACATGCCAGACGCATCATCGACGCATTGGCCAAGCTTTATCTGGCTTGATCCCGGTATCCAGGATTGTCTCCACACAACGGATGCCGTGGCTATTTTCGCAACCAACGACTGGCGTCGATCACTTCGATAACACGCTCGATGCCACGTTCCACACCGCGGGTGACGGCCAAGCCGAGACGCTCGCTCATGCTTTTGCGTGTTTCCAGACGCACGGTCATCACTCGAGCCTCGTTCATGCGCTCCAGCAGATACGCTTCGCTGGTACCGAGACTATCCGCCAGTCCGCGCTGCACGGCTTCGCAGCCGTAAAAGATTTCACCGGTCGCTACGGCATCGATGTCCAGCTCAGGGCGACGATCGGCGACATGATGCTTGAACAGCTCATGGGTCCTCTCCAGGTCGTCGACGAACTTTTCTCTCCCTTCCTCGGTGTTTTCGCCGAACACCGTCAGGGTTCGCTTGTAGCGCCCGGCGGTCAGCACCTCGACGTCGATATCATGACGCTTCAGCAAGCGATGGACATTGGGTAACTGGGCCACGACACCGATAGAGCCAAGCACGGCAAAAGGGGCGACATGCAACCGATCGGCGCAACACCCCATCAGGTAACCGCCACTGGCCGCCACCTTGTCGACACAGGCAGTGGATTTCACCCCCGCCTCACGCAGACGATCCCACTGTGCCGCCGCCAGTCCATAGGCATGCACCAGGCCACCGGCGGATTCCAGGCGAATCACGACTTCGTCGCCTTCCTTGACGACACCCAGCAGCGCGGAAATCTCCTCGGCCAGACGGGACGTGGCCGAAGCCGTCAAGTCACCGCGAAAATCCAGCACCCAGACACAGGGCCCTGCCGCTGTTTTTCCCTTGGCTTGACGCTTCTCGTCCTTGTCGGCGCGGCGGAAGGCCTTGAGTTGCCCCTTGCGCAATCCTCGAGCGGTGCTCGCCAGCCGCAGGCGTCGACGGCGCTGCAAATAGCGCTCGTTGAGGTCCTCGATGCGCAATCGGGTACGATCTCCCCCCTCACTGCGCATTCTCGTCACCAGCGCAATGAGCAAGACCACCACGGCCACCAGGGTAAGCGCCTGGGCCACAAACATGCCATAATCCGTCAACCATTCGGTCACTTGGCACTCCTCGTTGTGCTCACCATCGCCTGAGCCACCATCTCCAGCATTGCCATTGCCCTGGAAGAGGCTTGCTTCAAACGATTGTTTGAAATATTCTCGATGTCACCCGTGATTCGACATCAAGGATACATGACATGGCCAATCCCATTATCGACAAGCTCCAGGCGCGCTTCGATGCCGATGCCGCCCAGGGCATGGACGATGTCTTTCAGTTCATCTTCAGCGACACCGATGACTATTACCTGGTGATCAAGGATGGCCGTCTCGACGTTCGACAAGGGGAACACGACGACCCTTCCGTGACCCTATCGATGGCCACCGATACCCTGAAGGGCATCATGAGCGGTGAACTCAACGGCATGAACGCCTTCATGACCGGCAAACTCAAGGCCACCGGCAATGTCATGCTGGCCACCAAACTGACCAATCTATTCCCCAGCACCTGACGGGATTGCGTGTCGCGGCCGCCCGTCGGGTGGCCGTTCTCTTCGCCTTGCAGCCGTCAGTGATTGCGCTGCAATACCCCACGCCGATGCGCCTCAATCAGCGCGCGGGAGATGGAATAGGTCGGCGGCAATTGCGGCAAGGCTGTCGGCGAAAACCAGGCGGCATCAGCGATTTCCTGGCCATCGATGCAAATGCGACGACTGGCGGCTTCGGCAAAGAAACCCAGCATCAACGAATGCGGAAACGGCCAGGCCTGGCTGCGATAGTAGCTGACCCGGCCCACGACAATGCCGACCTCCTCGTACACCTCACGACGTACCGCCTCTTCGGCGGCTTCCCCTGGTTCGATGAATCCCGCCAGAGTGGAGTAGCGTCCCGGCGGAAAGCGCGGACTGCGCGCCAGCAACATGGCATCGCCATGCGTGACCAGGGTAATGATGCAAGGCGAGATACGCGGGTAGCTACGATGACCGCAGGCATGGCAGTGCATGGCGAACTCGTGCGCCAAACGCTCGGTTCGGGTGCCGCATTGTCCACAGAAGCGATGATCCCGCCACCAGGCCCCGACCTGCAGCGCCGTGGACAGTAGCACGAACTGCGACTCGGGCAGCCTTGACAGCCATTCGCGACCATCGGGCCAGTTTTCACCTGGCGCACCCTCCTCGACGATCAGCGCCACGGGCGTGTCGTGCCACCATCCCAAGGGCACGGCCGGCTCGGGCCAATCCTGGGGCGCCTGAAGCAAGCCGCCGTCATCCCCCGGGGCGATATGCCCCCCGGCCAGCTGAATCAGATAGCCGTGACTGGCGTCATGGGGCAGCTCACGACAAAACATCAATGCGGCTCCTGCTGAGAACCTCCTGGCAATGCATCCCACTGGCATTGGCCGGCTGCCTGGCGGATCCTCTCCAGCTTGTCGCGATGCGCGGCAAGCTCATCGTCACTGAGACTCACGACCCGCAGGCGACTACGCTCCGGGGACAGACGACGGATACCGACGCTACCGGCCGCCGGCTGATCACTGTCCGCGCTCTGCAATGTCGCATCCAGCGACAGGGCGGTCTGACCACCGGTCATCGCCAGGTAGACCTCGGCCAGGATCTCGGCATCCAGCAAGGCCCCGTGCAGTACCCGGTGTCCATTGTCGATGTCGTAGCGCTTGCAAAGCGCATCGAGACTGTTGCGCTGTCCCGGATGCTTGTCGCGGGCCATCTTCAAGGTATCGAGAATGCGGCAATGCTCGGCAACGGGTCCCAGGCGCGGCTCTCCTCGCTCCTTGTTCAGCCGATTCAGTTCATGGTCGATGAAGCCCACGTCGAAGGCAGCATTGTGAATGACCAGTTCGGCGCCACGAATGAAGTCCCAGAATTCGTCGGCAATGGCAGCGAATACCGGCTCGTTGACGACGCGCTCGTTGGTAATGCCGTGTACCTCGATGGCTTCGGCCTCGATCTCACGCTGCGGATTGATGAACTGATGATAAGTGTTGCCGGTGAAACGACGATTGACCATCTCCACTCCACCGATCTCGATCAGGCGATGGCCTTCCTTGGGGTCGATGCCGGTAGTCTCGGTATCCAGAATGATCTGACGCATGCGCTCTCTCGAAGTTGACGGGGACGGGTTCGGAAATCAGGCTCGCGAGGCCTGAAGCTCATCGATGGCCTCGTTGGCCAGGGCATCGGCGCGATCATTGCCGGGGTGCCCACTGTGTCCCTTGATCCAGTGCCAATTGACACGGTGTCGGGCTGCCTCGTCCAGCAAGGCGTGCCATAAGTCGGCATTCTTGACCGGCTGACGGGCGGCGGTCTTCCAGCCACGCTTCTGCCAGCCATGGATCCACTCGGTGATCCCCTTGCGCAGGTACTCCGAGTCGGTCCACAGGTCGACAACGCACTCACGCTTGAGCTCGCGCAGCGCCATGATCGCCGCCGTCAGTTCCATGCGATTGTTGGTCGTCTGGGCCTCGTAGCCCTTCAAGGTCTTTTCGTGACGACCGGTGGTCAAGACCGCTCCCCAGCCGCCGGGGCCGGGATTCCCGCGGCAGGCGCCGTCGGTGTAGATGGTCACACGCGGTAAGGAGGCGTCAGTCACCCTCTGTCATCCTGTCTGGTTGGCGGCTTATCCGGGTGGCATGCCCGAGAGAGGCTCCCCCCAGGGACGACGCCCCGATGGCGATCCTGGGCCGCTGGATCTGAGCCAGTTGTGACTTGCGCCGGGCACGAATCATGAAGGTATCGCCCAACGGCAGATTATGACGCCGTCCCAGGGTTTCCAGCATGGCATTGCGTGGCATGCGGCCCGGCAAATGAAAACCGCAGTAGTCTACCCGCTCGATCTCGAAGTCGACAAACGTCAGCCAGTCGCCCAGTCGGCCAGGGGTTCTCCAGTGCCCCCGCCAAGGCAGATACCGCCGTCGCTGAGGCCAGACCCGCGACAGCCCACTCATCCCCAGAGGCCCCCAGCCGAAAATGATCAGTCGCCCGCTATCGGCCGTGACGCGCGCCGCTTCCTGCAGCACATGATGCGGATCGGCCACGACTTCCAACAGGTGATGGATGACCACCAGTTGCAGCGCGCCATCCGGCAGTGGCAGCCGATCGGGTTGGCAGACCAGGGTCTCGGCAGACTCGGCCAACTCGCGAGTGGGCGCCCAACGCATGGGATGGCGTACCGGACACATATCGGTGAGGCGAGGTGCCATGCCGAGTTCCAGGCTATGCGCGCCAAACAGGCGTTCACAGACGGGTCCCACACAGGCACGCTCCGCCTGCCAATGCGCCTTCCCATCGGCCGAAGACCAATAACGGCGGCCATCGCGCACCAACTGCGCCAGCGATATCGTAACATCCGAATTTGACACAGCGCGGTGTTCTCCCCACAGTATTCGGTTTTGTGCAGCTTATCCGCTACCAGGCAGCGCTTCCTTTTGCCACCGGTCGACCCGGTAAAATGGCTCGCTTGATACTATAGCGGGAGCGGCCCGGATGGTTAAGTCAATGACTTAGGAGCGAGGACAGCGATCCCATGTTGAGCGTGACACCGATTCCGGCCTTTAGCGACAACTATATCTGGTTGCTGCGTCAGGACACGAGTCCTGACGTTACCGTCGTCGATCCCGGCGACGCCAGTCCCGTGATCGACCTGCTCGAGCGTGAAGGCCTGACGCTGGGAACGATCCTGATCACGCATCACCACCACGACCATACCGGTGGCCTGCCCGAACTCATTCGTCAGTATCGCCCGCGCGTCATCGGCCCGCAAAACCCCGATATCGAGGGCATCGACGAACGCCTCGCTGAAGGCGACGAGTGCCTGGTCATGGGGCGTCGCTTCGAGGTGCTCGAGGTGCCGGGACATACGCTCGATCATATCGCCTTCTTCGCCGCCGGCATCCCGCCCCTGCTGTTCTGTGGCGACACCTTGTTCTCCGCTGGCTGCGGTCGCCTGTTCGAAGGTTCTCCCGAGCAGATGCATACTTCGCTCTCGAAGTTGGCGGCGTTGCCCAACGAGACGCTGGTCTTCGCCGCTCACGAATATACCCTCGCCAACCTGCGCTTCGCCAAGGCGGCGGATCCCCACAATACGGCCATCGACGAATACCTCGAGGAATGCCGGCGTGCCCGGGAGCAGGACAAGCCCACCTTGCCGAGCAACCTGGCTCGGGAGCACCAGGTCAACCCCTTCCTGCGGGCGAACCAACCCGGCGTGCAACAGGCCGCGGCGACACAAGGCAATGCCGACTCCCCGCTATCCACCTTTGCCACGCTGCGAGCCTGGAAAGACCACTTCTAATCACTCCAAGGACGCCAGCTCGATGGTCAGCTCCCGAAAGGACTCCCTGCCATGACATACCGAACGACCCGCCGCCAGGTGATTAGCCTGGCGGGCGCCCTACTATTGACTACCCTCGGCCTGGAGGCTGCCGCTCAGGCCAAAATCGGCGACACGATGGTCAGTCGTCTCACCGCCACCACCGAACCCAGCGATTTCTGGCAGGCGCTGATTCTCGAGCCTGCCCCCCTGAATGCCTGGACCCGCCTGCGTGATGCCTTTCAATGGCAATCCGACACCGATAAGCCGCGGGTCCAGGAATGGATCGAGCATTACCGCTCGAGCCCAGAGAATATCGCCGAAATCACCGAACGCGCCCGCCCTTGGCTGCACTGGATCCTCGAGCAGCTCGAGGCGCGCGATCTACCCGGCGAAATCGCGCTGCTGCCTTTCATCGAGAGCTCCTTCGCCCCCACAGCCCGCAGCCCCCACGGCGCCAGCGGGCTGTGGCAGTTCATGCCGGGAACCGCCGACGCGCTGGGGTTATCCCGCTCACGGGGGTATGACGGTCGCCTCGACGTGGTCGCCTCGACACGTGCCGCCCTCGACTACCTCGAACAACAAGCCGAACAGTGGTACGACGGTGACATGGAACTCTCCCTGGCCGCTTACAATGCGGGCGCCGGTACCGTGAACAAGGCCCGCCACGCCGCAGCCCACCGCGGCGAACCTGACGACTACTGGCACCTGCGCCTGCCCGGCGAAACCATGCATTATGTTCCCAAGCTGCTGGCCATCTCCGCTATCGTCGCCGAGCCGGAGAAACATGGCGTCGAGCTTGCGGACATCGCCAACCGCCCAGCCTTTGCCACGGTCGAACTCGATGGTCCTCTGAGCCTGAACCGCGCCGCCTCGCTCGCCGGCACCACTCGCGCGGAACTCGAAGCCCTCAATCCCGGTCTGCTGAACGGCAGTCTGTCGCCCTCCAATTCCAGCGTGCTGCTGGTACCGGTGGAGCATCACGACACCCTGATGGCGAATCTCGAATCCTGGTCGCCAGCCGAGCGCGCCGTTGCCGAAGACACCTACGTGGTCCAACGCGGCGACAACTTGTCGACCATCGCCGCCCTGCACGGCGTGACTCTGACCCTGATTCGCGATCTCAACGGCCTCGACGGTGATCTCATTTATGAGGGACAGACACTGAACATCCCCCGCCCCACGCTGGCACAGGCCCAGGCATCCAGTGGCTGAGGTGTGTTTACAATTGCGGCAGCGCCTGACACCTTATCGATGCGGCGGCCTTGAGCTGCCATCTCGTTGCCTGTCAGGACTCAAGGATGTCATCCCATGATCGCTGCCCGTGCTAGCCTGTTGAGCCTTTCACTGGTTATCGTCGCACCTCTGACCACCGCAGCGCTGGCTGAGGAAGCGGAGAACGTCGCCACCGTGCATGGCCTCTCCCTCTACGACGATCCCGCACTCCCGGCGGACTTCACCCACTTTCCCTATGTCAATCCCGAGGCCCCCAAGGGGGGGCGCCTGGTACGTTCGGCCATCGGCAGCTTCGATACCACCAACCCCTTCATCATTCGTGGCACTCCCGCCACGGGCCTGGCCCAGATCTACGATACGTTGATGGTCTCGAATCCCGACGAGCCCTTCTCGATGTACGGGTTGCTGGCCGAAGGCATTCGCTTGGCTCCTGATCGTCAGTGGATCGAATTCGACCTGCATCCCGAGGCTCGCTTTCATGACGGCGAACCCGTCACCGCTGAGGATGTGGTGTTCAGCTTCGAAACGCTCCGCGATGAGGGACAACCCTTCTACGGTGCCTATTATGCCGATGTGACATCGGTGCAGGTGCTCGATGAAGACACCGTGCGCTTCGAATTTGCCGAGAACAATTCCCGGGAGCTGCCGCTGATCATCGGCCAATTGCCGGTTCTGCCTGCGCATTTTTGGGCCGACCGGGAATTCACCGCCCCCACGCTGGAACCGCTGCTTGGCTCCGGGCCCTATCGTATTGCCGCCGTCGAGCCTAGCCGCCGCATCGTCTATCAACGGGTCGACGACTACTGGGGCAAGGACCTGCCGGTCAATCGAGGCCGCTACAATATCGACCGCCTGATCTTCGATTATTATCGTGACCAGACCGTGGCCCTGGAGGCGTTCAAGGCCGGCAATCTGGACATGCGCATCGAGAGCAGCGCTCGTCAATGGGCCACCGCCTACGATTTCCCTGCTGCCAACGAGGGGTTCGTCAAGCGCCTCAGCGTCCCCGACGGCCAACCGGCCGGCATGCAGGCCTACGTGATGAACCTGCGTCGCGACAAGTTTCGCGATGCACGGGTACGCGAGGCCATCAACCTGGCCTTCGATTTCGACTGGCTCAACGACAACCTCTTCTACGGTGCCTACCAACGCACCCACAGTTTCTTCGAGAATTCCGACATGGCCGCCCAGGGCATGCCCAGCGAGGCCGAACTGGCCATACTCGAGCCCTTCCGCGACGAGTTGCCGGCACGCGTGTTCGAGGAACCGTTACCCATCGAGCAACCCGAGGACATGCGCGCTCGCCTGGCCAAGGCATTGGAACTGTTCCGGGACGCCGGCTACGAGGTGCGCGATGGCGTTCTCATCGATTCCCGGACCGGCCGTCCCTTCACGCTCGAGGTATTGCTGTTCGACACCCAGTTCGAGCGTGTGGTACAGCCGCTGCTGCGCAACCTCTCGCGGCTGGGGGTACAAGGTAGTATCCGCACGGTCGACGTCAATCAGTACCTCAATCGCCTGCGCAGCTTCGACTTCGACATGATCGTCGGCAGCTTCCCCCAATCCGCCAATCCGGGGAACGAGCAACGCGAATACTGGACCAGCGAATATGCCGACAGCCCACAAAGTCGCAACCTGATCGGCCTGAGCAATCCAGTCATCGATGCTCTCGTCGAACGCCTGATCCGCGCCGAGTCCCGCGAGCAACTCGACACCGCGGCACGCGCACTCGACCGGGTACTGCGCTGGGGCTTCTACGTCATTCCACAATGGTTTCTCGGCGAAACCCGCATTGCCCTGTGGGACAAATTCGCCTATCCGCAGCCGTTCCCGGAGTACAATCTCGACCTGGATGCCTGGTGGGTCGACCCGGAGCGCGACACCGCGATCACCAACCGCCAACGCCGCTGATCCGTTCCCCGTACCGAAGGAATCACCGTGGGCTCATACGTTCTCCGCCGTCTGCTGCTGATGATCCCCACCCTGCTGGGGATCATGCTGCTCAACTTCGTCATCGTGCAAGCCGCTCCCGGCGGCCCCATCGATCAGATGCTGGCACGTTTCGAGGGACTCCAGAGTGCGGCCAGCACCCGCCTGGATGCCGGCGGTGGTGATACCGTCGCCAGCGGCGAGTCTCGTGGCTCCCGTGGCGTGGACCCGCGGCTCATCGAGAGGCTGGAGGCCCAGTTCGGCTTCGACAAGCCCCCACATGAACGCTTCCTGGGTATGATCCGCGATTACGCCACCTTCGATTTCGGTAACAGTTTCTTTCGCAATCGTCCGGTGGTCGAGCTGATGGTCGAGCGCTTGCCGGTATCGATTTCGCTGGGATTGTGGACCACGCTGGTGGTCTATCTGGTTTCGATTCCACTGGGCATACGCAAGGCGCTGCGCCATGGCTCGCGCTTCGACGTGTGGAGCTCGGGACTGGTGATCGTCGGTTATGCCATTCCCGGCTTCCTGTTCGCCATCCTGCTCATCGTGCTTTTCGCCGGCGGCAGCTATTTCAGTGTCTTTCCGTTGCGCGGTCTGACCTCGCCCAACTTCGACGAGCTCTCGGCCCTGGGCAAGGTAGGCGACTATTTCTGGCATATCACCCTGCCGGTGCTGGCGTCCGCCATCGGTAGCTTCGCCACGCTCACCATGCTGACCAAGAACAGCTTCCTCGACGAGGTCCACAAGCAATACGTGCTGACCGCACGTGCCAAGGGCGCCAGCGACCGCCGGGTCCTCTACGGTCATGTATTCCGCAATGCCATGCTGATCATCATCGCCGGGCTGCCCTCGGCCCTGGTCGGCATCTTCTTCACCGGCTCGCTGCTCATCGAGGTGATCTTCTCGCTCGATGGCTTGGGCCTGCTGGGCTTCGAAGCGGTGATGCAACGCGACTACCCGGTGATCTTCGGCACCCTCTATCTGTACACCCTGATCGGACTGATCCTGAAGCTGATTTCCGACTTGACCTATGTGTGGGTCGACCCACGCATCGATTTCGCGACGCGGGAGTCCTGATCACGATGTTTGCAAGACTCAGCGCACGACTGTCTCCCATTTCCCGGCGCCGGCTGTCGGTATTCCGTCGCAATCGCCGTGCCTATATCGCCCTGTGGGTCTTTCTGGGCATGTTCGTGTTCAGCCTGGCCGCCGAATTGATCGCCAACGACAAACCCATCGTGATGCAGTACCAGGGACAATGGTACCTTCCCTTGCTGGTGGATTATCCGGAAACCGAGTTCGGCGGCTTCCTGCCGACCACCGCCGACTATCGCGACCCCTACGTGCGAAACGAGATCGAGAGCAAGGGGTGGATGCTGTGGCCGATCATCCCCTTTTCCTACCAGACCCTGGACATGGAACTCAGCCGGCCGGCCCCCTCTTCTCCTGACAGCCGTCACTGGCTGGGCACCGACGACCAGGGGCGTGACGTGCTGGCGCGCGTGATCTACGGCTTTCGCCTGTCGGTCGTCTTCGCGCTGGTGCTGACCATCGGTTCGCTGATGCTCGGCGTCCTGATCGGCGGCATCCAGGGTTATTTCGGTGGCAAGACCGACCTGATCGGCCAGCGCCTCACGGAGATCTGGTCCGGGCTACCGGTGCTGTTCCTGTTGATCATCCTCGCCAGCCTGGTGGAACCCAACCTGTGGTGGCTACTGGGGATCATGCTGCTGTTCTCGTGGCTGGGCCTGGTCGATGTGGTGCGCGCCGAATTCCTGCGTGCCCGCAACCTCGAATACGTGCGCGCTGCCAAGGCCCTGGGACTCCCCTCGCATCTGATCATGTGGCGTCATGTACTGCCCAATGCCATGGTCGCGACCCTGACCTTCATCCCCTTCCTGTTCACCGGGGGCATTACCACCCTCACCGCACTGGATTTCCTTGGCTTCGGTTTGCCACCCGGCTCGCCCTCGCTGGGCGAACTGGTAGCCCAGGGCAAGAACAACCTGCAGGCACCTTGGCTGGGAATCACGGCCTTCGTCAGCCTGTCGGTGATGCTCTCGCTGCTGGTCTTCATCGGCGAAGGCTTGCGCGACGCCTTCGACCCTCGTCACATCGAGGCCTCCGCAAGCCCGACACCAAGGGTGCCGCCCCATGCCAACTGATTCTCTCTTTCGCTTGCAGGACCTGAGTGTCGCCTTCGATGGCGTGACGGTGGTCGATCGCTTGTCACTGGAGATCCGCCGTGGCGAGACGTTGGCACTGGTCGGCGAATCGGGCTCCGGCAAGTCGGTCAGCGCCCTTGGCGCCATGGACCTGCTGCCGGCCAATGCCAGCGTCCGCGGCGGACGGTGGCTCGAGGACACGGACCTCGACCGGTTGTCGGGGCGCGAATGGCGTGCCATGCGCGGCGGTCGCGTGGGCTTCGTCTTTCAGGAACCCATGACGTCGCTCAACCCGCTGCACACCGTGGCCAAGCAGATCGGCGAAACGCTCCGCCTGCACCAGGGCCTGAGCGGCCGCGCTGCCCGTGAGCGCACACGCGAGCTGTTGGTCCGGGTCAAGCTGCCGCGTCCCGACGAGTTGCTCGATGTCTGGCCCCACCAGCTCTCTGGCGGTCAACGCCAGCGTGTCATGATCGCCATGGCCATCGCCAACGACCCCGTGCTGTTGATCGCCGACGAACCCACGACCGCCCTCGATGTCACCGTGCAGAAAGAGATCCTCGGCCTGCTCGCCGAGCTGCGCGATCACTACGGTATGGGCATGCTGTTCATCACCCACGACCTGAACCTGGTCAGGCGCCATGCGGATCGCGTCTGTGTACTCAATCAGGGCTGCGAACAGGAGACCGGACCGGTCGACGAGATCTTCTCCACCCCGCGCAGTCCCTATACCCGCAGCCTGATCGATGCCGAACCGGAAGGCAGCCCGATGGCTCTGGCCACCCGACATCCGCTGCTCGATGCCCAGCGACTGTCGGTGACCTTTTCCCGGCCCAAGCGCTTGTTCGCCAAGCGTCCGCCCCCCTTCGTTGCCGTTCAGCCGCTGTCGCTCGAACTGGCTCGCGGCGAGACGCTCGGCATCGTCGGCGAATCCGGGTCAGGCAAGACGACGTTGGCCATGGCGCTGTTGCGCCTGGTCCCCAGTCAGGGTGAAATACGCTTCGACGGCGAACGCCTCGATACCCTCACCGGCCCCCCCCTGCGCAAGAGCCGCAGGCGCTTCCAGATCGTCTTCCAGGATCCCTACGGCTCGCTCTCGCCGCGCTTGCCGGTCTCGGCGATCATCAGCGAAGGTCTCCGATTCCACCATCCCGAACTCGACGAACGGGACATCGGGCAGCGCGTGCAGGACACCCTCAGGGAGGTCGGTCTACCCCAGGACTGTGCCTCACGCTATCCGCATGAATTCTCCGGCGGCCAGCGCCAACGCATCGCCGTCGCTCGTGCCATCATCCTCGAACCCGACCTACTCGTCCTCGACGAACCCACTTCGGCGCTGGATCGCAGCGTGCAGAAACAACTCGTCGTCCTGCTGCGCGAACTGCAACGCAAGCGCGGCTTGAGTTTTCTTTTCATCAGCCATGACCTGGCGGTCGTGCGCGCCATGGCGCACCGCGTGATGGTTCTCAAGGACGGCGAGGTGGTGGAAGAGGGCGACTGCGATCAAGTGCTGGGCACGCCACGGAATCCCTATACCCAGGCCCTGGTGGAGGCAGCGGGACTCACGGCGCCCGCCCCCCTGGCAACGCGCTGACGGGTGTGCCATGGAAGTTATCGTCAGCGCCATGGCAACCCGCCTCTCACGAAAAAAGATAACGGTATAAACTAGAAAGCGTCGATTTCTTCGTCGCTCAATTCGCGCCACTCGCCCGGTGCCAAGGTCGGGTCGAGCGCAATGTCACCGATCGACTCCCGGTGCAGGGTCTCGACGTGGTTGCCGATCGCGGCGAACATCCGCTTCACTTGGTGATACTTGCCCTCATGGAGGGTGAGCCTGGCCTCGCGGGGTGACGTCAGCACAAGCTCGGCGGGACGCGTCGGTTTGTCCTCGCCATCCAGCAATATCCCTTCGCCGAAGGCCACGACGGCCCGTTCGGCGGCCGCCCCGGTCAACGCCTCGGCCAACTGCACCCGGTAGACCTTGGCACAGTGGCGACGCGGAGAGGTAATCCGATGCGACCATTGACCATCATCGCTCAGCAACACCAGGCCAGTGGTATCCACATCGAGACGCCCCACCACCTTTAGCCGTTCCACCTTGGGCAAGCCGATCAGGTCGGTGACCAGCGGATAGAGGCCGCGCTTGGCCGTACACTCCACCCCGGACGGCTTGTGGAACATGACATAGCGCAACCCGACCAACTCGAGCGACTGTCCCAGCCACTGCACGCGACTCTGTGCATCGACCTGGGTCGCCGGATTCTTGACCACCTCGCCGTCAACGCTGACCTCTTCGCGATGCATGGCTTTCTTGGCCAGGCTACGGGTCAGGTCGGTGGTTTCGCAGAGAAACTTGTCCAGACGCATCAAACCCGCACCTCGAAACGATCGGCATCCATCCAGGCCGGGAACTTGTCGCGGAAATCGGCCAGTGCCTGACGGTCGAGCGTACCGGTCAACAGGAAGGGCACATCGCGAGGCTCGTCGATCAGCGGCTCGCCCTTGTAGTCGATCAGCATCGAATCGCCGGCATAGGCGAGCCCCTTGGCGTCCTCCCCGACCCGGTTGACCCCGATCACATAGCATAGGTTCTCGATTGCGCGAGCCTGGAGCAGGGTTCGCCACGGCTGGCGACGCGGTGCCGGCCAGTTGGCCACACACAGCAAGGCGTCGTATTCGAAGGGCTCGTCGCTGCCAGGCTGCTGCCGTAGCCACACCGGAAAGCGCAGGTCGTAGCACACCGTCAACAACAGGCGGAAGCCCTTGAGTTCGACGACCACACGCTTTGGCCCCATGCCATAACGTTCGTGCTCGCCGGCCATGCGAAACAGGTGACGCTTGTCGTAATGCACCAATTCGCCATCGGGTGTGGCCCAGATCAGGCGGTTGAAATACTCGTCGTCTGCCTTGATCGCCACGCTGCCGGTCATCACACAGCCGCGCGTTCTCGCCTGCTCACGCAGCCACGCCACGGTGCGGCTGGTCTCCATGGGCTCGGCCATGTCCCGCGAATTCATGGTGAAGCCGGTCGCGAACATTTCCGGCAGCACGATCAGGTCGGTATCGTCCCCGCTAAGCTCGCCGAGCAGCTCTTCCAGCATCCGGCAATTGGCGTCGGGATCTTCCCAGCGCAGATCGCACTGCACGAGGGTCGTGCGCAGTTCACTCATTCTGATTCCTCCCGGCGACTGTTGAATTGGAGCTATGCTCCCAGCGTACAACGAGACAGCGCCTCATCGTAGCCCCGGCGTGTCGATGGATGGTCAGTGGCACTGGGCTTCGCCTACCACTGTGTTAGATTAGGACTTTTCTATAATGAGGTGGAAATGAGTCCCGCATCCGGCGCCCCCTTCTTCGCCGACCGAGAAGCCAGCAAGGGTGTGGGCTTTGGTCTTGCCGCCTACCTGATGTGGGGCTGCTTCCCACTGTTCTTCGCCCTGTTCGAGGGCATCCCCGCCTGGGAAGTACTGATCCATCGCGTCATCTGGTCGTGCGTGTTTCTGGCCGGCCTGGTGACTTTGCTGAGGCGCTGGGCGCCGGTCAGGCTGGCACTCGGCAAGCCACGCCGACTGGGCCGTGTACTCGCCTGTGCCGTGTTGATCGGGCTCAACTGGGGCATCTACATTTATGCCGTGGAGAGTCGCCAGGTGCTCCAGGCCAGCCTCGGCTACTTCCTCACGCCCCTGGTCAATGTGGCGCTGGGCATGTTGGTACTGCGCGAGAGGATGGCTTGGCTTCAGGGGGTCGCGGTAGGGTTCGCCACCCTGGGTATCTGCATTCAGTTGCTGGTACTGGGCGAGGTGCCCTGGATCACGTTGTCTCTGGCCGTGTCTTTCGGCACCTATGGCCTGTTGCGCAAGCAGGTTCCGCTGGACGGCCTGTCGGGACTGTTCGTCGAGACCCTCTTGCTGTTGCCGCTGGGTCTCGCGGCCATTGCCTGGTTGAGTGCCAGCGGGGCCTCGCACTTTCTGCAAACGAATTCAACGACCCTGCTGTTGATCGCCAGCGGGGTGATCACCGCCCTGCCGTTGATGGCCTTCGCCGGTGCGGCTCGACGCCTGCGCCTGGCCACGCTGGGGTTCCTGATGTACCTCAATCCCAGCATCCAGTTCTTCATCGCCTTGCTGGTATTTCGCGAACCCTTGACGTCCGTGCAACTCACCACCTTCGCCCTGATCTGGACGGGGTTGGCACTTTACTCCTGGTCGGCCTGGCAATCACGCCCCAGATCACGCAGCACCCTATCCAGCGGCCAGGGCTGAGTCAGGAATCCGCATGCTCGCGAGTCGGGGCCGCCTCGGCGTCCCCCGCCTGCCGTGCAAGATAGGCGATCAGCGCGTCCAGTACGGCCATGGTCGGCACCTGGCATTGCCAGAGCCGTTGACCCGGTGCGGTGGGAAAACTCTCCAGATACAGCCTGGCCCCCGGGTCGTGACTGCGGTTCTCCAGCGCCTGGACGCCCAGCCGATACAGCGGTTCGGCGTCGTCGATGGGCAGCATCACCAGGCAATGTTGAATCCCTTGGGAGTTGATGGCGAAGCGTTGTCCGGAGGCACGCACCTGCCATTCGCTCAAGCGCAACCGGCTGATCTGCCGACGGAGCTCGACCTCGGGAAGTTTCGCCAGATGGGTCGCCGCCAGACGGCCATTGATGCGACGCTCGCGACTGGCGGCATTGACGACAGGATAGAGAAATCCCTTGCGCTTGATCATCCAGTCCACGGCCTCGCCAATCACCACCCCCTGCCCTCGGCGATAGTGCATTTCCCGACGAGACAAGGCGTTGCGTACCGTGGCCAACCGCAACGAACAGGCCGCCGCGATCTCTCGATGGTCGACGATCCCCGGCCGGTGGATCACCAACCCCAGGCGCTCGGCAGTCGTTTCCGCGAGCTCCGAAGCGGGATCGAGCTTCAGGCGCAGCGCGGCCAAGCCCAGCAAATGCTCGAGTCGTGGCCAGCCGGATCCGCTTCTCTGCGCCGCCAAGGCTCGCGTCAACGCCACGAAATCGACGAAGTCTTTCAGGGTCTCGCCCGCGCCGGGAACTTCGTCCAGCCAGTTCAGCAGGCTCCGCTCGCCACACGCCAAGGCTTTCCAGCGCTGTGCCGCTTCCAGCATCTGATGTTTGAGAGAGTCGCCACACCAGGACGCTTCGCTACTACTGCCCGACAAACGCCGCAAGGGCCCAGCCATCTCATCACAGGCACTGGTGACATCGACCATGAGAGCGCTGTCGTTGAACAGCAGCCTGGCCGGCTGCCCCAGCAGCGCATCTTGCAACCCTTGGCCCGATTGCCCAAAGTCCTTCGCCATGCCCCCTCCGACAGCTCCCCACCGTAAAAGGTTATTTTATTTAACCGCAATGTAATCAATATTAACGGCTTGTCGGTAGAAAACTTGAGCAAATAAGCGGCAAGAGCCTTGCCCATGCTCCAATCGGCACAGTCAAAGGCCCGAATGATTGGCTGTCAGGCGGTATCGGGCTGGTAGCCGATGCGGAAGCCTCCCCAGTGTTGCCCGTGAACGAAGACGGGTACCGACAGGTCATGCATGACTTCACCGGTGTCGCGCTTGTATGTCTGCACCAGCAGGGGCTCGCGGTGGGCGCCACAGCGGCTGCCGGTGGGATCGTCGAAGATCCGCTTGCTGCGACTGTATTGCAGGTCATGGGTATAGTCGCCGGTAGGCGCCCGACTGACATGGCGATTATGAGTCGGCACATAGCCCCGCCGATTGCAGGTAATCGCATAGGAAACCCCCAAGGCCTCGAGTAGGGGTTCCTGCACCTCCGGCAAATACCGGTCGGTGAAATCGTCGTAGTCGGTGCGGTACTGGGGAGGATTGGTTTCGGCGACGAGCCGGTAATCGTCGGAAAACAACGCCCGCTGATCGAGCTCGCCACGCTTGAGCGCCTGCTCGAAGAGTTTGCCGATGCGGTCCGCCGCCGCCCTGGCCGCCAGGAACACCTGCTGGTGACGCCCGTCCAGGCGCTGCTGGGCCAGCTCGCCGTCGACCCCTTCGGCGGCCTCCATCAGGGCACGCGCTTGCGCCGCCAGGTCGTGCATGTCGCGGGTGCCCTCGCAGACCTCCGTTTCCAGGGTGGTCAGGGTGTTGGCCACCTGACGGCCATGACCGTTGGTATCGGCCATGGCCTCGGCAATGCTGCCGATACTTTGCTCGACGCTATCGAAATCGCGGGACAGGTCGTTCAGATGGCCACCCACCGACTCGACCTCCTTGGCGCGATCGCCGACGCGCTTCATGAGATGGCCGATGGTATCGACCACACGATGACTGCTGTCTCCGATCTCCCCCACCAGCGACTCGACCTGATGGGTGGCATCGGCCGTGCGCTTGGCCAGTTCGCGCACCTCCCCCGCCACCACGGCAAAGCCGCGCCCATGCTCCCCGGCACGCGCCGCTTCGATGGACGCATTCAGCGACAGCAGATTGGTCTGTTCGGCAATTTCCTCGATCAGCGCCGTCACATGTCGCACACTGTCGCTCTTGCGGCCGAGCGCCTCGAGCAACTCCAGCGCCTCTTCGGAGCGTGACGCCAGCGAACGCATCTCTTCGATGACCTGATCCAGTGCCTCACGGCTGGACAGGTTCGACTCACGCGAGCGACTGGCCAATTCCGCGACCTGCTGCGCACTGATCGAGACCTGCTCGATGGCCGCGGTGATCGCCGCCATGCTCGACACCGCTTCCTTGACCACGGAGTCCTGGCGCGCCAATCGCTGGTCAAGGCGATCGGCATGATGCGATACCTCTGCCGAGGCGATGGCCGTGCGTCCGGCCCGTCGGATCAAGCGATGCGCCATGCGCTTGAGCGACTGGTAATCGCGCTGGGGTGGCAGCCAGGGTTGTCGGCTGTCACCGGTCAATGTCTTGCGATCGGCGGTATAGATCGATACGCCTCCCGCCAGCACCGCTCCCGCCCCGGCCAAGCCACTCAGCAATACCGCCAGATAGCTCCCCCACGGGGCCGATACCCGATCGACGACGCCAACGGCCACCGCCACCAGCGCCAAAGACAACACCATCATGATCTTGCCCATCATCTCAGCTCTCTGTGGTTATTGTTTCCATTACAGGAGCTTATCGGCATTCCCCGAGGAATCTGCGTAGGACTTTGGACGTATCCACCAAAGCCGTAGACAACCGGTTCGCTGGTCGAAACGACTCAAGCCAGATGATCGAGCGTGGTGGCAACGGCATCGAAGAGCCGTTCCAACTCCTCGCCGGTTACCGCCTGCCCACGGGTATAGGGTAGCCGACCGTAATGCTTGCGGTTGCCGCCGATTCCGCCCAGGCTGGTTTCCACGTACTGCTTTCTTCACGTTATGGATAGACTAGAAGGGTCCTTATGCACCGACTCGCTGCGAAGCGGCATTTCACCGGGTGCCATTCCGGAGTGAAATCATCCGCCGTTTTCCGGTAGGCTCACGCTTTCGACCGCCCGCCGATAAGGGCCCGTGATGCTCAAGCGCTACCTGCCGATTCTTGCCTGGTTACCCCATTACAACACACGTCTGTGCGGAGCCGACCTGCTGGCCGGTATCATCGTGACCGTGATGGTGATCCCCCAGTCGCTAGCCTATGCCATCCTTGCCGGCCTGCCGGCGGTAGTCGGGCTGTATGCCAGTATCCTGCCGCTGTTGGCGTATACCCTGTTCGGTACCAGCCGCACCCTGGCAGTCGGACCGGTGGCGATCCTCGCCCTGATGACCGGGGCTGCGCTGGCTGGCGTGGCCCCACCCGGCAGCGCCGAGTACCTCGAGGCGACCATGGTGCTCGCGCTGCTCTCGGGCCTGATGCTCGCTGCCATGGGCATGATGAAGCTGGGCTTCTTCGCCAACTTCCTCAGCCATCCGGTGATCTCGGGCTTTCTGACCGCCTCGGGTATCCTGATCGCGGCCAGCCAGGCGGCCAACCTGCTGGGGATCTCCGGGTCGGGCTTCACGGTGATGGAGCTCACCGTCAGCCTGGTCACCGACATCACCAACACGCATTGGCCAACCCTAGTCATCGGCACTGGCTGCCTGGCCTTCCTGGTCCTGATGCGCAGGCGTGGCCAATGGCTGTTGACCCGCTTGTGGCTGGGACCGGGGCTGGCATCGTTGCTGGCCAAGGCAGGGCCGGTGTTTGCCGTGATTGTCACCACCCTGGTGTCCTGGCGTTTCGACCTGGCGGCCTCGGGCGTGGCCGTGGTCGGCGCCATTCCCAAGGGACTCCCTCCTTTGACCTTTCCCAGCGTGGACCTGCCGCTATGGCGAGAGCTGCTGGTACCTGCGCTCTTGATCAGTGTGGTGGGATTCGTCGAGTCGGTATCCATGGGCCAGATGCTGGCCGCCAAGCGTCGCCAACGCATCTCGCCCAACCAGGAACTGATCGGTCTGGGGAGTGCCAATATCGCCGCCGCCATTTCGGCGGGCATGCCGGTGACGGGCGGTCTGTCACGCACCGTGATCAACTTCGATGCCGGCGCCCAGACACCCGCCGCGGGCACCTTCGCCGCCCTGGGGATCGGCTTGGTCACCCTGGCCATGACGCCGTTGCTCTATCACCTGCCAATCGCCACCCTGGCGGCCACCATCACCGTCTCGATCCTGACCCTGGTCGACATCAAGATGATCAAGCAGACCTGGCGCTACTCGCGCAGCGACTTCGCCGCCATGGCGGTCACCATCGGCTTGACCCTGGTGGAAGGCGTGGAAGCCGGGATCATCGCCGGCGTGTCGCTGTCGGTCGGCCTGTTTCTCTACCGCACCAGCCGTCCCCACAGCGCCTTGGTGGGCCGGGTGCCGGGCACCGAGCACTTCCGCAACGTGGCACGCCATGAGGTCGAAAGTGCCAGCCATGTGGCACTGCTGCGTATCGACGAGAGCCTGTATTTCGCCAACGCTCGTTACCTGGAAGATACCGTCTACAACCTGGTCGCCAGCCGCCCGGAACTCGAGCATGTGGTGTTGATCTGCTCAGCCGTCAACCTGATCGACGCCTCGGCACTGGAAAGCCTCGACGCCATCAACGCGCGCCTCAAGGATTCCCATGTCACCCTGCATCTGGCGGAGGTGAAGGGTCCGGTCATGGACCGGTTGAACAACAGTGACTTCCTCGACGAACTCACCGGCCGCGTCTTCCTCAGCACCTTCGCCGCCTGGAGCGAGTTGCGGCGGCGCCCCACCGAATGAAAACATGGCGACACAAACGCCATGACAGCGTCTTCCGGAACCTGTCATCCATTCACGAGTCGACCCTGTGTACCCACCATAGGCATAGAGGGAGAACGACATGGCCAAACTCCGCCACCGCGACGACATGATGAGTGTCTCCGAGCTGTCCCACTACCTGGCCGCAGGCAACACTCCCATCGTCGAGGTACTATCCCTGGATGGCATCTATGTCGTGCGCCTGCATCACTCTCACGGCATGGCACAACTGGTGGACGAGCATGGCGACGTGATGCGCTTCACGGGTACCGGCCGTGTCAGTGACCTGCTGGGCCCGATGGGCATCAAGCACGGGATTCTCACCTGGGCGGATCAGCTCGGCGATGAAATGATCGGCATTCCCAGCCAGTCCATCAGCCCGGAAGAGGCCCTGGCCCACGGCACACGCATCGCTTTCCGCTAGACCGTGCTCAACGGTGCAGAAGTACCGGCTGGACCGCCGCGCGCAGGATCGCCTCCGTGGTCGACCCGAGCAACCATTCGCGAATGCGCCCATCGCCGAAGGCACCGATGGTGATCAAATCGCCCGGCTGGGCCATGCCCAGAATCACGTCTGCCGGATCCCCCTTGCGGATCGCGGTTTCGATCTCGATCCGGTGTCCCTCGGCATAATGCTCGACGGTCGATAGCTGGCGACGCGCAATGACATCATCATGATGCACGCTGACCACCTGCACTGGCACCGCGAGCCGTTGTGCGAGTTCGATGGCGTACACCATCGCCTCACGGGCCGGTTTGGAGCCATCGAACCCGAGCAGGACACGCGAGATATCCTGGAACTCGGCCCCAGCGAGCAATACCGGTTGCTCGGCCGTCCGCAGCACCCGCTCCACCACTTCCCCCAACCCCTTGGTGTCACCCAGGCCGGCGGACTCACCGCGCCGCCCCATGACGATCAGGTCGCTATCGGACGCCGCCTCGAGAAGTCGTACCGCCGGCACGCCACTGAGCATTTCGCTGCGGCACTCGACACCTGCCGCTTCGACCTGGCGTTTGATCGATGCCAGCAAGCGCTCGCCCTGCGCCTCGAGCTGCTCCTGGTTTTCGCGCCTGAGTCGCAAGGCGGCCTCGACCATTTCCGGCCGCGCGTCTTCTCCATAGAAACCGACCTCCGTGAGTCGGGCGTCGGTGACGAAGACCGCATGCACGCCACCCTCGAGTTTGCGTGCCAGATAGATCGCCCATTGGACTGCCACCCTGGCTGACGGCGACAAATCGACGGCTAGCAGTATCGACTGAATCATGGCCCAACCTCCTGTCGACGATGGGCGTTTGTCCTTCTAAAATTTTAGTCAATTCTGCATGAAGGGGGGCAGCCCTCTCGTTGCCGCAATCGTCAACAGGATGTCCCCGGCATCGCGGAGGCAACATGCAGCTATCCGATGGCTTCGTTGGCACGGTAGGCAATACGCCGCTGATCCGCTTGCAGAGACTGTCGCGCGAAAGCGGCTGTGAGATTCTGGGCAAGGCCGAATTCATGAACCCGGGCGGTTCGGTCAAGGATCGCGCCGCGCTTTATATTGTGCTCGATGCCGAACGACGCGGTGAGCTCCGCCCCGGCGGCACGGTCGTGGAAGGTACTGCCGGCAACACCGGCATCGGTCTCGCGCATATCTGCAATGCCCGTGGCTACCGCTGCGTCATCGTCATCCCCGAGACCCAGACCCAAGAGAAGATCGACCTGCTGCGTACGCTCGGTGCCGAAGTGCACACCGTGCCCGCCGTGCCCTACAGCAACCCCGACAACTACCAGAAGATTGCCGGCCGCATGGCCGCCGACCTGGATAATGCCATCTGGGCCAACCAGTTCGACAACCTTGCCAACCGGCAAGCCCATTATGAAACGACCGGCCCGGAACTCTGGATCCAGACCGATGGCCGCATCGATGCCTTCGTCGCGGCGACCGGGACCGGCGGTACCCTTGCGGGCGTCGCACGCTACTTGAAGGAACGGCGCCCGGAGATCGACTGTATCCTCGCCGACCCCACCGGTAGCGGGCTTTACCGCTACGTGACGACCGGCACGCCGGAAGTCGTGGGTGGCAACTCGATCACCGAAGGCATCGGCAGCTCCCGCGTCACCGCCAACCTGGCGGGCACGCCCATCGATGATGCCCTGATGATCGAGGATCAGCAGGCGGTCACCTTCGTCTATCGCCTGCTGCGCGAAGAGGGGCTGTTTCTGGGCAGTTCGTCCGGAATCAATGTGGCGGCGGCCATGCAACTCGCCCAGCGCATGGGACCGGGACATACCATTGCCACCATCCTGTGCGACGGCGGAGCTCGCTACTCTTCGCGACTTTTCAACCCGCAGTGGCTAGCCAGCAAGGGACTGACAGCCGGTTGACGGTATCCCGCACTCACCCCTCCACCTGTTCCCTGACCTTGCTCACGATATGTGCGCCAATGGGAATCGCCGAAGTCGCCGCCGGCGACGGGGCATTGCAGACGTTCACCGTACGCCGACTGTTGACGAACAGGAAATCTTCGATCAGCTTGCCGTCGCGTGATACCGCCTGGGCACGCACACCAGCCGGGTATGGCATCAGATCAGCGGCGGTGAGGCTGGGACAATACTTGCGCACCTCCTCCACATAACTCCTCTTGAACAGTGAGTTTTTCAACTCGATCATGCCCGGGCGCAGGTTGGCCTTGAGGACCTTGAGAATCCCCCAATTGGCGAACATTGCCGCCATGTCCGGCAGTGAGACATCGCTCTTGCGATACCCTTCGCGTTTCAACGCCAGCACCGCATTGGGCCCCACGGTGACGGTGCCATCGATCATGGGCGTCAGGTGCACGCCGAGAAACGGCATGCTGGGATCGGGAATCGGGTAGATCAGGTGATTGACGATGTCGTTGTGTTCGGGCGGCAGTCGATAATATTCGCCGCGGAAGGGACAAATGGTGAATCCCGGGTCCTTGCCCAGCATTCTGACGACCCGATCGGCCATCAAGCCCGCGCACGACACCAGATAGTGGGTCGGAATCTCGTCCTCTCGGGTCTTCACCACCACTTCGTTGAGCCGCTCGTCGAGTCCGGTCACCTGAGTCGAGACACGGATCTGCCCCCCCAGGCGCTCGAATTCCTGGGCCATCGCTCGCGTGATCTCGGCATAGTCGACAATGCCACTGGAAGGCACGAAGAGCGCGCCGACACCGTTGATATTGGGCTCGCGGTCCTTGAGTTCCTCGGCAGATAGCCAGCTGCGTTCCAGGCCATTGGCTTCGGCACGCTCCCACAGCCCTTGCATGCGCTGCACTTCCACCTCGTTGGTCGCCACCAGCAGCTTGCCGCATGCCTCATAGGCAATATCGTGCTCGTCGCAGAAGGCCTTGATCGAACGGTTGCCTTCGAGGCAGAAGCGAGCCTTGAGACTCCCCGGCGTGTAATAGACACCGGCGTGAATCACGCCGCTGTTATGCCCGCTCTGGTGCTGCGCCAGCTCGGCTTCTTTTTCCACCACCAGCATCTTGCGTTCCGGATAGGTCTTGATCAACTGCATGGCAGTGGACATGCCGAGGATGCCGCCCCCGATGATGATGAAGTCGTACACTCGAGCGCCTCGCCGTTAATTGTTGACGTTATTGCATAATATCAGCTTGTTTCGCATAGTTTCGCCAACCTTGGCCACTTTGCGTATCATGACGCCATATTCGTGCCGGAATCGCCCATGGACAGCCCTCCTCGTCAGAACCTCGGCATCAGCGCCTACACCTGGTTGAAGCACGATATCATTCGCGGCGTCTTTCCGCCCGGTGACAAGTTATTGATGAGCCGTCTCAAGGAACGCTACGACCTGGGCGTCGGCCCCCTCCGCGAGGCGTTGTCGCAGCTCGTCGCCGAACGCCTGGTGGTGGCCATCAGCCAGCGCGGCTACCGGGTGGCGCCGATGTCGCTGGCCGAGCTTCATGATATCTACGACGCCCGCTCACAGCTCGAGGCCATGTTGCTGAGACTCGCCATCGAACGCGGCGACGATAGCTGGGAGGCCGACATCCTGGCCAAGGCGCACACGCTGGCCAAGGTGGTCGAGGTCAAGAGCGCCGACGAGGTGCTGGATGTCTGGGATGCACGCCACAAGGCCTTTCACGAGGCCATGGTCGCGGGCTGCGGTTCACGCCATCTGCTGCGGGTTCGCGCCAGCCTGTTCGACCAGGCCGAGCGCTATCGGCACCTGTGGCTGCGGGAAACGGTCTTTTCCGAACAGGCACTGGAAACCAAGCGTCAGGAACATGCGGCGCTGGTCGACGCAGTGCTGGCTCGCGAGGTGGAACGCGCCCCGGCCATGATGCATGAACACCTGCTGACGCCAGTACCGATCATCACCGAGGTCATGCAGCGCCGAGGACTGGTATGAGTGACGGACACTGCTTTTCCAGGGAGATCAGGCCGCAGGGGCAAACTGCGCCCGGAACCACCGGTATTCCTGCTGGGCACGTTGCGGCGCCTGGGCGACCAGCCTGACCTCCTGCCCCGGCAAGCACTGCGCCAGTCGCGCACAGGCCAGCGGCGTCAGCGCGCCCAGGCGCGGGTAGCCGCCGATGGTCTGGCGGTCGTTGAGCAGAGCAATGGGTTGGCCATCCGGCGGCACCTGTACCGCTCCCAGAGCGATCCCTTCGGAAATCATCGTCGTCAGCCGGCAGCGTAGCTGAGGACCCTGTAGACGCACCCCCATGCGATCGGCCCGCGCATCGACATGCCATGACCGATTGAAGGCATCGAACAGGCTGGCTCCGCTGAACGTGGCAATCTGGGCCCCCGGCATCAGCGCCAGCCGGGCAGGCTGACGATAGTCGATGCGTTCCACCCCCGGCACCTGCCTTCCCTTGCAGCGCTCGAATACCGAAGCCTGATGGGAGCGAGCGATGCACAGCCGATCTCCCTCCGCCAACGGCCTTCCCTGGCCATCGTGTCCACCCAGCCCCTCCCGGGTCACGCAGGCCACACTGCCCAACACTGGCTCGGCCCGGAATCCACCGGCCACCGCCAGATACGCGCGTACCCCGCTCTGCGGCGAACCGAAGCACAACCGTTGTCCCGCCGCTACTGCCACCACTTGCCACCTCGGCAAGGGGGTGTCGTCCAGCGTTGCCTCCAGGTCGGCACCGCACAGCGACAGCGTCATGTCATGCTCGGCCACCAGCACCAGTCCCCCGAGTGAGATCTCCAGCGCCGCCGCGCCCCAGGCATTGTCCAACAGATGATTCGCCCAGGCCCAGGCATGCAGGTCCGCTGGCCCGCCCTGGGTCACCCCTAGACGACGCACCCCGAACCGCCCGGCATCCTGCAACAGCGCCAGCGGACCCGCACGCTCGACGACAAGCGCCTCTTGGGCATCGCTGACAGGCGTCATGCTCTCTCCTTCACTGGCGTCGTATCGCCCCCGAGGCGTTCGAATTCCCGACGCTCGATGGCGGCGAATCTCACCCGGTCGCCGACCTGCAACAGGCTGAAGCCTTCGCGCTCACGGTCGAAGAGCGTCACCGGCGTGCGCCCGATCAGGTTCCATCCGCCGGGAGACAACCGCGGATAGGCAGACGTCTGACGGCCGGCCACCGCCACACTGCCCGCCGGTACCTGCTGTCGTGGCGTCTCGAGGCGAGGCACGGCCAGTCGCTCGTCCACACTGCCCATGAAGGCGAAGCCGGGCGCAAAACCCAACGCGAAGACGCGGTACTCATGGGCACTGTGCAGTTCGATCACACCGCGACGATCCAGCCCGCTGGCTCGCTCGAGGCGCGCAAGTTCCGGCCCGACGCTGTCGTCGTACCATACCGGCAGTTCCTTGGCCGCCGCGGTGGAGACTTCGTCTTCCGGCGCCAGATCGGCCAACATCACAAGCAGTCGCTGTCGCGCCTCGAGACCGGACATCACCAGCGGGTCATAGTGAACCAATAGGGTGGTATAGGATGGCACCAGATCGACCAGAGCCGGGCCGAATGCCTCTTCACAGCGGCGTACCAAGGCCGTCAGCCAAGGCATGTTGCCCTCGTCGATATCGTGGAACAAGCGAACCAGCCAGGCATCGATGCCGGCATGTTCCACACGCGGCAGGGGCAAGTCGCGAGTCATGACGACGCCCCGACTTCCCGAAGGGCCTGGCGGATCGCCTTGACGGCGGCGACCGACTCGGGATTGTCGCCGTGGACACAGAGCGTGTCGGCGACGAGGACCAGTTCACTGCCGTCGCTTGCGGTGAGCGGCTGCCCCAGGGCGATACGTCGGGCCTGATCGACGATCACCGCGGGGTCATGATGCACCGCGCCCGGCTCGCGCCGCGACACCAGCCGGCCTTGGCCGTCGTAAGCGCGGTCGGCGAAGGCCTCGAACCACAGCGTCACGCCTTCACGTTGCGCCAGCTCCCGGGCAGGAGCCGGGTCGCGCGTGGCCATGACCATCAGCGGTAGTTCAGGGTCGAAAGCCACTACAGCGCGCATGACCGCGGCCAGCTTGTCCGGGTCGTGAATCATGTCGTTGTACAGAGCGCCATGCGGTTTGACATAGCCGAGACGTGTTCCTTCGCCACGGCAGATCCCTGCCAGGGCACCGATCTGGTAGAGCACCAGATTCTCGATTTCCGTTGGCGAGCAAGCCAGCGAGCGCCGTCCGAACCCCACCAGATCCGGGTAGGCGGGATGAGCCCCCACGGTCACCCCATGCTTCGCCGACAGGCGTACCGTGAGCCGCATGGTATCGGGATCGGAGGCATGAAAACCGCACGCCACATTGGCCAGATCGACATACGGCATCACCTGCTCGTCGAGCCCCATGATCCACGGGCCGAAGCTTTCTCCCATATCTGCATTCAATAGCAGTGCTGCCATGATGGCACCTCTCGGGCTCGCTCTTTATCGTGAATTTATAGATAAATTACCATAAAAATATCTTCAACAAGACAAAACAATATTGACGATTCACAATCAGGCTGCCTAACCTTGATGGAGATTTGGCGTCTATGCTCAGTGAAGATGTGATCTCAGCGTCCCGCAAGTATGGCGCCATGACGTCACCGCGCGACATGCCATGGCCGCTTGGCGGACCAACAACAAAACAGACCAACAAGATGAGGACCCTTCGATGATCACCAGGAACCACCTAATGGGCATGACCAGCATCGCGGCCCTGGGGCTGGGGGCCGCCACCCTGGGTTTCGCCACCACGACCGTAGCCGCCACCGAGTGGGACATGCCCACTCCCTATGGCGATCGTACTTTCCATACCGTCAACATCCGTGAATTCGCCGATGACGTCGCCGAGCGCACCGACGGCGAGCTTTCGATCACCGTGCACTCCAATGGCTCGCTGATCGCCCACCCGGAGATCAAGAATTCGGTACGCCGTGGCATCGTACCCATCGGCGAGCTGATCATGTCACGGCTGGCCAACGAGAACCCCATTTTCGAAGTCGACTCCATCCCGTATCTGGCCACCAATTACGAGGAGGCCTGGAGCCTGTGGGAGGCTTCCCGCGAGGTGATCGCCGAAGAGCTGGCCAAGCAACGCTTGCGCCTACTGTTTACCGTTCCCTGGCCGCCTCAGGGCATTTATACCCAGCAGGCGATCGAAGACGTCGACGACCTGCGCAACCTCAACATGCGCGCCTACAACACGGCCAGCGAACGCCTGGCACAGCTGGCCGGTGCCGTGCCGACCCAGGTCGAAGTGCCGGACATCCCCACCGCCTTCAGCACCGGACGGGTCGATGCCATGGTCACCTCTCCGGCCACCGGGGCCGATACCCAGGCCTGGGACTACCTGAGCCACTTCAACCACGCGCAACTGTGGATTCCCAAGAACATGGTGATCGTCAACGAACAGGCCTTCTCGCGCCTGGACGAAACCACCCGACAGGCCGTTCTGGACGCCGCCGACGACGCCGAACAGCGCGGATGGGAGATGAGCCGGCAGGAAACCGAGCAGGCCCTCGCGACACTGCGCGAAAACGGCATCGAGGTCAGCGAACCGACCCCGGCACTGGCCGAGGACCTGAGGGAGATCGGCCGCACCATGACCGAGGAATGGAGCGAGCGCGCCGGTGAACAAGGCAGGCGGATTCTCGACGCCTATCGACAGGCGCGTCAGTAAGCCTTCGTCCCCCGGCGCCAGCGCCGGGGGATCGCCCCTTGGTCGAATTCTCGTGAGTGCCCCTTATGCATTATCGCCTACGCCCGTTCTATACGCTGGGTGCCTATCTGGCAGCCCTCTGCCTGTGCCTGATCTGTGCCATGATCACCGCCCAGGTCCTCGGCCGCATCGTCGATATATTCATCACCTGGGTCGGCGGCGATCGAATCGGCCTGGCCATTCCCGGCCTGGCGGAGATTTCGGGCTTCCTGCTGGTCGGCGCCAGCTTCCTGGGCCTGGCCTATACCTTCGTCAACGGCGGTCATATTCGCGTCACCCTGTTGATCGGCAATCTACCGGCCAGGGTTCGCGTCTTCGTCGAACTGTGGAGTCTGGGCATTGCCCTGCTGCTATGCGCCTACCTGGCCTGGAATGTCGTGTGGCTGCTGGAGGACAGCATCGCCTTCGGCGAGACCTCCTATGGTCTGCTGAGCATTCCGCTATGGATTCCCCAGAGCGCCATGCTGCTCGGTATCCTGTTGTTCTGTCTGGCACTGCTCGAGAGCTGGATTGTCACCCTGTCCATTGCCGTGAGCCGTCCATCGTCCTATCAGGCCGATGATGGCGGCGACTATTAAGCGAGGCTGATGTTGTCATGCTATCGATGATACTCGTTCTGACGACCGCCCTGCTGGTGTTGCTGGGCAGCGGCGTATGGGTCGCCTTTGCGCTGATGGGCATGGGCTGGCTGGGCATCAGCCAGTTCACCACCGTCCCCACCGGTGATGTCATGGCCTCGGATATCTGGGGTGCCAGCTACAGCTGGGAGCTCACCGCCCTGCCGATGTTCATCTGGATGGGCGAGATCCTGTTCCGCTCGCGCCTGGCCGAGGACATGTTCACCGGGCTCTCGCCCTGGATGACGCGCATTCCCGGTCGCCTGCTGCATACCAATGTGGTCGGCTGCGGCCTGTTCGCCGCCGTCTCGGGTTCCTCGGCAGCCACCTGCGCCACCATGGGCAAGATGTCGATTCCCGAACTGACGCGGCGCGGCTATGACGAACGCCTGGTGTTGGGCACCCTGGCCGGCTCCGCCACGCTGGGGCTGTTGATCCCGCCGTCGATCATCCTGATCGTCTACGCGGTGGCCACCGAGCAGTCGATCGCCCGGCTGTTCATCGCCGGCATACTCCCCGGCCTGCTGCTGATCAGCCTGTTCGCCGCCTATCTGATGCTGTGGTCCTGGCGCTACCCGCACAAGGTGCCGGCCGCCGACGAGCACACCAGCTTCCGGGAAAAGCTGCGCCGCTCCAAGCGCCTGATTCCCATGCTCGGCCTGATCGTGGGGGTGATCGGCTCCATCTATGCCGGCCTCGCCTCGCCCACCGAAGCCGCCGCCGTGGGGGTGGTGCTGTCGCTGCTGCTGGCACGCCTGCAAGGGGCGATGAACGTCGCCATCTTCCGTGACGCCCTGTTGGGAGCGGTCAAGACCTCGACCATGATCGCCTTCATCCTGGCCGGCGCCTCGTTCTTGACCGCCGCCATGGGGTTCACCCAGATTCCCACCAACCTGGCGGCCTGGATCGCCTCCCTCGACCTGTCGCCGTTCATGCTGCTGGCGGCACTCACGGTATTTTTCGTCATCCTGGGCTGTTTCCTCGACGGCATCTCCGTCGTGGTGCTGACCACGTCGATCATGCTGCCGATGGTCGAGGCCGCCGGCATCGACCTGATCTGGTTCGGCATCTTCCTGGTGATCGTGGTCGAGATGTCGCAGATCACCCCACCGGTAGGCTTCAACCTGTTCGTGCTGCAGGGCATGACCGGCAAGAACATCCTGCATATCGCCAAGTCGGCCTTGCCGTTCTTCTGCCTGATGATGCTGGGTGTCGTCCTGATCACCCTCTTTCCACAGATCGCCACCTATCTACCTGACAGCATGGGGAACCGTTGATGAACCAGGAAACCGACTCCCGCTCCTTCGGCCATTCACGCGGCCCGATCGTTTCCTCGGAACACCTGTCGCGCAATGCCCAGGAGCTCTCGGAGTTCGAGTTCGGCATGATCATCTCGAACCATGCCTTCAGTCGCTGGATGGTGCGCTGCATGACCGCCACCGGCTTTCCCGAGCTGGGCGCCCTGGATGTATTGGTGTTGCACAGTGTCAATCACCGCGAACGCGCCAAGCGTCAGGCGGACATCTGCCTGGTGCTCAATGTCGAGGACACCCATACCGTGACCTATGCGCTGAAGAAGCTCGCCAAGCTGGGACTGGTGGTCGGCGAGAAGAGCGGCAAGGAAACCTTTTTCCGCACCACCCAGGAAGGCCGTACCGCCTGCCAGCGCTATGCCGAGATTCGCGAGGCGTGCCTGGTCGACTCACTGGCGTCGCTGGGCATCGGCCGCGAGGACATGCACCAGATCGCCGGTGTACTACGCGCCATGTCCGGCCTCTACGACCAGGCGGCGCGCGCCGCCGCTTCGCTGTGACCCTGCCGCATTTCACCGGCGTCACGAGGCATCCTCGATCCGCGAGTGCCTGGGCGAACCGTCCTCGGCTCTGGGGTTCTTGGGATAATAGCGCTCGGGAAGCCGCTCGATATGGGGGAAGAACTTGGTGTCCTTGTAGGGCATCTTCATGAAGCCCGAGACCCCGAGCCCTTCGATCAGCCCCACCGCGGAGAGGATGTCGTCGAGTCGACGACGGAACTCCTCCTCGCGGTCCGGATCCAGCAGACGATAGTAGCTATGGATCTTCAGGTGGTTCGGCAGGGCCTCGAAGATGATCATGCCGGTATGGTGAATGGCGTTGAGGGCCTCCAGCGAGGCAATGATCTTCTCGGGAAGGACCAGGAATTCCTCGGGATCCGGTCCATCCTCGAAATACGAGTGTACGCGCGAGCGATCCTCGAGCTCCGGTGCGGCACTCACCTCATAGGGCAAGCGCATTTCCGGCGACGGCTCGAAGGGTCGTTCGGGATCGGGGCGGTCGATATGCAGGGTATCGCGAGCATTGAACAAGCAGCTCTTGAAGATCCCCTGGCGGTAGATCGCCCGCGCCAGGTTGACCATGTTGTTGACCGCCGTCACGAAGGCGGTCTTGAGATTGGGATCGTGCAAGTTCAGCGAGGTGTCGATGTAGATGCCGTCGGTTTCCCAGCGTACCGCCAGGCCTCCCACCACCGGGTATTTGCCTAGCCGGCTGACTGAGGCCAGAAAGGCCTTTTCGGTCTCTCCCATGCCTTGCATGAAATTCTTGTAGTAGCGATCGAGCTGTACGTCGTTGACGTCGCTGAGCGTTTCCGGTGCCCCTTCCTCGCGCAGGAACGACTTGCGCGAGCTGTAGACCACGGTATCGATCTCACGGCGCGACGGGCGCACCCAGACCGGCACCAACGGGGTGGCAGGCGGCTCGGGAAGATCGAGCATCACGGTCCGCGCGATGCGTGGCATCTCTCTCAGGAAATAGTCGCCTGCACGCCGACGTGTTCCGGGATCCGGGGCGAGCATGCCATCGAGCATGCGGGCGAATTCCATCGGCAACCCCAGCGACGTGGCCGGAATCGCCCGATGGCCGAAACGGCATGACTGCCCCGAGGCCAGGGCATAGAGCGTTCCGGCGGCCCCCTGCTCGTCGAATCGCGGTGACGACAGGCCACCGTTCAGCTGCTCTTCGCCGATGAAGTAGACATCCCCCAACCGCGCATTGGTCTGTTGCAGATTGTCGGACATCAATTCCATGACGTTGGGAGCGACGAACTGCTGATTCTCGTCGAGCTGGGCAAACACCGACGAGCCCCAATCGATCAGCGCGACGTTCTCGTGCTCGGCATCGAACACCAGATTGGATGGCTTGACGTCGCCATGCACGATGGGTCGGGCCACGCTGGGTCGCGCCATGCCGGGACGAGCCGTGCCCGGCTCTGCGACAGGATCGGATTCGCGGCGCAGGCTTCGCAGGATATCCGCCAGTTGGGCAGCGATACGCACCACCAGCCGTGGCCGCAGTCGTCCCTCACGCAACGACACCTCTTCCAGGTTCATGCCGGGCGCACGTTCCATGACCAGAATCGACTGGTTGCGTACCCGCTGATAGGCGATCAGGCGGGGCACCCGGGGGTGCTCGACCTGCTCGAGCATGAACGCCTCTTCCTCGAGTCGGTCCTGGAGATGCTGCGGCAGGGTGACACGCGTGAACTTGAAGACATACTGGAGATCGGGCGCACCGTCGCGCACCAACAGCCCGGCGAACACGAAGCCATAGGCGCCCTTGCCGATCAGCTCGATATCCCGATAGCCGAGCTGCTCGAGCTGGGTGGTGCATAGCGCCACCCAGTCCTTGAGCTTCTTGGCATCGTCATGGCTGAGCAGATAGATCGACTGCTCTTCGGGAATGTAGAACTGCTGCAGCGGTGCCTGTGACATGGTCGTGTATCAGCCCAGGTGCAGCAACATCGACTGCGGCGCCTCGAGATAGCCTTTCCAGCGATTGCAGAACCGCGCGATGGTGCCGCCATCGATGATGCGATGATCCCCCGCCCAGCTCACGGTCATGATCGCCCGCTCCACGACCTGTCCCTTGTCATCGAAGCGCGGCAGACGCTGGGTCCGCCCCAGTGCGACGATGGCCACTTCGGGGGCATTGATGATCGGCGAGGCGTAGGTACCGCCCAGGGCCCCGATGTTGGAGATACTGATGGTGCCATCCTTGAGATCCTCCTGACTCACCCGCCCTTCGCGGGCGGCTTCGGTCAGGCGCGCCACCTCGGCGGCAATCTCCAGCAGGGTCAGGCGCTCGACCCCCTTGACGTTGGGCACGATCAGGCCGGCTCGGCTATCGACGGCCATGCCGATATTGCAATGCGGCAAGTAGTGAATCTCGGTCACCTCGTCGCTGACCCGGCTGTTGAGGATCGGGTACTCCTTCACCGCCAGTGCCATGGCCTTCATGATGAAGGGCATCAGCGTCAGGCGCGACCCTTGGGTTTCGGCCTCGGGCTTCAACCGCTCGCGCAGGGCCAACAGCTCGGTGACGTCGATTTCATCGCCATAGGTGAAATGCGGAATGGTCGCCGCCGCGGCCGCCATGCGCCTGGCCATCACCGCCTGCATGCCCTTGATCGGTTCGACCCGCACCTCGCGTTCGCGTTCGGGCGCGAGGTGCGTCTCACTCGTCGTTGCCGCCTGGGCGGCACGAGGCTCGGCCGCGGGCGCCCGCTCGAGATGCGCCAGCACATCGGCCTTGAGCACACGACCCTCCTTTCCGGAACCGGTGATATCGGCCAGTTTCAGCCCATGCTCGCGCACCAGGCGCCGCACCGCCGGGCTGGCGGGAATCCGCTGTCGCCGCTGGTTGGTGGCGGCATGCGTGACCGACACTTCTCCGGCTTCGTCAACCGGCGCCTGACGAGACGACACTGCAGAAGCCCGTGGTTTCCCGCCTTCCTCTCGCTCGCGAGGGACGAAGGCGAACAGTGGCGAATGTACCCGGGCATTCTCGCCTTTCTGGTAGTGGCGCTGGGTCACGCGACCGGCCTTGGGCGCCGTGATCTCGACCAGTGCCTTGTCGGTCATCACATCGACCACCGGCTGGTCTTCCTCGATCTCGTCCCCTTCGCTGACACGCCATTCCACCACTTCGCACTCGACGATCCCCTCGCCGATATCCGGCAGGATGAAGTCTTCGCTTTCCTCGCCGGCAGGTGCCCCCGGGGACGCTTCCCGACGTATCGCGGCATCGGGTGGCACGCCGGCCTGTGAATCGGTGGCTGCGGAATCAGGCCGCTCAGCGTCGCGCGTGCCCTCCTTGCCGCCTGCGTCCGCGTCCTCTTCCTCGTCTTCGGCAATCAAGGCAAACAACGGCTCATGGACCTTGGCGACCTCGCCCTCGCGATAATAGAGACGGCTGACACGCCCCTTGTAGGGCGCCGGGATCTCCACCAGCGCCTTGTCCGTCATGACCTCGGCGACCGGCTGGTCCTCCTCGATCATGTCGCCTTCACTGACCAGCCACTTGACCAGTTCGCACTCCACGATACCTTCGCCGATATCGGGCAGCATAAAATCGCTCATGGTTGCTCTCCTGTCCTGATATCGGCCTAGAATTCGACACTCGCCTTGATGGCTTCGAAGATCTTCAAATGATCGGGTAAATACTCTTTCTCCAGTGCCAGCGGGAAAGGCGTATCCAGCCCGGTCACCCGAGCGATCGGCGACTCGAGGTAGAGGAAGCAACGTGCCTGGATCGTGGCGGCGATTTCACCGGCAAAGCCCCCGGTCAAGGGCGCCTCGTGGGTCACCACCAGACGGCCGGTCTTGAGCACCGACTCGGCAACGGTCTCCACGTCCCAAGGCAGGATCGTTCGCAAGTCGATGACCTCGCAGGAGATGCCCTCCTTTTCGGCCATCTCGACGGCACGCTCGATCACCTCCATCTGCGCGCCCCACCCCAGCAGGGTGATGTCATCGCCCTCCTTGGTGATCTCCGCCTCGCCCAACGGCAGCTGATAGTCGCTTTCCGGCACCTCGCCCACCGATGCCCGATACAACCGCTTGGGCTCGAAGAAGAGAACCGGGTTGGGATCGCGAATCGCTCCCAACAACAGCCCCTTGGCTTGATGCGGGTTGCGCGGCACCACGATCTTGAGCCCCGGCGTATGAGCGAAATAGGCTTCCGGTGATTGCGAGTGATAGAGGCCACCGGCAATTCCCCCACCATAGGGAGCGCGAATGGTCAGTCCGCCGACGTTAAAGAGATTGCCGGAGCGATAGCGGTACTTGGCCGATTCATTGACGATCTGGTCGAAGGCCGGAAAGATGTAGTCGGCGAACTGGATCTCGGCCACTGGAGTCGACCCTTGGGAGGCGAGGCCGTTGGCAAACCCGACGATCCCCTGTTCGACCAGCGGCGTATTGAAGCAACGCGACTTGCCGTATTTCTGTTGCAGGTTGCTGGTGGCGCGAAATACTCCGCCGAAGACGCCGACATCCTCACCGAAGCACAGTACCCGCTCATTGGCGGCCATGGCGGTATCCAGGGCATCGTTGATGGCCTGCAGCATGTTCATCTTCGCCATGTCATGCCCCTCCCTTGGCTTGATGGGCACTCTTGGGATACGCCTCCGGGTACTTGCGGATATGCGCCTTGAGCCTCTCGAGCTGTTCGGCGAGCGCCGGGGTCACCTCGTCGTAGACATCGGAGACCAGGCTTTCCAGGGGAGGTGCCGGTCGCTTCTCGGCTCGCTTCATGGTCTCGAGAACCTCGCGCCGCAGACTCTCCTGAAGGTGCTTCTCCTCATCCTCGCTCCACCATTCCCGATCCTGCAGCCAGCGTCGCATGCGCAGGATGGGGTCCTTCTCGCGCCAGGCTTCTTCTTCCTTCTTGCTGCGATAACCGGAAGGATCGTCCGACGACGAATGCGCCGCCAGGCGGTAGGTCATGGCCTCGATCAGTACCGGCCGGTTGTCTTCCACCGCCATGCGCCGGGCCGCCTTGGTGGCCTCATGGACGGCCAGGATATCGTTGCCGTCGACACGAATGACATGCATCTTGTAACCGAAGGCACGAGGGGCAACGCCGTCGGCGGCAAACTGCTCGACCGCCGGGGTCGAGATCGCGTAGCCATTGTTGCGACACAGGAAGATCACCGGCACACGGTGGACAGCCGCCATGTTCAGGGCGGCATGAAAATCACCTTCCGAGGCCGCGCCTTCACCGAAGATGGTGATCGTGCAGTGACCGTCACCGGCCAGCTTCTGGCCATAGGCGTAGCCCGTGGCCTGGGGAATCTGCGTCGCCAGGGGCGAGGAAATGGTCATGTAGTGCAGCTTGCTCGAACCATAATGGATCGGCATCTGGCGGCCCTTGCCGTAATCCTGTTCGTTGCCGAACAACTGGTTCATGAACTCGTCGGTGGTGAAACCGCGGTAGGCCAGGGCGCCCTGTTCGCGATACTGAGCCATGATCATGTCGGCATCGTCGAGCGCGGCAGTGCTGCCGATGACCGCGGCTTCCTCTCCGGTGCATTGCATGTAGAAGCTCAGCCGCCCCTGTCGTTGGGCAGCGAGCATGCGTTCATCGAGTACCCGGGTGAAAACCATTGTGCGGTAGATACGCAGGGCCTTGTCACGATCCAGGTCCGGGGCTACGGCCCCCTCGTACAGGGTGCCGTCCTGCTGCAGGAGCTTGAAGGTAGGAATGCGAAACTCATCACCGTCGGTAAAGGTCGGGGTGTACACGACCTCGGGTGTTGTTGTCGTCATGGTCCTCTTCCTTGGGTAGTGGCTTGAGGAACGAGATACCCCTTGTGAGGGTATCGATATGTCAAATGTAGTCAGTGTGCCGGGGATTCGACATGCGCCCCGTCAACGCCAATCTACCGTTAACGTTAACGTAAAATGAGCAGCGGGGACACGATTGAGACGCCCGGCAGGATACGACGATGGTCGATAGCCCCGCCCCCTCTACAGGCGGCGGACCAAGCGCTCGAAGGCACTGTCGACGCACAAGGCCAATAGCGCAATCAGGATGGCGCCCTGCAGGATATAAGCGGTGTTGCCATTGACGATGCCGGCGATGATCGGATCGCCCAGGGTCTTGGCACCGATCGTCGAGCCGATGGCTGCGGTGGCGATATTGATGGTCACCGAGGTACGGATACCGGCCACGATCACCTTGAAAGCCAATGGAAGCTCCACCTGCCACAGGACCTGCCTATCCGACATGCCCATGCCGCGTGCGGCTTCCAGTACGGCGACATCGATGTCCTGCAGGCCCACCAGGGTATTGCGCACGATAGGCAACAAGCCATACAGCACCAGGGCCACGACCGTCGGTTCGGTACCGAAGCCCAGCAATGGTACCGACAGCGCCAGCACGGCAACGGGGGGAAAGGTCTGCCCCATGGAAGCGAGCTGTGCGACCAGCGGCAGGAAATCCCGCCCCCAAGGGCGGGTCACCATGATCGCCGCTCCCACCCCGGCGACAATGGCGATCAGCGACGCCGCGCCGACGATGGCGACGTGGCTACCCAGCAGCGTGAAGAAGTCGTCGCGCCGGTAGATCACCGCACGGCTGTCCGGCGCGACCTGCTGAAAGAAACCCTCGAGCTCCGGCATGACCTGCACCATCACCAGCAGCGCCACGAGCCAAGCCATGGCAACTCCCCACCGCCACCATGGCGAGGGTCGGGGCCACCAGGCACCGACCACGCGCTTCATTGCGGCGCTCCCAACAGGTCATGCAGCGACAGCGTTCCAATAGGCCGGCCGGTGTGGTCGATGACCGTCAAGCGTTCGCGACGATGCCAGAGCATCAATGACAACGCCAGGCGCAAGCTGTCGTCGACCCTGACCGACGGCGATGCCGCGCTTCCCATGGGGAGGTCCTGGTCCTGTGCCTGCATCAATGCCGAAACCGGCGTCAGGGCGGCCTGTTTGAGCCCGCGGTCGGGACCCCCGAGCAGCGATTCGACGAAGTCATCCGCGGGATCGCGCAACAGCGCCTGCGGCGACCCCTGCTGGACGATTCGCCCGCGCTGCATGACCACGATGCGATCGGCAAGCTTGAGCGCCTCATCCATGTCGTGGGTGACGAAGACGATGGTCTTCCTGAGCCGCGACTGCAGGCGCAGCAGTTCATCTTGCAAGGTTTCGCGAGTGATCGGATCCAGGGCGCCGAAGGGTTCGTCCATCAACAGGATATCCGGATCGGCGGCCAGGGCGCGCGCCACACCGACGCGCTGGGCCTGGCCACCGGAAAGCTGGGCGGGCATTCTATCGGCAAAGAGCGCCGGCTCGAGCCCCAGCAATTCCATCAGCTCCGTGACCCGCGCCTCGACTCGTGCCGGGGCCCATTTCAGCAAACGCGGCACCAGGCCGATATTGCGTGCCACCGTCCAGTGAGGAAACAGGCCGGTACTCTGGATGGCGTAGCCGATGCGCCGCCGCAGCACCTGCGCGTTGAAAGAGCGAATCTGATGGCCATCGATCAAAATCTGACCACCACTATGCTCGATCAGCCGATTGATCATGCGCAGCGTGGTCGACTTGCCGCAGCCGGATGTTCCCACCAGTACGCACAGCTCGCCACTGGCCACCGTCAGCGAGATCCCATCGACGGCGCGCTCCTCGCCGAAAACCTTGCTGACATTCAGCAGCTCAATCATGCGCCCCTCCACGACGGCAATAGTCGGCCAGGGCACTGAAGAAGGCATCGACGACCAGCGCCATGACCAGGATCGGCAGCGCGCCCAGGACCACCAGGTCCATGGCTGCCTGCCCCAGCCCCTGGAAGATGAAGGTGCCGAGGCCCCCGGCACCGATCAGGGCCGCTACGGCGGCCAGGCCGATGGCCTGGATCGCGGTGATGCGAATCCCCTCCAGCAGCACCGGCAAGGCCAGTGGCAGCCGCACCTGGGTGAAAACCTGCCAGGGACTCATGCCCATGCCGCGAGCCGACTCGATCACATCGGCTGGCACACCTTCCAGGGCGACGAAGGTATTGCGCGTCATCGGCAGCAGGCTATACCCCACCAGCGCGATCAACGCCGGTGCCCAGCCGATGCCCTGGACACCAAGCTCGGCGAGCATGGGATAGCGCGCGGCCAGAAAGGCCAGCGGCGCCAACAACAACCCGAACAGTGCCAGGCTGGGAATCGTCTGAATAACGCTCAATACGCCGAAGGTCAGCGTCTGGGCGCGCGTCAAGCGGCGAATCGCCAAGGCCAGACTAAAGCCAATCACCAGGCTCAGGGCCACCGCCGCACCGACCAGCGCCAGATGGTAGAGCACTGCGGCACCGAACTGATCGCGGCGACTCGCATATTCACGTGCCAGTGCCAGCGGGTCGAGCCAGCCCGACGACAGCGCCAAGGCCAGCGACCCCAATACCAGGACTCCGATCAGTGCCAGTACGCGACGTCTCAGGAACAACCGTGTGCGCAGTTCGATCAGCGTCAACAGCAACACGAACAGCATCGTCCAGGCACCCGCTCCGATACCGGTCCGGGCATAGGGTTGATCGGTATCGACAAAGTGCAGCGTGAAAGCGGCCAGGCCCCACGGCAATGCCATCAGCAGCGCCACCGTGATGGCCAGCACCAGGTACAAGCGGGACACGGTAGGTCGCCTGGCCAGCCACAGATTGCCCAGCAGCGGCAATGACAGCAGCAGCGCGCCCTCCCCCCCGACAATCTCCGTCAGGCGGTAGGCGGTTCCGGGCACGATGCGATTGGGCTGGACACTGGCCAACTCCAGGCCCAGCATCGCAGCCAAAGCCAGCGCCATCAGGGTGATGATGACGCTGTTTGCCTGTCGCTTGGCGTCGGACACGGTGCCGACGTGATCAGAGATCGAGGGAGTCGAGATAGTCGGCGGCGACCTGGCGCGGATCGGCGCCGCCCACGGCCACCTCACCGTTGAGCCGTTGCAACGTCTCGAGGTCCAGGGATTCGAAGACCGGGTTCAGCAGCGACTCGATCTGCGGATAGGCGTCGAGTACCGGCTCGCGCACCACGGGCGCAGGCTGATAGACCGGCTGCACGCCCAGGGTGTCTTCGAGCACCACCAGGTCCAGGGCATTGAGCCCTCCATCGGTACCGTAGGTCATGGCGGCGTTGACGCCATCGGTCTGCAAGGCGGCGGCGCGCATCGTCGCCGCGGTGTTGCCACCGGAGAGCACCACCAGTTGATCGGACGACAGCTCGAAGCCGTAGGCTCGCTGAAAGGCCGGCAGTGCCGACTCCGACTCGACGAACTCGGCGCTGGCGGCGAACTTGAACGTCCCATCCTGCTCCAGGTAATCGGCCAGGTCCTCGAGGGAGTGCAGGCCATGCTCCCTGGCCAGGTCGCCGCGTACGCTCATCGCCCAGGTGTTGTTGGCGTCCGCCGGCGTCAGCCAGACCAGCCGGTTGCGTTCGTAGTCCATCTCCTTGACCGTGGCATAGGCCCGTTCGGCATCGTTCCATACCGGGCTGTCGGTCATGTCGAAAAAGAAGGCCCCGTTACCGGTATACTCTGGATAGATGTCGATCTCTCCCGAGGTAATGGCGCCGCGCACGATACTGGTAGCGCCGAGCTGCAGCCGATTCTCGACCTCGATGCCATTGCGCTCGAGCACCTGCAGGATCATCTGCCCCAGTACCGAACCCTCGGTATCGATCTTCGATGACACCACGACCGGGTCCTGCGCCTGAGCGATCCCCACGGACAGCAGTGAGCCCATCGCGGCCGCCATCATCCACCCCATTGTCCTGCTCATCGAGATCACTCCGGTATGAAAAGATGTGCAGTCAGTATAAGGAACGCAGCAACATGTGTCAGATGCCCGGTCAACGCTCGCCCCTCCTCTGGGAACGCTATCGGCACCCCCTGGTGCGCGATCTGGCCTGGCTGATCGCAGCGCCGGACTTACTCGAGACGCCGACTTCCGCCCGCCCCGGCCTGCATGAGCTGGGGCTGGATAACGGGCGTCTCACCCCCTGGCTGGGAGCGCTGGCGCAGGATCCCCGGGCGCTGGACGCCCATGTCGCCGCTCACCGCCAGGGGCGGCTCGGCCATTATCATGAGCGACTGTGGCAATTCATGCTTGCCGAGGCACCGGGCACCCACCTGCTGGCCCATAACCTGCCCATCGTCGAGGACAAGCGCACCCTGGGAGAACTGGACCTGCTCTATCTCGGCAACGATTCCCCCCGCCCGATCCACCTCGAGGTCGCCATCAAGTTCTATCTCGGCTTGCCCGAAGGCCCAGGCCAGGCCAGCAGCCAGGCCCGCTGGGTGGGGCCAGGCTGCGCCGACAGCCTGGCCATCAAACGCCAGCACCTGCACCGGCACCAGTTACCCCTATCGAATGCGCGACAGGCACGTCGCCTTCTGGGCGAGATGCTCGGCAAGGCATGCGATATCGAGCAGCGACTCGCCCTGCCAGGCATTCTTTTCTACCCTTGGGGTCATGCCATGCCGGCCCCACAAGAGGCCACGCGCCAACACTTGCGCGGCGAGTGGTTGCCTTGGCGCCAATGGCCAGCATTTCGCGAGCGCCTGCCCCACACCACACGGGGCAGCATATTGCGCAAGCCACACTGGCTGGCCCCACCGCCGCAGGCTGTCCTGCAGCCACTGCCCGACCTGGAGGCCCAATTGGCGGGGCATTTCAGCCTGCCGCGCTCACCGCTGCTATTGAGCCTGCATGCCCCCGACACCGGCTGGCAGCGCATCTTCCTGGTCGGCGACGACTGGCCGCACCAACTACCGCTACCCCCTGGCAACCCTTGGCGAGACTTCACTCCTCCTGAGACACGGGGCGCTCGAAGACCCAGGAGGTGCCTTCGCGGGAGTCCTTGAGCACGATTCCCAGGGACGCCAGTTCGTCGCGAATGCGGTCCGCGGTAACGAAATCCTTGGCCTTCTTGGCCGCGGCTCGCTCCTCGATGCGCGCTTCGATCTCGGCCTCACTGATCGGCAACGCCTCGGCACCGGCCTTGAGAAAGGTCGAGGGTTCCTGAGTAAACAGCCCCAGCACCCCCCCGAGCCGCTGCAATTCGAAGGCCAGCGCCGGTGCCCGCTCAGGGGCTTCCTTCTTGGCCCGATTGAGTTCACGCACCAGATCGAACAGCACCGCCAAGGCTTCGGGGGTATTGAAGTCATCGTCCATGGCCGCGGTGAAGCGCTCATCGAAACGCGTCTCCACGTCGCCTTCGGCAGGCGTCACCCCTTCCAGGGCGGTATAGAAACGCTCCAGCGACTTGCGCGCCTCGTCGAGCGAGTCCGGCGCGTAGTTGATCGGGCTTCGGTAGTGGCTGGCCACCAGCAAGTAGCGCACCACTTCGGGATCGTGGACCTCGAGCACATCGCGAATGGTGAAGAAGTTGCCCAGCGACTTGGACATCTTCTCTTCATTGACGCGCACCGCTCCGGCGTGCATCCAGGTATTGACGTAGGGCTTGCCGGTGGCCGCCTCGCTCTGTGCGATCTCGTTCTCGTGATGCGGGAACGTCAGGTCCGGCCCGCCACCATGGATGTCGAAGGTCTCGCCCAGGCGGCAGGTCGACATCGCCGAGCACTCGATATGCCAGCCCGGGCGCCCCTCGCCCCAGGGCGACGACCAACCGGCCTCACCCGGCTTGGACGCCTTCCACAGCACGAAGTCCAACGGGTCTTCCTTGTGCTCGTCGACCTCGACGCGGGCACCGGCACGCATATCGTCGAGGTCGCGGTTGTTGAGCTTGCCGTAGTCGGCAAACCTGCGCACCCGGTAATAGACGTCGCCATTGTCCGCCGCATAGGCGTAGCCCTTGTCGATCAAGGTCTCGATCATGGCGACGATTTCGTCGATATGATCGGTCGCCCGAGGCTCATGATCGGGACGCAGCACGTTCAAGCGCGCCTCGTCCTCGTGCATGGCCCCGATCATGCGTTCGGTCAGGCTGGAGATGGATTCCCCGTTCTCCTCGGCACGCCTCAATATCTTGTCGTCGATATCGGTAATGTTGCGCACATAGGTCACCTCATAGCCACGCGCCCGCAGATAGCGGGTGATGACATCGAAGGCCACCATGACGCGAGCATGGCCGAGATGGCAGTAGTCATAGACTGTCATGCCGCACACGTACATGCGGATCTTGCCCGCTTCAAGGGGCACGAACTCTGCCTTGCGCCGTGTAAGAGTGTTGTAGATCTGCATGTCAGTCCTTCTTCTGAATCTTCGCCCAGCTGTCCTTGAGTCCCACGGTCCGGTTGAATACCAGTCGTCCATCACGACAGGCATGGCGGTCGGTGCAGAAATAGCCCACCCGCTCGAACTGAAGGCGCGTCTCGGGCGACACCCCGGCCAGGCCGGGCTCACCGATCCCCTCGAGGGTCACCAGCGATTCGGGATTGAGATGCGCCAGGAAGTCGGTGTCCTTGTCCTTGTCGGGGGATTCGACCTGGAACAGGTTGTCGTACAGCCGCACTTCCACCGGCACGCCATGGGCGGCACTGACCCAATGAATCACGCCCTTGACCTTGCGGCCTTCCGGGTTCTTGCCGAGGGTGTCGAAGTCAACCGAGCAGTGCAGTGCCTCGATCTCGCCGGCAGCGTTCTTGATCACCTCGTCGCAGCGGATCACATAGGCATTGCGCAACCGCACTTCCTTGCCCGGTGCCAGACGGAAAAACTTCTTCGGCGGCTCTTCCATGAAGTCATCGGCATCGATCCAGATCTCGCGTGTGAGCGGCAGCTTGCGCATCCCCATGTCGTCGCGAGCCGGGTGGCCAGGCACCTCGAAGACCTCCTCATGGTCCGCGGGCACATTGGTCAGGACCACTTTCAAGGGTTTCAGCACGCACATGGCACGCGGCGCGTTGTCTTCGAGATCGGCACGGATCGCATGATAGAGCATGGCGATATCCACTAGCCCACCGTCGGCACGGGTCACGCCGATCATTTCGCAGAACTTGCGGATCGAGGCCGGCGTATAGCCGCGTCGACGCATGCCGGAAATGGTCGGCATCCGCGGATCATCCCAACCATCGACGATACCCTCGTCCACCAGCAGCTTGAGCTTGCGCTTGGAGGTCAGGGTGTAGTTCAGGTTGAGCCGCGCGAACTCGATCTGGCGCGGTTTGCACGGCACCGGCAGATTGTCGAGAAACCACTCGTAGAGGGGGCGGTGGTCCTCGAACTCGAGCGTGCAGATCGAGTGCGTCACGCCCTCGATGGCATCCGACTGGCCATGGGTGAAGTCATAGGAGGGGTAGATCTTCCATTTGTCGCCAGTCTGATGGTGGCTGGCATGGCGAATGCGGTAGAGGATCGGATCGCGCAGATTGATATTGGGTGAAGCCATGTCGATCTTGGCGCGCAGGACTTTCTCGCCCTCGGCGAACTCTCCGATCCGCATCCGCTCCAGCAGATCGAGGTTCTCGTCCACCGAACGTTCGCGATAGGGGCTGGGCCGGCCCGGCTCGGTCAGGGTACCGCGATATTCGCGGATCTCGTCGGGGGAAAGGTCGTCGACATAGGCCTTGCCCTCGCGCACCAGGTGCTGCGCCCAGGCATACAGCTGACCAAAGTAATCGGAGGCGAAGCGCACCTCGCCCGCCCACTGGAAGCCCAGCCAGGCCACGTCCTCCTTGATCGCATCGATGTAGGCCTGCTCCTCCTTGGCCGGATTGGTGTCGTCGAAACGCAGATGACAGCCACCGCCGAATTGCTCGGCGAGCCCGAAATTCAGACAGATCGACTTGGCATGGCCGATATGCAGGAAGCCATTGGGCTCCGGCGGGAACCGCGTGACGATGGTCTCGACCTTGCCCGCATCGACTTCTTCACGAATCTGGTTGCGAATGAAGTTCGGGGCGCTGGTGCTGTCATTGCTCATGGGGCGTCTGGGAACCTCTGGTTGCTCGCGATGGTCGGCGACGGCGAAGCAGGCAGCGAGCCATTGTTCGTGTCGACTTCGCGCGCCGATGCAAAACGGCTATTATAGCGTGACGCAGTCGCGCTACGCCAAGGCGCGCCACCCAATACCGTTCGGGATTCTGACATGATTGTTCTGCAGACCAATTTCGGCGACATCACCATCGCGCTCGATTTCGACAAGGCGCCGAAAAGCGCCGCCAATTTCCAACAGTATGTGACCGATGGCCACTACGATGGCACCCTCTTTCACCGGGTGATCAATGGCTTCATGATCCAGGGCGGGGGCTTCGATACCGATTTCGAACAGAAACCGACCCGCGATCCGATCGACAACGAGGCCGACAACGGCTTGCAGAACCGTGCCGGCACGCTGGCCATGGCCCGCACCCAGGATCCGCATTCGGCCACGGCCCAGTTCTTCATCAATGTCGCCGACAACGATTTCCTCAACCACAGCGCCAAGACCGTGCAGGGCTGGGGCTACTGCGTGTTCGGTGAAGTGGTCGAAGGCATGGATGTGGTCGACAGGATCAAGGAAGTCCCCACCACCCGTCGCGGCATGCATGCCGACGTGCCTGCCGACGACGTGGTGATTCAGCGCGCCTATCTCAAGGACGACGCAGGCGACGCCTGAGGATCTTCGCGACGCGTCCACACGCCCGCCGCCTCCGCTGCGGGCGTGTTTCGTTCACCCAGCCATTGGCCCTGACCCATGACCACTCTGCTGATTTCCGACTTGCACCTGCATGCCGACGCTCCCGAGATCACCGAGGGCTTTCTCGCCTATCTCGACGAGCATGCCCGGCATGCGGATGCGCTGTACATTCTCGGCGACTTCTTCGATGCCTGGATCGGCGACGACATTCTCGACCACCCCGGCATGGCGCCCCTGGCACAACGCGTCATCGTAGCATTGCGAGAGATCAGCGCTGGCGGCACCCGCCTCTATCTGATGCATGGCAATCGCGACTTCCTGCTGGGGGAGCGCTTCGCCACCGCTGCCGGACTGACCTTGCTTGCCGAACCCACCGTGGTGGAACTCGCCGGCGAGCGCGTCTTGCTGATGCATGGCGACAGCTTGTGTACCCGCGATACGGCCTACCAGGCGTTCCGCGAACAGGCGCGCAGTCCTCAATGGCAGGCACAGGTACTCGCCATGCCGCTGGACCAGCGACTCGAACTGGCCAAGCGCCTGCGCCTGCAATCTGGCGAGGCCACCTCCAACAAGGCCGATGACATCATGGACGTCACCCCGGACGAGGTCGTGAAGACCATGACCGAGCATGGTGTCCAGCGACTGATTCACGGCCATACCCACCGCCCCGCCGAGCACAGGCTGGAAGTGAATGGCCATCCCGCCACACGCCTGGTACTCGGCGACTGGCGTCCGAACCAGGGCTGGGAGGTCCGCATCGAGGATGACCAGCGTCCCCGGCTACGAGACTTCCCGCTGCACGATTGAGCGGGGCGAGCCGGCCACCTACCGGGCCCCCATCGCCTCGGCATCGAGCAGGCAGGCTGCCAAGCGACTTTCGAGCGGCTCGCGCTCGGGCAACCCCGCTTGCAGACCGATGAGTTCCAGACGCGAATCGCGACGCCAGGCGGTGGATGTCAAGGTGGTGCAGCCCCCGGCGCGGTTATAGAGCTTCCAGCCATCATCGGTATGCATCACGCCCTTGACCCGCAGCGTTGCCGGCATACGATCGAGAAACATCGTCAACGCATCCAGCGAAAAGCGATCGTCGGGATGCCAGCGCCACCCCAGGCTTGCATGACCCAGGGCCTCGCCCGACTCACATACCGGCTGGCCCGGTGACGGCTCGCGGTAGCGGAATTCCTCCAGGGCAATCGCCGGTGCCGCATCCCTCAAGGCGTGATGCGCTTCGGCACCGTGTCGATCGGATGTCTCGACCTCCCGCAGATGTTGGTGACCGGCGAGCAGCAGAGACATTGGCATCCGACCGTGCTCAGCCTCCAGCACCCACCGCTTGGGTGGCCACATGGCCTCGAGATAGCGCCAGCCCGCCTGGCGCTGAGCGCTGCTCGCCAGATCCGTCATCGTCAAGGCCACACCATCGGCCATCAACAGTTGATCCTGGAACGTGTCGTGTTCACGCGAGCGTGGATCTTCGAGACGCCTGGGATCCAGCAAGGCGATGACCTCATGCACCTGCAGGGCACCCGCAAAGGCCTCGCCGCGTAGCAGATCGAGAAGTCCTGCCGGGTGCCCCAACCCCGAGGGCTCGATGATCAGACGATCGGGCCGGTAGCGATGCAACAGATTGACCAGCGATGCCTGCAGCACGAATGACAGTTGGCAGCACATGCAGCCACCCGGCAATGCCTTGACGATGACATCGTCATCCGCCTCGACCATCGCCTGATCGATGCCCACCCGGCCGAACTCGTTGATGACGATGGCCCAACGCTCTTCGTGCGGTTTGTGAGCCACCAGATGGCGAATCAGGGTGCTCTTGCCGCTGCCCAGGAAGCCGGTGATCACGTGCACGGGGATCGGCCCCGAGCGCGATTGGATCGTCATGATGACCTCACTCATCGACGAAGAATGGTTATACTATAACACTAATGATTGAAAAAAATGCGCGGTATCTCACCGCGCATTCATACACTCGTCGTCAGAGGCGCTCGATATCCGCCTTGCGGCGCAGATCGGCAAGCAACGCCTGGATCGCTGCCTGGGCCCGCAGGCGCTCGGCCATTTGCGCCACGAAGGTTTCCGCCTGATCGTTGACGTTGCCGTCTTCGACCGCATCGAGCGCGATGATCGCCACGCCATTCTCGGTGACGGCGTGACCGTAGACCGGGGCATCGTTCTCGGGGTGAGGCAGACGGAATGCCGCCTGATGCACGGCCTCGGGAACATCGCCCCGCGACTGCCGAGCGACATTGTCGGCCTGCTGCCATTCGAGCGTCGTGTCGTCGCCTTCTTGCAAGGCCGATACCCGCTCACGCGCCAGCTCGAGCAATGCATCACGCTGCTTGCTGGACTTCACGGCGGCCACGACCTGGTCGCGCACCTCCTCGAAATCGAGAACGGTCGCTTCACGGTGGTCGGCGACCCTCAGCACCATATGGCGATCTTCATCGAGCTCGATGACCTCGCTGTTGAAGCCCTCCTCCAGCACATCGGGACTGAAAGCGGCGTCCATGACCCCAGGCTCGGAGAGCACGCCTTCACCACCGGCACGAGAGACCCAGTCGCTTTCCTGGAGTTCGATACCGACGCTTTGCGCCACGCTTTCCAGGTCATCGGCCGCGAAGCTTTCGTCGATGAGCTGCTGCAGCCGCTGGTTGAACTCGTCACTGACGGCGGACAACGCCGCTTCGTCACGCAGTTCATCGCGCAACGCCTCGAACGGCGGCAGTTCGATTTCGGTTACCTTGATCAAATGCAGACCGTTGTCGGTTTCGACGATAGGAGAAACCTGACCTTCCTCCAGTGAGAAGGCGGCGTCTTCGAATGCCTCGCCGAAGAAACCGCGGTTGATATAGCCCAGATCCCCACCGTCTTCAGCCGTGGTGCCATCGTCGGAATACTCGGCCGCCAGATCGGCGAAGTCCCCCCCTTCAGCGAGACGCCCGCGCACTTCCTCGAGACGTGCACGGGCTTCTTCGCGGCTACGTTCGCCGTTGAACGTCACCATGATATGCGACACTCGACGCTCAGCGTTGCTGGCGCGGCGCGCATAGGCATCGCGCAGGTCCTGCTCATCGATCGAGGCCTTGTCGGCCAGGGCTTGACGGTCGAGGATCACATATTCCAGGCGTACCTGTTCGGGACGCTGGTAGTCTTGCGTATGGGCTTCGTAATACGCCTTCAACTCGGACTCACTGACATCGACCGGGGCCTCCAGGTCGTCGACACCCAGCGTGTGATAGCGAAAGCTGCGGGTCTGACGCTGCAACGCTACCAGGCGTTCGCGCTCGGAAGGCAACGTGAAGTCGCTGAACGCCAGTCCCTGCTGCAGTTGCCGACGCTGCATGTCGACCTTGAGGGCTTCACGAAACGCCAAAGGCGTATAGCCGGCACTGGCCAGGCGATTGCGGAAGAGATCACGGGAAAAATGACCGTCCTGATCCTGAAACTCGGGCAGCGAGACGATCACCTGATCGATCTGCTCGTCGGACAGATGCAAGCCGCCTTCCTCGGCATACTGGTCCAGCAGTGACGTGGTGATCAGTTCATCGAGCACCTGGCGCCGCACGGCCCGCTCCTGATCCGGTGGCACCTGGCCGCTACGGATCGCCCGCTGAACTTCCATCTCGACCTGCTGGCGGGTGATGGACTGACCGTTGACCTTGGCAATGTCATCCGATCCGCCGGTGAAAAAGCCTATCAAGGCATCGGCTCCGAACAGGGCCATGGCAGCGACCATCACCCCAATGATGATCTTTGCGCCCCAGTTCCTGGAGCGATCCCGAATACTTTGCAGCATGCTGGCCTCGGTTGAAGATTGGCACGAAAACGCAACGCATTATACCCGGCAAACCGGCACCGCGGCCAAGGCTCGACTCACTGCCCGACCCGACAAGGATCTGGACAGACCACCTTGCCCTCTCGACGCCCGGAAAACCGGCAACAAAAAGGCGCACCGCTTTGCGGTGCGCCTGATGACGGGTCATTAAGCCCGCTAACCTCGGGTCAGCGTCTTAGTTGACCGAGTCCTTGAGCGCCTTGCCGGCCTTGAAGCTAGGCACTTTGGCGGCGCTGATCTCGATCGGCTGGCCGGTCTGCGGGTTACGGCCAGTACGCGCGGCACGCTCCTTGACAGAGAAGGTACCAAACCCCACCAGCGACACGGAGTCACCCTTCTTCAGACTTTCAGTAACGCTCTCGACCATGGCGTCGAGCGCGCGGCTGGCTGCCGCCTTGGGAATGTCGGCAGACGCAGCGATGGCTTCGATCAGCTCGGATTTGTTCACACTTCACCCCTTGACTGTTACGGAAATTGACTTCTACTCGGCGTTATCTTTGGGTGGCTTACGCGATCACAGCAAAGCGCAATTTATAGCAATGCGATGAAACATCTGTCAAGCAACCTTTGGCGCCAAACCCCACCATGGCGGGGTTTTCACTCCGCCATGATAGAGCAATTATCACTAATGCGTACTGATCATCGAACGGGAAGAAGCGGGGTCATCGGGTCGTTTTTCGTCACCCTCAATCTCCGGCTTTCCTACCAATGCCGCTTCCAGGACTTCATCGATCCATCGAACGGGCCTGATATCCAACGCATCCTTGATATTATCCGGCACCTCCTTGAGGTCCCGGCGGTTCTCTTCGGGTATAAGCACTTTCTTTATACCACCGCGCCGAGCGGCCAGCAATTTCTCCTTCAATCCACCAATCGGCAATACCTCGCCACGCAGATTGACCTCGCCGGTCATGGCAACGTCACAACGCACAGCACGCCCCGTGTATGCCGATACCATGGCCGTGACCATGGCGATCCCGGCACTGGGACCATCCTTGGGCGTGGCGCCCTCGGGTACATGGATATGCAGGTCTTCCTTTTCGAAACGCTCCGGATCGATATCCAGCGCAACGGCACGAGCACGCACCACAGTGAGCGCCGCACTGACCGATTCCTTCATCACATCGCCCAGCGACCCCGTCTTGTTGATACGCCCTTTTCCAGGGGTAACGACCGACTCGATATTGAGCAGCTCTCCACCCACGGACGTCCAGGCAAGACCGGTCGCGCGACCCACCTGATCATCCTGGTCGGCCAGGCCATAACTGTAACGACGTACCCCGGCATGCTCTTCGATGTCCGCCGCCGTCAGGGCACGGGGCGCTTGCGCCCCCTCCTTGCCTTCGGCCTCCAATCGCTCACGTAGCACCTTGCGGCAAACCTTGGCGATCTGACGTTCGAGCTCGCGCACCCCGGCTTCACGAGTATAGTAGCGAATCAGCTCCATCAACGCCTCATCGGCAAAGGTCAACTCATCAACCTTGAAGCCATTGGCCTTCAACTGCTTGGGCACCAGGTAGCGTCTGGCGATGGCCAGCTTCTCGTCCTCGGTGTAACCGGGGAGACGGATGATCTCCATGCGATCCAGCAGCGGACTCGGGATGTTCATCGAGTTGGCGGTACAGATGAACATGGTCTCGGACAGATCGTAGTCCAGCTCCAGATAATGGTCGCTGAACTTGTCGTTCTGCTCCGGATCGAGCACTTCGAGCAGCGCCGACGCTGGATCGCCGCGGTGGTCCATGCCGATCTTGTCGACTTCATCGAGCAGGAACAACGGGTTCTTGACCCCAGCCTTGCTCATGCGCTGGATCAGTTTGCCGGGTAGCGAACCGATATAGGTCCGCCGATGCCCACGGATCTCGGATTCGTCACGCACACCACCCAGCGCCAGACGCACATACTTGCGGTTGGTGGCCCTGGCGATGGACTGCCCCAGTGACGTCTTGCCCACCCCGGGCGGGCCTACCAGGCACAGCACCGGCCCCTTGAGCTTCTTGACCCGCTTCTGCACGGCGAGGTACTCGAGGATACGCTCCTTGACTTCCTCGAGCCCATGATGGTCCTCGTCCAGCACCTGGGCCGCACGCGCCAGGTCGTGCTTGACCCGGGTGCGCTTCTTCCATGGCACTGAAACCAACCAGTCGAGGTAGGAGCGCACCACCGTGGCCTCGGCCGAGGTCGGCGCCATCATCCTCAGCTTGCCGAGCTCCTGATTGGCCTTGTCGGCAGCCTCCTTGGGCATACCGGATTCCTTGATGGCTTGCTCGTATTTCTCGGCCTCGTTGGGCACGTTCTCGAGCTCGCCCATCTCCTTCTGGATGGCCTTCATCTGCTCGTTGAGATAGTACTCGCGCTGGGACTTCTCCATCTGATCCTTGACCCGCGAGCGGATGCGCTTTTCCACCTGCAACAGATCGATCTCGGATTCGATCAGCGCCATCAAGTGCTCGATCCGGTCGCGCACCCGGTCCATCTCCAGGAGTTGCTGCTTGTCGTCGATCTTGAGCGACAAGTGGGCGCAGACGGTATCCACCAGACGGCTCGGGTCCTCGATGCCCGTGAGGGAGTTGAGCACCTCGTTGGGGACCTTCTTGGACAGCTTGACGTACTGCTCGAACTGGTTAAGCAGCACCCGCACCAGCGACTCCTGCTCACGCTCGGAGAGCGGCTCGCTCTGGCGAAACACCACCTCGGCCTGACTGTAACCTTCCTCGGTGACGGTGATCCTGCCAACGTCGGCGCGCGAAGTTCCCTCGATCAGCACCTTGACGGTGCCGTCGGGCAACTTCAGGAGCTGCATGATTTCGGCCACCGTCCCCACGGCGAACAGGTCGGCACTATCCGGGTCGTCCTGGCCGGCTTCACGCTGGGCGACCAGCAATACCCGCTTGTCGGCATCCATGGCCGCTTCCAGTGCCTGGATGGATTTTTCGCGCCCCACGAACAACGGAATGACCATCTGCGGATAGACGACCACATCACGCAGGGGCAGTAATGGCAGACTCAGGGTCTGTTCGGCGTTCTGCTGCATCGCAGACGTTCCTCAACAATCGGGATTTAATCGGGTGATGGGGGCGAGGATGGCAATTTACAAGCCAGACGGCCCGTGGATAACACGAGAAGAGGGGCCGCTGGCGGCCCCTCTTCAAGCGCTTCGACAGCTCGACTCAAGCGCTTCGACGGCTCAACCGCCCTTGCCGGCCACCTTGGTTTCGTCCTGCTGCGAATAGATCAGCAACGGCTCGCTCTCGCCGGCGATCACCGATTCGTCGATGACCACCTTGGAGACACCCTCGAGAGACGGGATCTCGTACATGGTATCGAGCAAGACCGACTCGAGGATAGAGCGCAGGCCACGGGCACCCGTCTTGCGCGCCATGGCCTTGGCCGCGACTGCCCGCAAGGCGTCCTCGCGGAAGTCCAGGTCCACCCCTTCCATCTCGAACAGCTTCGCATACTGCTTGATCAGGGAATTCTTGGGCTCGGTGAGGATCTGGATCAGCGCATCCTCGGAGAGCTCGGTCAGGGTGGCAATGACGGGGAGACGCCCCACGAACTCGGGGATCAAGCCGAACTTGACCAGGTCCTCGGGCTCGACATCGGCCAATATGTCACCGACCCCCTTGCCATCGTCCTTGCTCTTGACCGTGGCATTGAAACCAATACCGCCCTTCTCGGCACGATCGCGTATCACCTTGTCCAGGCCGGCGAAAGCACCGCCGACAATGAACAGAATGTTACCGGTATCGACCTGCAGGAACTCCTGCTGTGGATGCTTGCGCCCCCCTTGGGGCGGCACCGAGGCCGTCGTGCCCTCGATCAGCTTGAGCAGCGCCTGCTGCACCCCTTCGCCCGAGACGTCGCGGGTAATGGAAGGGTTGTCCGACTTGCGCGAGATCTTGTCGATCTCGTCGATGTAGACGATCCCTTTCTGCGCCTTCTCGACGTCGTAGTCACACTTCTGAAGCAACTTCTGGATGATGTTCTCGACGTCTTCACCGACATAACCCGCCTCGGTGAGGGTCGTGGCATCGGCGATGGTGAAGGGCACATTCAGCAACCGAGCCAGTGTTTCGGCCAGCAGCGTCTTGCCGCTACCGGTCGGCCCGATCAACAGGATGTTCGATTTGCCCAATTCCACATCGTCCGACTTCACCTCGGCGCGCAAACGCTTGTAGTGATTGTAGACCGCAACCGACAGCACCATCTTGGCGCGGTCCTGGCCAATCACGTAATCGTCGAGCGTGTGACGAATTTCACGCGGAGCCGGCAGGCGATCTTCCTCGCCCTCTGCGTCGGCTTCGAGGACTTCCTCGCGAATGATGTCGTTACACAAATCGACACATTCATCGCAGATATAGACGGACGGACCCGCAATCAGCTTACGGACTTCGTTCTGGTTCTTGCCACAGAACGAGCAGTACAGCAGCTTGCCATTCTCGTCCTTGCCTTTGCCGTCGGCCATTCGCGTACCTCTTAACGGAAGGCGGCCCTAGGACCGCCGGGAGTTGCCTGTCTCTAATGCGCCTTGAATTTACGCTATCAGGAAGCCGGACGCTTATCCAGCATGGCATCGATCAGGCCATATTCCGCCGCTTGAGCACCGTCCATGAAATTGTCGCGGTCGGTGTCTCTGGCGATCGTGTCGATATCCTGACCGGTATGGTGCGCCAGGATCCGGTTCAGCTTATGGCGGATATTGAGGATTTCCTTGGTATGAATCTCGATATCCGACGCCTGCCCCTGGTAGCCGCCCAGCGGCTGATGGATCATCATCCGCGAATTGGGCAGGCAGAATCGTTTGCCGGCGGCACCACCGGCCAACAGCAATGCCCCCATGCTCGCTGCCTGACCGATGCATACGGTCGACACATCGGGCTTGACGAACTGCATGGTATCGTAGATGGACATACCCGCTGTTACCGACCCCCCCGGGGAGTTGATGTACAGATGGATGTCCTTGTCGGGATTCTCGGACTCGAGAAACAGCAACTGAGCCACGATCAGGTTGGCCGAGTAATCTTCCACCGGACCGACCAGGAAGATCACGCGCTCCTTCAGCAGGCGCGAGTAGATGTCGTAGGCCCGCTCGCCGCGCGCGCTCTGCTCGACCACCATCGGCACCAGGCCGCCGGTATTTTGTATATCGAACTCGTTACCCATCAGTGAGGCGTCCTTTATCCGATGACTGAAGCCAGGGCTCTGAGACAGAGCCCTCGCGCCTTGAAACCGTGACATGACCCGGTTTTCCCCCCGGGCCTGCCAACGTTCTCAGCAGCCGCTCAGGTCGTGGTAGCGTCTTCGCCGCTGTCCTCGTCGGCACCTTCATCGGCTTCCGCCTGCTGCTGTGCCGCCTGCAGCGCCTGCTCGTAGGACATCTCTACATCCTTGACAGTCGCCTGCTCGAGAAGTTTTTCGACGGCCTTCTCTTCCAATATCGACGATTTCACCTGATTCTTGAGCTGCTCGTTACTCAGATAATAGTCGACGACCTGCTGCGGCTCCTGATATTGCTGGGCCAACTCCTCGACCTTGGCCTTGATCTCGTCGTCGCTGGCATCGAGTTCGTTGACCTTGATCACCTCGGCCAGCAACAGGCCGACCTGGACCCGACTCTTGGCTTGCTCGGTGAACAACTCGTTAGGCAACTGGGACACGTCGAAATCTTCTCCCAGGCCAAACTGCTGAGCCGCCTGGCGCTTGAGACCATCGGTCTCCTGCTGCACCAGCGCCTGAGGTACCGGAATATCGTTGGCGTTCTTCAACGCCTCGAGCACCTGCTGCTTGATGCGGTTATCGACAGCCTGCCCCACTTCACGAGTCATGTTCTTCTTGACTTCGGCGCGGAACTTCTCGACGTCCCCGTCTTCCACCCCGAACTGCTTGATGAAGTCCGCATCGACGTCGGCGAGCCGCTGGGCGCTGACCTTGTGAACCTTGACCTTGAAGGTTGCTTCCTGGCCTGCCAGGGTCTCGGCCTGATAGTCCTCCGGAAAGGTCACCTTGATCTCCAGCTCGTCACCCGCCTTGGCGCCGACCAACTGCTCCTCGAAGCCCGGAATGAAATTGCCGGAGCCCAGCACCAGGTCATGGTTCTCGGCCTGGCCACCCTCGAAGGGCTCGTCGTCCAGGAACCCCTGGAAGTCGATAGTGACTTGATCGCCCTCGTCAGCGGCACGATCGACGCCCTCCCAGGAGGCATTCTGCTTGCGCAGCGTTTCGATCATCTGCTCGACGTCGGCGTCGGACACCTCGACCACCGGGCGTTCGACCTCGGCGCCCTCGATCCCCTTGAGCTCGACCTCGGGATAGACCTCGAGAGTGGCGATGAACTCGAGGTCCTTGCCGTTCTCGTTGACGGTCGGCTCGATCTGGGGGTAGCCGGCGGGGTTGAGGCTCTCCTGGGTGATGGCTTGAACATAGCGCTCACGCATCATCTCGCCCACCACCTCGTTACGCACGTCACGACCAAAGCGCTGACGAACCACGGCCATTGGCACCTTGCCCTGACGGAAACCTTTCAGACGGATGTTCTTGGCGGTGTCCTTGAGGCGGGCCGTGACGGCCTGGTCGACCTCGCCCGCCGGCACCTGAACCTTGACGCGGCGCTCGATCTGGGAGGTCGTTTCGACGGAAACTTGCATGAATAGTCCTCTACCGACTGGGGGCGTTCTACTGAATGCGTTGGAAGATCAAAAGAGTAATTCTAAGAACCTCGCCACGCGCTGGCAAGCGCGCCGTGTCTTGACTATGGGGGCGATGCGGCAGGATACAAGGGGCGAGACACCACCGACCCCGGACCACGGGTCATCATGACGACACATGCCGGGCACGCCATCCATGATAGTCACGGCGCACGCAAGGCCAGGCGAACGGGACGGGAAAGAAAAGAAACAACAAGAGATCATGCAATGGGGTGGATGATGGGGATCGAACCCACGACCACCGGAGCCACAATCCGGGACTCTACCACTGAGCTACATCCACCATCACATGAAACATGACACCCGTAAAGGGGGCTTCAAACCTTAGGCGTCGACAATGGGGTGGATGATGGGGATCGAACCCACGACCACCGGAGCCACAATCCGGGGCTCTACCACTGAGCTACATCCACCATATCGACACTCGGCCCGACCAACCTGCCAACCGCCACCATCGAAGGATGGCACGCCCAGCAGGACTCGAACCTGCAACCTACGGCTTAGAAGGCCGTTGCTCTATCCGGTTGAGCTATGGGCGCATTCTACGGCCTCAAGCCACTTGCCTGCAACCGCCTGATAAAATTATTACAATAGAATCAATTGGTTGTGGTCGGGGTGGAGGGATTCGAACCCCCGACATCCTGCTCCCAAAGCAGGCGCGCTACCAGACTGCGCTACACCCCGCCGGCATATTGCACGGCCTTGACGGACAGCCACCTGGGCTCGTCAATGCGAGGCGTATTCTACGTATGTTTCGCCGCTGGTCAAGCCCTTAGCAACATCATCAGGCACTTGCGCAAATGTCGGCGCTTTGACTGCACGCCCGGGCGTGCGAAAATCGGGATCTTTCCTTATCCGTGCTACCGCCCATACCCAGGGGAAACATTGATGACCGCCCAACTGATCGATGGCAAGGCCATTGCCGCCCACGTCCGCCAACAGGTCGCCCGACAGGTCGAGGCTCGTCGCCAGGCCGGCGCACGAATTCCCGGGCTTGCCGTCATTCTGGTCGGCGAAGATCCAGCGTCGGAAGTCTATGTGCGCAACAAGCACCGCGCCTGTGAAGAAGCCGGCATCGCTTCTCTGCGTCATCAACTTCCCGCCAGCACGACGCAACGGGAGCTCGAGGGGCTGGTCGATGACCTGAATGTCGATCCCAGTATCGACGGCATCCTGGTCCAACTCCCCCTCCCCGAGCATCTGGACCCGCGCCCGATTCTGGAACGAATCCTGCCGCACAAGGACATCGACGGCTTTCATCCCTACAACCTGGGGCGACTGGCGCAGCGGCTGCCGGTATTGCGCCCCTGCACCCCCAAGGGAATCATGACGCTGCTTCAGGAAAGCGGCCTCAAGGTACGCGGCCTGGATGCCACCGTCGTCGGGGCCTCCAACATCGTCGGGCGCCCCATGGCACTGGAGTTGATGCTGGCCGGCTGTACCACCACCATCTGCCACCGCTTCACCCGCGACCTCGAATCCCACGTCAGACGCGCCGATCTCCTGGTAGTCGCGGTCGGCAAACCCGGCCTGGTCCAGGGCGAATGGGTCAAGGAAGGCGCCATCGTCATCGATGTGGGCATCAACCGCGAAGATGACGGCCGTCTCGTCGGCGACGTGGAATTCGCGCCGGCGGCGGCTCGCGCCAGCCACATCACCCCAGTACCCGGCGGCGTCGGCCCCATGACCGTAGCTTCGCTACTGGAGAACACCCTGTTCGCCGCGGAACTCCATGATGCCATGCAGGACTGAGCGCACTGCGGTAGAATGCGCGCCCTTCGCATCTTGTTTCATACGCCTCGAGGTCCTGTCATGAGCGAACAGCAGCAGATGAACGTGGAAAGCTTCAACCTCGACCACACCCAGGTCAAGGCCCCTTACGTGCGCCTGGCCGGGATCAAGGTCGGCGATAACGGCGACGCCATCCACAAGTACGACATGCGAATCTGCCAGCCCAACCGGGAGCACATGGAGATGCCGGCGCTGCACTCCCTGGAGCACTTGATGGCCGAGTTGTCGCGCAACCATAGCGACAAGATCGTCGACATCAGCCCCATGGGCTGCCAGACCGGTTTCTATATCGCCCTGATCAACCACGACGATTACGATGGCGTCCTGCGCCTGCTGGAAAAGACCCTCAACGACGTGCTGAACGCCGACGCCGTGCCGGCTTGCAACGAGATGCAGTGTGGCTGGGCCGCGAGCCACAGCCTGGAGGGTGCCAAGGAGATCGCGCACGGCTTCCTCGCCAAGCGTGACGAATGGACGCAAGTCTTCCCCTGAGACCCAGGTCGTCCGCGAATGAAAACCAAACACCCGCAGACAATGAAACGCTCGTAGCTCGTAGCTCGTAGCTCGTAGCTCGTAGCTCGTAGCTCGTAGCTCGTAGCTCGTAGCTCGTAGCCATTATTGGGCATCTATACCATGCCGAACAGGGACCCCTTAGCATGAAGAAGATCGGCATCATCGGTGCCATGGCCGAAGAAGTCGCCCTGCTGACCTCACGCCTGGACAATCGCCAGACCCGCCAGCATGTTGGCTCGACCTTTCATACCGGCCGACTCCACGGCGTCGAGGTGGTGATCCTGCAATCGGGAATCGGCAAGGTGAATGCGGCGGTCGGCACCACGCTACTGCTCGACATGTACCATCCCGTAGCGGTGATCAATACCGGCTCGGCCGGCGGTTTCGGCGACCACCTCGAAGTCGGCGACGTGGTGATCTCCTCGGAAGTGCGCCACCACGATGTCGATGCGGTGGTGTTCGGCTATGAGCACGGACAGGTACCCAGGATGCCGGCCGCCTATCGCCCCGACCCGCACCTGGTGAGGGTCGCTCGGGAATGCATTGACGACCTGGGCGAATTGCGCGTCACGGAAGGCTTGATCGCCACCGGCGATATCTTCATGGCCGACCCCGCCGCCGTCACTCTCACGCGCGAACGCTTCCCGACCATGCTCGCCGCCGAGATGGAAGCCGCCGCCATCGCTCAGACTTGCCACCTTTACGGCTGCCCCTTCGTCGTGATCCGCGCGCTGTCGGATATCGCCGGCCAGGCATCCAATATTTCCTTCAAGGCGTTCATCGATCAGGCCGCCACGCACTCGGCACGCATGGTCGAAGCCATGGTCCAGCGCCTGGGCACTCCCCAGGCCGCCATAGCAGAGGCCTGACGCCGACTCGCGCCGCCTCCTCTTGACGCCCCTCAAGTTATCCATCGGCCTGCCGATAATCGTTTGTGCCAATGGCCACCATGACCAAGGAGGGGCTCATCATGAGCGATCTGATCCACGATATCAGCCAAGCCACCAGGGGCCTGAGTGTCCAGCAGCGCCTCGACAGCATGCTCGCTCAGCTCGGCAAGACGACGACGCCGCTTCCCGAAAGGGATTCGGTCACCGGTCCCGCTGCGCCCCCCACCCATGGCGAACTGGTCGAGCCCATCGCTCGCATCAACGAAGTCATGCGCCCCTACGGGGTCGAATTTCATATCAACGAATATGACAATCGCACCGTGACTCGCATCATCGATCGCGAGAGTGGCGAGACCATTCGCCAGATCCCCTCCGAGGAAGTCCTGCGCATCGCCGAGTCGCTGGACGAACTCCACGGGCGTCTGATTCGCCTGGAAGCCTGACCCGCACGCAACGCCGAGCCCCCCTCCACCGGTCGCGCCAAGGCCATCCTGCGCTACTGATGTCGACGACAAATTCCGCCGGGTGCCACGCATCGGCTATCATGGCGCCATTCAGAACGCCAACGCCGTATCCTCAGCACAGGAGATTGTCGATGTCCCAGCTTCCCCCTTCCCTCCTCGTCATCTATACCGGGGGAACCCTGGGGATGGTCGAGGGCGCCCGCGGGCTGGAACCGGGCCGCGATTTTTCACAACGCCTGCAACAAGCGCTGCAATCGCTACCTCCCGCGCGCCGCGAGTCGCTACCCGACTTCGAGATCATGGAAACATCCCGGCCGATCGACTCCAGTGGCGCCACGCCCGGCGATTGGCAGGATCTGGCAAGGCTGGTTGCCTCCCAGCATACTCGTTATCGCGGTTTCGTGATCCTGCATGGCACCGACACCTTGGCCTGGACCGCCAGCAGTCTGGCCTTCCAGCTTCAAGGCATCGACAGGCCAGTGGTGGTGACCGGAGCCATGCGCCCATTGGGGGCGCCGTCCAGCGATGCCCTCGACAATGTGGAAGATGCGCTGCGATTCGCGGCACAACCCGGCCTGCAGGAAGTGGCGGTGTGCTTTGCCGGCAAGTTGCTGCGCGGCGTACGCGCACGGAAGTGGCACACTTATGCCCCGGACGCCTTCATCAGTCCCAACTGCCCACCGCTGGGCGAAATCGTCGACCATCAGGCCATCCTGTTCGATGATCGGGGACTCGACATGCCACAGCGTGGAGCACCGCGCTTCGAACTCCAGGACTACCGCGCCCTGGGGGCATCTCCCGTTGCCAGAATCGTGCTATGGCCGGGCATCGCCCCTCACCTGGTCGCGGACTGGCTGAACGACGACCGGATCCACGGTGCTTTGCTGGAAGTCTGGGGAGGCGGCAATGCCCCCGAAGATTCGATGCTGCTTGGCGCGCTGGCCAAGGCGACCGGGGAAGGAAAATTGCTGGCCGCCATCAGCCAGTGCCCCCTGGGAACCATCGCCATCGGCGCCTATGCCGCCGGACGCGGCCTCGCGGACGCCGGTGTCCTGTCCGGCGACGACATGACCGCGGAAGCCGTCATGAGCAAATTGATCCACCTGCTGGCTCAACCCCTGCCCAGCGACGAACGACGTCGACGCTTCGTCACTCCGCTGGTGGGCGAGCGTTGAGAAACATGCCGCACCTTCCGGGCACGGCGGCCTCAAAGGGACTAAGGTAGGAGAGTCTTGCCAGCCGCCTGGAGGCCCCATGGAGCAGCCCATCCATCACTTCAGCGAACTGTTCGAACAACTCGGCCTGCCCGCCGATGCCGCTGCCATCGAGCAATTCATCGAGAGCCACGCTCCATTGCCTGACGACATCGCACTGGCCGATGCCCCGTTCTGGAACGAAGCCCAGGCCACTCTTCTGCGTAATGCCCTGGCAGACGACGC